>CAJLCM010000031.1:0-22077 GCA_905205145.1 uncultured Collinsella sp.
TCATCGATCATATGAGTTCCTTTCGAGGACAAGAGCAAACGAAGCATCCATCATATAATGGAGCGACGCAACCAGAGAGGTCACCCATGGAATTTTACGCAAGCTGCCCCGAGGGCTTTGAGTCCGCACTCGCCGACGAGCTTAAACGGCTCGGGCTTTCGCATGTCCGCCGCCTCAAGGGCCGCGCCACGTTTGAGGGCGAGCTCCAAGAGGGCTATCGCGCATGCCTGTGGTCGCGCCTGGCAAGCCGCGTGTTTGTGGTGCTTGCGCGCTTTGAGGCGCAGGATGCCGACGAGCTGTACGACAGTGTGTACGACATTGCCTGGGAAAGCATCGTCCGCCCCGGCGCCACCATTGCCATCACCGCTCGTGGCGTGACCGAGCAGCTGCGCAACACGCGCTTCTCGGCCCTGCGCGCCAAGGATGCCCTGTGCGACCGTCTGGCCGAGACCACGGGCCGTCGCGCCGACGTCGACGCCGCCGACCCCGACGTGCACCTGCTGCTTTCGCTGCGCCAGCGCCGCGCGAGCATGAGCCTGGACCTTTCGGGCGATCCGCTGTTCAAGCGCCTGCCGCCCGCCGCAACCCGTGCCGGCGAGGGCACGCACGTGCTGCGCCCCGACTATTCCGCACTGGTACTTTCGCAGGTCGGCTGGACTGCACTGTGCGAGCGTGAGCTGACGGCCGATGATTACGAAAACGAGGCCCTGCCCACGCTGATCGATGCCTCGTGCGCCGGCGGCGGCATGCTGCTGGAGGCCGCGAGCATCCTGACTGACCGCGCCCCGGGTGCTGCTCGCGAACGCTGGGGCTTTGAGGGCTGGCAGCTGCACGATACCGCCCTGTGGGAGCAGCTAGTTGCCGAAGCGCGCGAGCGCGAGGCCGCAGCCCGCGAGCGTCAGGCGCGCATCGTGGCCGTAGACGTTGACCCCGCCGCCCGCAAGACCGCCGAGCGCATGGTCAAGTGCGCCGGCTACAAGCGCTTTGTCGATTTTTGCGCCGCTAAGCCTGCCACCGTGCTGGACCATGCGCGCGCCGTCGCCGGCGCCGCCATCGTCGCGGATACCACCGAGACCCCGCTTTCGCTCATGCACGACGCCATGACGCTCGTGGGCGAGCTGCGCCGCGCGCCCGAGCTCGCTTCGGCACCGGTCGCCGCGCTCACCCGCGACGGATTGCTGGCCCGCGCGCTCCACGCCGAGCCCGAGCGTTCGATCGCCATCATGCCCAACAACGAGGAGGCAACCGTCGAAGTCTGGCCCTCGCTCGACCACGCCGCCGCAGCGTTTGAGGCTGCGACCAGCGCAAACACCGAGGAGCAGGCCGCGGACGCCGAAGACGAAGCCGCCGACACCCTCATGCCCGAGCCCGCTGCCACGCTCGACCTGGGCGACGGCAAGCCGCTGCCCGTGCTCATCCCCGAGTCGGAGCAGTTCGCCAACCGCCTGCGCAAGAATGCCCGTCTGCGCCGCAAGTGGGCCAAGCGCGAGGGCGTGAGCTGCTACCGCGTCTACGATGCCGACCTGCCCGATTACTCCGCCGCCATCGACCTGTACGAGGGCTGCCCGCAGACGCCGGGCCGCTGGCTCGTCATCGCCGAATACGCCGCACCTAAGACCATCGACCCCGCACTGGCCCAGGCCCGCATGCTCGACATCTTGGCCATCGCGCCGCGCATCCTGGATGTTTCGGCCGAGCACGTGCACGCCAAGGCCCGCATGCGCTCGCGCGGCGGCTCGCAGTACGGCAAGCAGGGCGCCGGCAAGGGCGGATCGGGCGAGCGCGCCAACATCGCGCGCCGTCGTCTGCCGCTCATCGAAGAGGGCGGACTCACCTTTGCCGTCAACTTTGACGACTATTTGGATGTGGGCATCTTCCTGGATCATCGCGTCACGCGCAACCTGGTGCGCGAGCACGCCAAGCAGGCGCGCCGCTTCCTCAACCTATTTGCCTACACCGGCACCGCCACCTGCTACGCAGCCGACGGCGGCGTCGAGGAGACCGTGACGGTCGACCTTTCCAACACCTACCTGGACTGGGCCGAGCGCAATATGCGCCAGAACGGCTTTGTTGGTCCGCAGCATCATTTTGTGCGCAGCGACGTGCTTGCCTGGATTCGCGACCAGCGCCAGACGCGCAACCGCTGGGACCTGATCTTTGTCGACCCGCCCACGTTCTCGAACTCGTCCAAGATGGGCCGCCGCACCTGGGATGTCCAGCGCGACCATGTTGAGCTTTTGGCCGGCGTATCGCGCCTGCTCGCACAGGGCGGCCACGCCATCTTTAGCTGCAACCTGCGCGGCTTCCGCCCCGAGACACGCAAGCTCGCGCGCGCGGGCGTCGTGCTGGAAGACATTACGGCGCAGACCATCCCCGAGGATTTCGCGCGCAACCAGAAGGTGCACCACTGCTACATCGTGCGCCGACTGCCCATCGAGGACGCCATGGCCGAGGTCGGCTTTAGCGCCGAGGAGATTGCCGAGCGAACCGAGGAGCTGCGCAACCCCGAGGCCCGTAAGCCTCGCGCAACGGCGCCCGCGCACGCGCAGGCCGGCAACGGCAAGTCTAACTTTGCTGGCAAGCCCTCCCCCGCCGGCAAGCCCAAAAAGAAGAAGTTCTACGCCAGCAAGCCCAAGGGCAGATAACAAAGTTGCGGTGGAATACGGACTGTTTTGCCTGGAATTAGGCAAATTTAGACCGTATTTCACCGCAACTCATAGTGGAATGGCGGACGCCGTCCTACCCTTGGGTGACCAGGCGATAGCCGATACCCACGTGCGTTTGGATATAGCGCGGATGCGCGGGGTCGGACTCAATCTTCTTGCGCAGCGTGCCCATAAAGACGCGCAGGCTCGCCAGGTCGCTCTTAGTTGCCGTGCCCCAAATCTCGTGCAGGATAAACTGGTGCGTCAGTACCTTGTCGGCGTTGTGTGCCAGCAGGCACAGGAGCTTATACTCGATCGGCGTCAGATGCAGTTCCTCGCCATCCATCGTGGCGATGCCGGCATCAAAATCGATATGCAGCTCGCCGGTATCGAACGAGCCCTCGGAGACAACGCCGCCCGTTTGCGCATACGAAAGGCGCCTGAGCGTCGTGCGAATGCGCGCGAGCAGCTCCTCGACCGAAAACGGCTTGGTCAGATAGTCGTCGGCACCGGCATCGAGCGCGCGGATTTTGTCCGCATCCTCGCTGCGCGCCGAGACCACGATAATCGGCATGCCCGACCATGCGCGCACCGACTCCACCACCTTGACGCCGTCCATATCGGGCAGGCCCAGATCGAGCAGCACAATGCTCGGCGTCTGCGACGAGGCGGCGGCGATAGCGGCATGGGCGGTCTCCACAGCCATATGGCGCAAGCCGTGCGCCTCGAGCGCGGCAACAATAAGATTGCGGACGGCAGGGTCGTCCTCAACGACCAAGATGAGCGGTTTTACGGCAGAGTTCGGCACAGCGCTACTCCTTATCAAACGAAACGTCGGCGGCAGGAAGCTCAATCGTAAAGACCGAGCCGTGCGGGTCCGCCGCGGCAACCTCTATGCTACCGCCATGCGCCAGCGCAATGGAGCGGCAGAGCGAAAGACCCAGGCCCACGCTGCGGTGACTGTCAGCCAGACCGTGGTTGGCGGTGTAGAACGACTCAAAGATGCGCTCGCGATCCTCGGGTGCGATGCCCGGACCATCATCGGCCACCGAGCACGCCACGCGTCCATCGTCGACGCTAATCGAAATCATGATATGCGAGCCTGCGGGCGTATAGGTGATGGCGTTGTTCACCAGATTGACCACCAGCTGCACCATCAGGCGCGCATCGACGTTGACGAGCGCCGGCTCATCGCACGCCACCACCTTAAGGTCGTGCTCGCGCACGGCCGGACTTACGTGGCGCAGCGCCTCCTCGACGATATCGTCCATGAGCTCGAGCGTAGTCGACAGATGCATACCGTCGCCCTCGAGCTTGGTGATGGCAAGTAGGTTCTCGACGGTAGCGTTGAGCCATTGCGCATCCGAGCGAATGGACAGGAGCAGGCCGCGGCGCGTTTGGGCGTCGAGCACGGCGGTGCCGGTCGAGCCCTGGTCGAGCAGCACGTCGGCATTACCCGAAATACTGGTAAGCGGCGTGCGCAGATCGTGCGAGATGGAGCGCAGCAGGTTGGCGCGCAGCTGTTCGTTTTTGGCGAGCACCGCCGCCTCCTCGCGGGCCTCCATGGCGCGGGCGCGATCGAGTGCCAGCTCGCCTTCGCTCACGATGGCATCGGCAAGTGTTCGCTCCTCGTGCGTCAGCACGTCGGGCTCGGCAACGATAGCCAGCACGCCCACCACCGAGGCGGGGTCGCCCGAGCGCGCGAAGCCGTCGCCTGTGCGAACCGTCAGGTAGATGCCATAAAACGCCGAGCCGCCAAACGTGGCGTCGAGCGGCGTTCCCACATAGGCGGACGCCGAGAGCCGCGGCGGCATCTGCGGCGCCAGTTCATGCACCGGCGCGGCATCGCCCACGGCCGTGTACGTCGCGCGCGGCAGCAGGTCATCGCCCTCGGCGTCAGCGCTGTACCACACGACCGGACAGCCCGAAAGACGCGCCAGCTGCGTTGCCATGGCATGGACAATCTGCTGCTGATCGGCGCACCGCTGCAGCATACGGTTGGTCTCGAGCACCATATGCGTACGGCGGTCGCTGGCGGCAGCCTGCGCCAAGGCGCGGCGCAGGGCCAACGCAATCGAGCTCGACACAAGCGAGACCACGAACATGATGAAGAACATGCCGGGATAGCCGCGGTCGATAAGCGACAGCGAGTAGCGCGGGTCGACAAACAAGAAGTTGTAGAGCGCCACGGCGGCAGCCGAGCTCAGCAAGCAATACAGGCGACTCCAGGTAAAGAAGGCGCACAGCTGAACGGCGAACACATAGACGATCATGATGCTCGGCGCGAGACCCGGATGGTCGAGCAGCGCGCCCACAATCGTCGCCGCGACCAGCAGCCCCACCGACACGCAGGCGTCATACAGAGGAGTGCGGCGCGTCAGCGTTGTGCGCCGCCACCAAAAGCTATCGGCAATATCGCCATCCGTACGGACGTCCATCAGCGCCCCGCCCCTCTCTCAAAAACAAAAACCACCACAAAGGGACGGGCACCTTTGTGGTGGTTTCCCTTGTGGTGGTTCCAAGTGTATAGCCTTTGCAACCGGCGGTCGCTAGACAAACAGCACGTGCGCGAGCAGGGCACACAGGCACACCGCTCCAAATACCAGCGCCACGATCGAGATCACGCGGTCGGCCATGTCCATGTTGGCACGATTCGTAAAGAACCGATCTTCGGCGGCGTCGACACGCGCCTCACGTACCAGCTCGGCAACCACCTCGCGGCCATCAAGCATCTTTGCATCCATGTTTGCCTCCCCGGTCTCAATCTTGTCCATCGAAAACCAACTCCGTGCAACCCGTCGGCGCCTACGGCCGCTCGTTGGGGGCCAGGCGCTGCATCTTGTTCACGGCCTTGAACTTGGTGAACAGCGGCACGTACTCAAAGCTCACGTTGGAGTTCTCCAGGCCGTACCAACGCGCGGGCGTGCCGGCGGCACGGCGGATGATGTACTTGAGCGTGATGGCCGTACGCTCGCTCGGCTCCACGTCGCTTTCGGGCGCCAAAAGCTTACGGATCAGGACGAACTTAAACGTGCCGATGTTACCCGGGTCCTTGTAGACCGAGTAGTCATGCGTCTGCGGCGGCAGCTCGCCGGTGGCAGCCAGGTCCTGAACAACCTGACGCAGGTAGGCATTGACGCGCTGGTTGATCTTGTAGCCCAGGTACAGATGCACGCGGAACACGTAGTCGGTGCCGAACGTCTCGACCGAATAGGCAAAGGTATGCGGCTCGTCCATGGTCTCGACATTCACGAACCACCAGGCGCGAGCGCGCTTGGGATGCTTGTCCAAGATCGAGTAGACGATATCACGGTCGATATAGTCGGTATGGGTGTCCTTGGTCAGGTACACGATGTTGTCGCTCAGACGCTCGTAACGGTCGTCGTCGCGCAGGCGCTTGAGCTGCGGCAGGTAGCTGCGCAGCGGCAGCAGCGTAAACTGGCGCTGCTCAACAGCCGTGCCGTTGTACCAGCACACCATAATGCCCATGATGAGTGCAGCCATGAGGATGGTGAAATAGCCGCCGTGGAAGAACTTGGTGAGCGAGCTCACGAAGAAGAAGCCTTCGAGCAAAAGGAAGAAGGCCGCGAAGATCCACGGAGCAACCTTGAGCTTGCGCTCCTCGTGCAGGTAGAAGAAGAGCAGCAGCGTGGTGCACATCATAGTCAGCGTAATGGCAAGGCCGTAGGCGGCTTCCATATGCGCCGAGTTCTGGAACAGCAGTACCACAATGACGCAGCCGACAAGCATGACGTTGTTGACCATGGGGATGTAGAGCTGGCCCTTGGTCTCGGCAGGGTAGAAGACCTGCATGTGCGGCATGAGGTCCAGACGGCTGGCCTCGGACACCAGCGAGAATGCGCCGGTAATGAGCGCCTGCGAGGCAATGATGGCCGCAACGGTGGAAAGGCCGACGGCAAACGGACGCAGGCCCGGGGCGAGCATCTGGTAGAACGGGTTGAGGTCGGCAATGCCCATGAGCTCGGGGTTGGCAGCGTTGTTCATAAGCCAAGCGCCCTGGCCCATATAGGAAAGCAGCAGGCAGCACTTAACGAACGGCCAGGTAGCGTAGATGTTGCCGCGGCCGACGTGGCCCATGTCGGAGTAGAGCGCCTCGGCACCGGTGGTGGCGAGGAAGCAACTGCCCAGAATCATGATGCCCGCGTGGTTGTTGGGGCTCAGCAAAAAGGCGATTCCACGCACCGGGTTGAGACACAGCAGCACGGCGGGGTGCTGGAAGACAAAGAACAGACCCGTGCCGCCCAGGAACAGGAACCACAGCGTCATGATGGGGCCAAAGGCGTGACCGATCTTGGCCGTACCGATGCGCTGTACCAAGAAGAGCACGATGATGATGGCGAGCGTAATGGCGACGACGCGGCCTTGGTCATCGCCCAGCACGGCATGGACCGCCGGGATGGTGCGCAGGCCCTCGATGGCCGTGGTAACGGTAACGGCCGGCGTCAGGATGCCGTCGGCGAGCAGCGCGGCGCCACCCAGCATGGCGGGGATGATAAGCCACTTGCCGCAGCGCTTGACCAGGCTGTACAGGGCAAAGATGCCGCCCTCACCATGGTTATCGGCGCGCAGCGAGATGAGCACATACTTGACGGTCGTCAGCAGCGTGACCGTCCACACCACGAGGGAAAGTGCGCCGAGCACAAACTCCTGCGTGACGCTGCCGATACCGCCGTTGCCGGCGACAAGCGCCTTGGTTACATACATGGGGCTGGTGCCGATATCGCCGTACACCACGCCCAGCGTGACGAGCATCGCCGAGATGCTCACCGGAATCGCAGCGTGCGAAGCTGCCTCCTTGGCCTTTTGTTCCATAAGCCGGTTTCCTCCCAACTTTAATGTTCGAAGGAATTATAGGTGGTCGGTTATGGTTTACTAGGCGCTGTTTTCCCAGCTAGATAAACATTTATGCGGCCTTTAGGCCACCGCGGCGATATGGAATGTGGCAAAGGGACTTTCCCCTTTGCCACATGCGCTACATACCGAGCCAGTTTTTGAACCACCACTCCATGGAGCGACTCATCTCGGCCATAAAGGGGCTTGTGTGCTTGCGGGTGTAGATGTCCACCACGCGCTCGCCCACCTCGCGGGCATGCGGGCGAAACATCGCATCCATCTCGGCCACCTGCGCATCCATGGTCGCGGCGTCCGCGCGGCAGTAGCGCTCCTCGTGCACCAGGTTCACCACGGGATGCGCGATGGCCGGGCGCTCCTTACGGGGCGTGCCGATGATGAGCATCGACAGCGGCATGGTGTGGGGCGGCAGGCCCAGCAGCTCAGCCACTTCTTCGGCATTCTCGACGATGTCGCCAATGTAGCAGCTCCCCAATCCAAGGGACTCGGCGGCAACCACGGCATTTTGCGCCGCAATCACGGCATCCTGCGCCGCAATGGCAAAGTCGCCCAGACCGGGCGCGCGGCGCGGCTCCTTGCCCGTGCGTTCGACAAACTCGGGCTCAAAGCAGCCCACGTGATCGAACAGATCAATCCATTTGGCATAGTCGACCACAAATATAAGTGCCCAGGGCGCCTTGGCGATCATGGGCTGGTGATCGCATAGATCGGCGAGACGGTTCAGCGTGGCCTGCTCGCGAATGCTCACGATGGAGTACATCATCATGGCGCCGGCCGACGAAGCACGGCTCGCCGCATGCAGAATCGCCGCGCGCTGCTCGTCGGTCACCGCCACGGGACGGCCCTCATCATCGCGCGCAAACGCACGCGTGGAGGAACGGTGCTCCAACGTGTCCAGCACCGCATTGCCCGTCGTCTCGACCGGATAGCCACACGCATCCACAGCCTTGGTGCAAACCTGCTCGTTCATCGCCTCATCCTCGCTAATTCTTTAAGAAGCCTTTACGTTTCCGTGTAATTCCCGTCCATTATCGCGCAGGTCGCCACTACATTGCGCCACACCGCCGCACGTGCGCGTTAATATGGCTGGTTGTTGTGCGCAGTCACCAATTGCAGCGCATATCTTGGTAACAATCGGGTAAACCCCCGCTTTCGTAGGTTTTAAGTTTGTGAGGAGTCTCAGCATGTTCGCAGCCGCCATCTCGCTCGTCGGTCTTGCGGCGACCGTCTACCTTGTCTTGCGCGAGGCCAAGGCCATTCGCGCAAAGTCGGGCACCGTTGCCAAGAGCACCTTCGCCTGGAGCGTCGCCTTCGGTCTGTTCCAAGTCTTTTTGACCATTTGGGGCGCCGTGGGCCTCGTCGCTCAAAACGAGCCGCTCGCCTTTGTGATGCTCATCCTGACCAATGCCATTCTCACCGGATGCGCTTGGGCCAGCATCGCCCGCGACCGCATCGCCCCGCGCGTCTTTGCGTTCGCCGAGCCCAACGCCCCCGCCCCCACCGGCAAGCTCGCCCGCCTGCGCGGCGCCTTTGTGGGCAAACCACTCGTCGCCGCCGTCCTGTGCCTACTGCTCGCCGGCGTCTTTGCGCTGCTGGGCATGGAGGTCTCGTCCAACCACGACTTTACCTGGGTCTACCCCCTGTGCATCCTGCTCGAGTGGGCCATCATCACCACGCTCATGGTCGGCCTGTTCTTCCTGTTCCAGCGCCATGGCGCAGCTCCCGCGGTCCTGGCCTTTGCCCTCTTTGTCCTGGGCATTGCCGAGTTCTTCGTCATCACGTTTAAATCCATGCCCATCCAGCCGGGCGACCTTTCGGCCATCTCCACCGCCGCCGCGGTCGCCGGCAACGGCTACACCTTCTCCATCTCGCTGTTCTGCGTGCTGTCCATGGGCTTTACCGCCATCGCCATGCTGCTGTGCGAGTACGCCGGCCTGGTCGCGCCGCATCGCCAGAAGGGCGCCGCCAACGCCAAGCGCATCCTGCTCACCAACCTGCTCGTCGCCGTGCTGTGCCTGGGCGGTGTGACCGCGCATGTCACGCTCATCGACTACTACAACACCCTCGGCATCACCGTCTACACCTGGCGCCCGCTCGAGAGCTACTGGCGCGAGGGCTACCTGCCCGCTTTCATTAGCGCAGCGCAGTCCATCAAGCCGCCCAAACCCGCCGACTACTCCGTCGACGATGCCAAAGCCACGCTCAAAAAGTACGCCAAGGCCTACGACAAGTCCGACGCCGCCAAGAGCGACGAGCGCGCCGCCGCAAAGGAGCAGTTCGACAGCGAGAAGCCCACGGTCATCGCCATCATGAACGAGACGTTCTCGGATCTGTCGATCTACCAGAACATGCGCGCCGGCTACGAAGGCCCGCAGTACTTTAAGAGCCTGTCCAACTGCCTCAGCCGCGGCAAACTCTACGTGAGCGCCTACGGCGGCGGCACCGCCAATACCGAGTTTGAGTTTATGACCGGCAACTCCATGGCCAACCTGGGCTCGGGCGTGTACCCCTACACCATCTACAACATGGAAACGACCGGGAACCTGGCAGAGCAGTTCAAGTCGCTCGGATATTCCACCACGGCCATGCACCCCAACCACGCCACCAACTGGAACCGCGAGAACGTCTACAAGGACTTTGGCTTTGACCAGTTCCTGTCCATCAACGACTTCCAGGGAGCCGACACCCTGCGCGGCATGGTGACCGACCAGGCTACCTACGACAAGATTCTTGAGTTGCTCGACCAGAACGCCGATCCGCAGTTTATCTTCGACGTGACCATGCAGAACCACTCGGGCTACGACACGGGCCTGCTGCCGGTCGACAAGCAGATGCACCTGAACATCGACACGACCGACCTGGACGCCAAGACCGTCGAGGACGGCACGCTCTCCGATGTCGACGAGTATGTCTCGTGCATCGAGCAGTCCGACCAGGCGCTTCGCTACTTCCTCAACGCCCTGAGCAAGCTCGACCGTAAGGTGGTCGTGGTGTTCTGGGGCGACCACCAGCCGTTCTTCCCGTCCAAGTTCAACGACAAGTGGTTTACCGGCGAGGACGATGCCACGCATCAGGAGCGCCTGTGGCAGACCGACTACATCATCTGGGCTAACTACGACGTTGCCGGCTGCGACCAGACGAGCGAGGTCGACGACCTGTCCACCAACTACCTGTCCACCCAGCTGATGCAGCTAATCGGCGCACCGCTGACCGACTACCAGAAAGCGCACATGACGCTGCGTAAGTCGCTGCCCGCCATCAACTCGGTGGGCTACGAGGACGCCAGCCTGCGCTGGGCGCTCTCCTCCAACGTCACCGGTGACGACGCCGATGCCGCAGCCGCCACCAAGGCACGCGAGGATTACGCCAAGATGCAGTACTACGAGATGTTCCGCGACGGCAAGAACGTCTACACCGAGCACTTCCAGACCGAGGCCAACGAGACCGACCCCAACCTGGCACCGGGTACGACCAAGATCAAGTAGCGGGTCGCTGCGGGTCTATCCCGGTTCGTCTGCCCGGGCGGCGCGGAATGTAAGGTTCCCTGCTCGGGCAGTCCTGCTCGCACGGAGAGCACATTAAGTGCTCTCCGGCTCGTGCGGAACTCGCGATGAACCTTACATTCCGCGCCGCCCGGGCAGACGCCTTGTTGTTGGAGCGCGGCTTGTCATGGGGAGTATTCGGAGTGTCTCTGGTTGAATCGGGCTCTTGCCTTGAAGACTCTGATTTCTAATAAAGAGAAAACCCGGGTAGCCAGTTGTTTGGCTACCCGGGTTTTACTTTGTCGATATGTTCGACTGACTCCTAGTGGTTCTTGCGGCGCTTGATCAGCATGATGAGGGCTATCACTACGAGCGTTGCTCCCGCTGCTGCTGCGGTGGCGACTAGGGCGAATGTTTGGTCGCCGGTGTTTGCGAGGTTCTTCGCTGTGGTCGTAGTCTTGACCTTGGTGTCGGTCTTAGCTCCGTTGTCGGACTTGGGCTTGTCCGGGTTCGTCGGGGTCTCAGGAGTCTCGGGGTCCTTTGAGCCTTCGGAATCGGTTGTGCCGGCGGTGTTTACCAGCGTATGGTCCAGGAACTTCTTGGCGCCCGCACTTGCCTGTGAGAACAGGCGGCGCGTGCGGATCGGGGTGGCGTTCACCGTTGTGGGCGCCGTCTCCTCGGCCTCGATATTCACGAGCGTCGTGCCGGTGTCGAGGCCCACGTCGTTGTATCCCACGTGGCAGTAATACTGCGCACCGTCATCGTCTGCGGTCAGGTCAATCTCGAGCTTTGAGGCCGTTCCAACCGCGAGGTTGCCATCGGCACCCACGAGCTTAAACTCTGTCTCGCCGCGGCCCTTGCGGTACCACATATAGGTCGGTGCCAGCCCAGTTTCGCTATCGTCGGCACCGAGTTGCTTCACATGGCCAATCGCCGAGAGCGTCAGGTGGCTTCCCGCCGTGCGCTCAACCGAAGAGTCGTATCCAAGATCCGACCCCTCTTCATCATCCGCCGCAGGTCCGCTCACGCTCATCGTCATGCCCTCGGGCATGGTCTTGACCGTAATAATTGCCGAGCGAATACCCGTTTCGGTCGTGGATCCATTCTTAACGGCGGCAATGGCAAATCGATACTCCGTATTGGGCTGCAACCCGTCCCAGGTAAGCGAGGTCTGCGTATTGTCGGCGATCTTCCAGCTGTTGACGATGGCGTCGGCCGCGTTACTCTGCAGCATACCCACGCCGTAGCTAAAGCCACCCCTGTTTGCGAGCACGTCGTCCCAGCTAAACGCGACACTGGTCGAATCAACGGCGTTTGCCGTAAAGCCCGTCACGGCCGGTGCCTCGGGCATCTCGACATCCTTGACGTCATAGCCCACGATCCAAAACTGATCGGTGTCCTTGGTGCCGAGTTTGTCGCCCGAGCCGTCCTCGAACTTGTTGACATCCACCGCGTTGACGCCCAGGCGCCACGCAAAGCCGTACTTATCCTTCGCGGCCTCGGGCAGGTTGTCGACGGTGCCGCCGTATTCGGTCGATTCACTCGAGGAGTTACCCGTAGTAAAGCCGGCGTTGGCACCAAAGCACAGGCCGCCAAATAACTCGTGCTTTGCAAGCTTCGCGCCCATGACAACGCTGCCGTTCAGCGTAAAGCCGTACTCAAACTCCTGCTCCTCGCCCTCCTCGACTTCGATGGTCTGCGTAGTGCTCGCCCCCGACTGCGCGACAGCACCGCTATACCCATCGTACGTGTAAGCGCGCGTCACGCCGGGCTTGCCCAGACCAAAGGAATCTTGCACGGGAGTCGTACCGTTGAGCGCCGTGTAATAGCTGTCGGGCTCTCCCGACCGGTTGGTCAAAAAGTAGCTGAGCGGCGTCATGTTGTGCTGCTTGGCAACGCGGTCATAGGCCTCGACATTAACGACCGAGGTCTGCGCGCCGAGCGACACGGGCGCCGCCATCACGCCCTTGCCGCCAGTTTCCTCATTTTCGATCTCGTACTCGTAATAGACCATCGGAATCGTGTAGAGCACGGCCTTGTCGCCTTCGCCGGCATGCGACTCATAACTTACGCTGGCGCTCACTGTGCGCTCGCTCCGATAGTCATAGCATCCCTCGGCGGCAAAATCGACTGAAGCATTAATCGCCACCAGGGGCGGACCGGTCTGTACCTCGACGGCAACGCCCAACTCGGCGCCAATAGTGCCGCCGTGAATCTGCCCTGTGCTCGTGCCCTCGCCATATTCCGTACCGCCCAACACCAGATAGCCGTATGCCTGCTCCAGATCCTCAACATAGGGCGCATCCTGCAGCACGGCAAGCACGCGCGGGTTGGTATAGACCTTGTAGCGGTCCTTGTACGTGATCTTGACGCTGTCGTTGTCGACATCGGGCAGCGCGAGCGAGATAAATGTGCCGTAGGTAGTGCCGCGACGGTTGCTCTCGCTAATCACCTGCTCCTCGCCGCGGCGCACCTTTCCGTTCTCGTCGAGCGAAAAATGCGAGGCGGTCATCCAATAGTAGTCATCGTTCTTGCGCAGGTCCTCGTCGCGGTGCTTGCCCACCACGGCGATAAAGCTCTCGTTATAGCGGTCCGAACCCGAGACGCTGCCCGCCTTGACGTCGCTGATCCACACCTGCTCTATACCCTTGTGGTCATGCTTGTTGCTGCTGTTGTATTGCTGACCGCTCATGCTCATGGCTCCGACCATGGACCCCAAGCCCTGAGCCCCGCTCTGTGCCGTGTTGCAGGCAAAGTCGCGGAACACATCGCCGCCCACGAGCACCTCGTCGACCGCCGGCTGCTCGGACAGGCCGTCAAGGTTGGCAGTGGCAAGGGCAATAGGCGCCAAGGTGCACGGATAGCGCTTATCCTGAGCGCTATCCTTCCATGCGCTGTTGGGCACATGCATCAGCCCATAGGAGGCGAGGAGCCCGTCTCTGTATTCCTTGCAATCGGAAAGCTTGAACTCGCCAGACTCCGAGTCAAAATACGCGTAGCGGTACAGCGCGCCGTACAGCCCCTTGCTGCCGTCAGAAGCGCCGTAATCAAAAGTGCTGCTTTGCCAGTCATAGCCCGCAAGAATAAGGCCCGTGACGGTTTCACCCGTCTTCTTTCCTTCTTCATCGTAGGCGGCAAACGTGCCGAACGTCGCATTCGCAGCGACCATGGTCTTGCCGTTCGCGGAGAGGGAGATTGCGCCCGCGTCACCCAGAGCATCGACATGGACGAGTGCACCCTTGGATGCATCCCACGAAAACAGCTCGCAATGCGTCGACTTATCAATATTCTTCTTGCCGTAGGGTGCCGAGACCACGGTGGCGAGGTCATCGCAAAAATCGCGGTCGAGGTCTCCGGCAGCCAGCGAAACGACAGGAGCTGACTGCAGCTGCGTCCAAGAGTCGTTCCCGCCCTCGTTGTGCGTGGTGTAGTCCGCGGCGTTACCGGCGTCGATTTTGACGACACTCTGACTCCAGTTGCCGCCCTCCAGGTCGTACATGTCGACTACGGCCTTGCGCACGCCGTTCTCGTCGACATAGCAACCCGCGTAGACAAAAAGCTCGTCCACACCGTCGCCATCGACATCGCCCGCCTCGACATCAAAGACGGCATCGTGCTCTTGCAGGTAGCCGGCGTTCAGATACTTAAAACGGCCTCCGTACATCATATTAGTGTTGACCGTCACTGGCAGGTGTGTGTCGAGAGTGCGCGTGCGCCCGTTGCTAAACGAGTAGAGGACCAGCTCAACCTTTCCGGCGTATGACTTGCCGTCAATCGTCGTGGAGGAACTGTCGCCGTAGGCACGGAGCTCGGCAACGCGGCTCTTTTTGCCCGTGCTGGCGTCGCTGCAGAACTCAACACTCGTGGCGTGAATGCCCGAGAAGCCGTTGTTGTCGTTGGCGAGCACCGTCGAGGACTCATTATTGCTCAAATACGACCAGGTGCCGCCACCGTAGTCGCTATGCTTGTAGAGGTCGCTGTTCGTATCGAAATTGTTGACGTTTTGCCAGAACTTTGCGGCGCCCCACACACTTCCATAGCCATCGGTGAGTTTGCTGCTGCCGCCAATATCGCCGCGCTCGACGTTCTCGAGCTTGTCGCGCAGAGTGTAGCGATTGCCATGGCTGCCGTTAGCTGCCATATAGACCTCGCTGCGCGTGGCAAACGTCGTGGGAGTGGTGGTGGAGTAGGGGCCAACGGTATCGGCCGGAATGTCCTCGCTCGTGCCCAGGCCCAGGTCGCTATAGTCCTGCTCGGTCATATCGGTGATCTCAGGCGTGTCGGCCGCCTGGGCGACGTTGGGAGCCGCCGTGAAACAAGCGACACTCGTTGCAATCAACGCAGCAAGCGCCGCCGTCCCAACAAGCGGGATTTTCGACAGCCTACGGATACGGGGGTGCGGAACGTACATGAGGGACCTCGCTTTACTCGAGTGGAGCGGCTCATTCCACGAATAGTACGTCCGATGCCCAGTTCCACGTGTCTCATTTCCGCCAACGGCGTGTCTCATTTTTAAAAGCGGAGGTACTGGGGGAGCATCGTCCAAGCTCAAAGCCCATTTCCGGGATGCATTTTCCGCCGAGACCCTCAACGGGAAACGACGTCCCATTCTGAGTATCAATTCCGGGATGCACTTTCCGGAACAACCCTCAACGGGAAAGTGTGTCCCACTTTGGAAGCTGATTGTGGGACGTAGTTTCCCGTTGGCTCTCTTTGGGAAAGTGCATCCCGTTTCTCGGGCTAATAGTGGGATGCGGTTTCCCGTTGAGCGGCCTTTGGGAAAGCATGTCCCACTCTAGGCTCAAAATCCAGTCCCCACTTTCCGAAACCCCACCCATCGGGAAAGCACGTCCCACTCTGGACGCATCCCGGGGATTGAACTTCAGCTTATGAGGCCTTCCATCGATAAAGGGCCGCCACCCGGGAGGGCATTGCATTTAGAAGATGGAGCTACTCCCCCAGCACGGCCTTTTTGGCGGCTGCAGCCATGTTGTCCAGATCCTCCTTGGTGGGGTGATCCTTTGCGGCTACCCAGTTGTCGAGCAGCATCTTAAAACGGGCATTGTCGGGATCTTGCTCGAGCATGGCCTCGTAACGCTGCTTGACCGCGGGGCCCATCTTGCCCTGGCACATCGCCCAGCCCGCAAGCTCGGCATCCTCTGCCAAATTGGACGACACGCGATCGATAATCTGCTGATAATAGCTCTGATCGGCACCAAAGCCGCAGGTACCAAAGAGGAAAACGCGCTTGCCGTGTAGGGCGGAGAGCAACGCCGCGACCGAAGGCGTGCATGCGCCCTTGTCGCACCAAAAACCGACGAGCACGGTATCGGCCGCGCAAGCCCCCTGCGCTTCGCGCGCGACCTGCTCGGCATCCGCATCGTCGCTCAACGCCGCGGCATGGACAAACTCAACGCCCGCAGCCTGCAGGGCGCGCTTGATCGCGCCCGAAACCATCCTGGTATTACCGCTCTTGCTGTTAACCACCAAAGAGCATGTCATAGTCACGTTGCCTCGTTTCCCCCAAAACTAAAGCCACTAATGCAATTTATTAGATGAATATCTTAGTACTAACGTGACAGATGTAAACCACCGTCTGCCGATTGGCGACGCAGGCGACATCAATGGACAAAAACGCCCGCAGCGCAAGCCCCGAAATCTATAAGCTTTGAGACAGCTAAGCTGCCCTATGCCCCGAATCGATGACAACCGTCACCACAGATACCCGCCAATCGTCACCATAGTTCGTAATCAATCGTCACCACAGATTACCGTCAATCGTCACCACGCAGCTGGTAAAATACATAATCAAGGCAAGTTGAGAAGGTGACGGTATGGATAGGTATGTAGACAGATGCATCGACAAGGCAATCAGGCATAATCTCGATATCTTCGGTGCGGTTCTCATTCAAGGCCCGAAGTGGTGCGGAAAGACCACTACGGCCAGACGTTTTGCCAAATCATCCTTGTCTCTTTCCGATCCGGCTGGAAATTTTTCCGCTCTCCAGTTGGCTCGGATCGACCCAGCGCAGGCAATAGCAGGACCGTCGCCTAGACTCATCGACGAATGGCAGGAAGAACCAAAACTATGGGATGCCATACGTTTCGAGTGTGACGCAAGACAGGGAGAATCCGGACAGTTTATTCTTACGGGCTCAGCAACGCCGCAAGATTCGAAGCAGCCAATGCATAGCGGCGTTGGGCGAATAGCTAGATTGCGAATGGATACCATGACGCTGTTTGAGCTCGGCGTTTCTTCGGGCGCGGCTTCGATTAGAGCGCTGCTTTCCGGCCACCCCGCCAAGCAGGCGGTCGGATCGATCGCTGGTGTCGCCGGCATCGCCGATTTGCTGTGTCGCGGTGGTTGGCCTCAAGCGATGGGGAAAACAACTGAAAATGCTATGCGGATTGCCGCTGCTTATGTTGATGGCGTATGCGAATCGGATGTTTCTAGAACTGACGGCGTCAAACGTGATCCGGTCAAGGTCAGGTCTCTTTTGACATCGCTTGCGCGAAATGAGTCGACACTTGCTGGATCGAAGTCCATCGATAAAGATATCGGTACCGGCGTTTCGAAGAATTCGGTCTCCAGATACATGGATGCTCTGAGACGAATCAATATCATCGACGATATCCCGGCTTGGCATCCGGCGCTCAGGTCGCCGGTAAAGCTGCGGCAAAGTGCGAAAAGGCACCTCGCCGACCCTTCGCTTGCCGTTGCGCTGCTCGGAGCAAATCCGGAGTCATTGGCATCCGACCCGAAGACACTGGGGCTGCTCTTCGAATCCCTCGTCCTGCACGACCTTAAGGTCTATGCCGCCGCAAATGACTCATCGGTGTCCCACTACCACGACGCCGACGATCTCGAGGTCGATGCCGTTATACACAGGCGCGATGGAACTTGGATTGCCGTGGAAGTAAAACTCGGAAGTCCGCAGATCCCCGAGGCGTCTGCAAACCTGCTTCGACTCGAGCGCAAGCTGGTCGAACGCGGCGAGAGGCCTCCCGCGGCCAAACTCATCGTCATCGGGTTCGGCATGCCGGTCCACACAACGCCCGAGGGCATCATCGTTGCCCCCGTTGACACGCTCGCGCCCTAGCGCTGCGTTACATGTCCCGCGTCTTGCTCACTGGGCGAATTGGCTGCGGTAGAGCTCGGCGTAGAAGCCGCCTGCCGCTAGCAGCTCGTCGTGCGTGCCACGCTCGATAATCTGCCCGTCGCGCATGACTAGGATGCAATCGGCGTTACGGATCGTCGATAGGCGGTGCGCCACGACAAAGCTCGTGCGACCGGCCATGAGCTCGTCGAATGCCGCCTGCACCTGCAGCTCGGTACGTGTATCGATGCTCGACGTTGCCTCGTCCAGCAGCAGAATCGCCGGATCGGTGAGCATGACGCGCGCGATGCACAGCAGCTGTTTTTGACCCTGGCTAAACGTGCCGCCGTCCTCGCCGATCACCGTATCGTAGCCGCCTGGCAGCTGCACGATAAACTTATGCGCGTGCGCGCGCTTGGCGGCCTCGACAATCTGCTCGCGCGTGGCATCGGGGCAGCCGTAGGCGATGTTCTGGGCCACCGTGCCCTCGAACAGCCAGGTGTCCTGCAGCACCATGCCAAAGGCGCGGCGCAGGCTCTCACGCGTGTAGTCGCGCGAGGAATGCCCGTCGACCACGATGCGCCCGGCATCGATGTCGTAAAAGCGCAGCAGCAGGTTGATGAGCGTCGTCTTGCCGCAGCCCGTGGGGCCGACGAGCGCAAAACGCATGCCCGGCTTGGCCTCAATGCAAATGTCCTGCAGCAGCTTGCGGTCGGGCACGTAGCTAAAGTCCACATGTTCAAAGGTCACCGCGCCCTTCGGGGCGGCAAGCTCCACGGCATCCGCCGCGTCGGGCTCCTGCTCGCAGGCGTCGAGCAGCGCAAACATGCGGCGCGCCGAGGCATAGGCGGTCTGGATCTGCGTGATGACGTTGGTGACCTCGTTGAACGGCTTGGTGTACTGGTTGGCGTAGGACAGGAAGATCTGCACGCCGCCCACCGTGAGCGCCGCGGGCACGCCCGTGATTACGCCCACGCAGCCGATCACGGCAACCACGGCGTAGATGATGTTATTGATAAAGCGCGTGCCGGGGTTGGAGAGCGAGCCCATAAACTGCGCGCGCTCGCCCGCCGTGTACAACTCGGCGTTGAGGGCATCGAAGCGCTGCTGAGCGTTGGGACCATAGGCAAAGGCGTCGACAAGTTTCTGCTCGCCTACGTACTCCTCGATATGACCACCGAGCTGCCCTTGAATACGCTGCTGTGCCGTAAAGCTTTTGTTGGAAAGCTTGGCGATAGCACCGGCTGCAAAAATGGAAAGCGGCGTGACGAGTACCACCACGAGCGTCATGGTCAGGTTGATGGAAAGCATAAACGCGAGCGTACCCACGATGGTAATAACACCGGTGAAGAGCTGTGTGAAGCCTTGCAGCAGACCGTCGCCCACCTGATCGACGTCGTTGACCACGCGACTCATGAGGTCGCCGTGGGCATGGCCGTCGATAAAGCTGAGCGGCATGCGGCTGAGCTTGTCGCTCGCCTCCACGCGCATGTCGCGCACCGTCTCGTAGGACAGACGGTTAACGCAGTAGCCCTGCAGCCACTGGAAGGCCGCAGCACCTACGACGACAATCGCGAGCTTGGTGACAAGCGGCAGCAGCGCATCGAAGTCCACCTGTCCGGCGGCGACGATAAGGTCGATGCCCTCGCCAATGAGGATGGGCGTATAGAGTTGCAAGATCACCGAGATTGCGGCGCTCACAAACGATGCCGTAAACGAGACGCGGTGCGGGCGAACATAGCCCAGCAGGCGGCGGGTCACCGCACCCACGGGATAGCGCTCGGGGTCGCCAGGCTGGCGCGGGCCGTCGCCCAGGTCGTTGAGGCTATCGTTACCGGACACGTTGGCCGTCATCGTGGCGACCGAACCGGAGGAAGTGTACGGATTCATTTAGCAGCCCTCCTTTGCGCAGACGGATGCGGGGGCGGTCGGGGCACCTGGGGCGAGCGCGGGCGCTGTGCTCCCCCGCTGGCCCTCAAGCTCCTCGCGGCGCAGCTGCGACTGGCAAATCTCGCGATAGAGCTGACAGGTCGCATAGAGCTCGTCATGTGTGCCCAGGCCGGCAACCGAGCCGTGGTCGAGCACGCAGATCACGTCGGCATCGCGCACGGTCGAGACGCGCTGGCTCACAATCACCGTGGTCAGCGGCAGCCCGCCCTTGGCGGCACCGCGCATGCTGCGCTCGCGAATGGCATGGCGAAGCGCCGCGTCGGTCTTAAAGTCGAGCGCCGACGCGGAGTCATCCATGATCAATATCTGAGGCGAACCAACCAAGGCACGCGCGATAGTCAGGCGCTGACGCTGGCCACCGCTAAAGTTCTTGCCGCCCGCCTCGACCGGGGCGTCTAAGCCCTGCGGCTTGTTGCGCACGAACTCGCTGGCCTGTGCCATGTCGAGTGCCGCCCAGAGCTCCTCGTCGGTCGCAGCTTCATCGCGCCAGGTCAGGTTGCTGCGGATGGAGCCGCTCACCAGCGATGCGCGCTGCGGAACGGTCGCGACCACACGGCGCAGCTGGTCGAGCGGCCAGGTGCGCACGTCGGCGCCCATCACGCTCACGCTGCCGGTGCTCGCATCGTACAGGCGCGGGATGAGCGAGACGAGCGTGGACTTGCCGCTACCCGTACCGCCGATAATGCCGAGCGTCTTGCCCAGCGGGAGTTCCAGCGTCACATCGTTGACAGCATTGGCCGCGCCAGCGCCAAACGAGAAGCTCGCATGGCTCAAGCTCAGCGCGGGAACTGGAGCGACATTGCCCGGCTTGGGCAGCGCGACCGGCTGGTTGCCCTCGTCGGTGATGCCCGGCACGCAATTGAGCACCTCGTTGATACGCGAAGCACTCGCGCTCGCCTTGGTAAAGACCACGACCAGGTTGGCGACGTACACGATGGAGGTCAGGGTCTGCGTCATGTAGTTCACAAACGCCATGACCTGGCCCTGCGTAAGCTCGCCCACGTTGACCTGGATGCCGCCCACCCACAGGATGGCGCACACGCCCAGGTTCATCACCAAAAACGTGACGGGATTAAGGATTGACGAGAGCTTGCCCACCGCGATGGCGGTATTGGCCTGGTCATCGGCGGCTTGGGCAAAGCGCTCGCGCTCGTGATCTTCGCGTACAAAGGCGCGAACCACGCGGGCGCCCGAAAGCCCCTCGCGGCAAATGAGCGCGATGCGGTCGAGCTTTGCCTGCAGCTGCTTGTAGTACGGAATGCAGCGCGCCATGACAACCCAGAACACCAGGCCGATGGCGGGCGTGCAGATTAAAAAGATAATGCCGAGCTTAAGGTCGATGGCGAGGGCCGCGACCATGGAGCCCACCGCCAGGAAAGGCCAGCGGATGAGCATGCGCACGCCCAGCGCCACGGCGAGCTGCACCTGATTGACGTCGTTGGTGATGCGCGTGATGAGCGACGGCGTGCCAAAGCGATCGAGCTCGGCATAGCTCAGCTTGTTGATGTGCTCATAGAGCGCGCCGCGAATATCGGTACCCATGCCTTGCGAAGTCAGCGCCGCCATCTTTTGGCAGACGAGCGTAAACGAGATGCCGATCACGGCCATGGCGCCAAGCAGCATGCCGTAGTGGACGACGGCATTCACGTCGTGCGCGCCGATACCCTTGTCGATCATCTGCGCAATCACCAGCGGCGTCAGCAGGTCAAAGATCACTTCGATCAGCTTGCACGTAGGGCCAATCACCATATAGCGGCGAAACTTGCCACCAAAACGCCTGAGCAGCTCAATCATGTATAGGCGCTCCCTATCATCATTCACACTCAATTCGAATCATGATAGTACGGTGAACCCAAAAGAAGCGTAAACAACTCGTCATTTCTAATGGGATTCGGTTTCCAGAGAGGCATATGCGCATACCCAGCCAGTGTCGGGTCGACCACTTGGTATACTTGCATTAGTGCTACCAAGTTAGTCGCCGACCCTTGAAATGAGGTGCCGAGATGAACGACATTCTCGCAAGAAGAGCAA
>CAJLCM010000032.1:0-21820 GCA_905205145.1 uncultured Collinsella sp.
TCCGTACATGTGCGGATGAATGTGGGAGGTGTTCGGATAAAGTTGATAATCAAGGGTCCACTCATTCCATGCGGGTTATATGCAGGTTTGCCTGCGCACGCTATCATGTATAGGTTAGACCGCAACTATGTACCCCATACGCGAAGGGATGCGCATGTATCTGAAGATCGACATGTTCTAGCCGGGTTTACCCCCGCAGTGGCGCCGCGCGCCCCATCAACTCTGCCGATTTTCACCTTCACGCATATAAAGGAGTCCCGTCATGCGCGACAAGCTCGAAAAGATTATCAAGGCCTACGAGGAGCTCGAGAAGAAGCTCTCCGACCCGGCCGTCGCCTCAGATATCAAGGAGTTCACGCGTCTCAACAAGGAGTACGCGCACCAGTCCGACCTCATCGCCGCCTCGCGTGAGTACATCGGCGCGCTCGATGACATCGAGGCCGCCAAGGAGATGCTCCGCGACACGACCGATGCGGACGAGAAGGAGATGCTCCAGATGGACATCTCCGAAAACGAGGAGAAGCTTCCCCAGCTCGAGGAAGACATCAAGTACATGCTCATCCCGAGCGATCCCAACGACGACAAGAACACCATCGTCGAGATCCGCTCCGCCGCCGGTGGCGACGAGGCGGCCATCTTTGCCGGCGATCTGTACAAGATGTACCAGCGCTTCTGCGAGTCGCGCGGTTGGAAGACCACCGTGCTCGACTCCAGCCCCAGCGAGGCCGGCGGCTTTAAGTCCATCGAGTTCAAGGTCGAGGGCGACCGCGTCTACTCCGTCATGAAGTACGAGTCCGGCGTGCATCGCGTCCAGCGCGTCCCCAAGACCGAATCCCAGGGCCGC
Source organism: uncultured Collinsella sp. (assembly GCA_905205145.1). Taxonomy (GTDB): domain Bacteria; phylum Actinomycetota; class Coriobacteriia; order Coriobacteriales; family Coriobacteriaceae; genus Collinsella. The sequence continues at coordinate 845 of CAJLCM010000032.1, forward strand.
ATTCAGACCTCCACGGCTACTGTCGCCGTACTTCCCGAGGCCGAGGAGATCGACGTTCAGATCAACCAGTCCGACCTGCGCATCGACACCTACTGCGCCTCCGGCCCTGGTGGTCAGTGCGTTAACACCACCTACTCCGCCGTGCGCATCACCCACCTGCCCACCAACACCGTGGTGCAGTCACAGGAACAGCGCTCCCAGATCCAGAACCGCGAGGTCTGCATGCAGATGCTGCGTGCCCGTCTGTACGAGATGGAGCTCGAGAAGCAGCAGGCCGAGCTCGGCGCCGAGCGCCAGAGCCAGATTGGCCACGGCAACCGTTCCGAGAAGATCCGTACCTACAACCAGCCCCAGGACCGCGTGACCGATCACCGTATCGGCTTCAACTCCACCTACAACGGCGTCCTTCTGGGCGATCAGCTCGGCACCGTCATCGAGGCGCTTGCCGCCGCCGAGCGAGCCGAGAAGCTGGCGCAGGCTGTTTAGGTTCCGCCGTTCTACCGAACGGCGGACCAGCCGACGCTGCAAACGCCCCTAAGCGGCAATCTGACGTTCAATCGTCGGTCGCGTACCGAAGTACGCTTCCCTCCTCTTTCACGTCACCTTGCTCGCTTAGGGGCGTTTTCGCTAACTTATGCTCAACCTGTGACGCCTTAGATGTGGTCATTGGGGACGTTCTTAGATGACTAGTCAAAAGGGACATTCTTGCGGCACTTGGCAGTTGGGGACGCTCCTTTTGTGCCGGCAGTTGGGGACTGTCCCTAAAGGCCGGCAGATGGGGACGGTCCTTCGCGGCTGGCTGCGAAGACTGTCCTCGACAACTAGTTGTTTAAGAACGTCCCCAATGACTAGGTTGGGCACATTGCTTTGAGATGTTATTCAATCGTCTTTGATAGCCTTTAAGCTGTCTACCTGCTGAAAGTAATCAATGGCATGCATCTGCAATTGAAAATATTGCTCGAAAAATCGTCCAAGAAGTCGTGGGGCCCTTTTTGACGCGTTGCGTGTCAAGCGATGTGGCAAGTTGTTGGTTAGATATTGGTCAGTTTTGGGGCAACCTTGCCAAAAGCTTGACGGATGCAGATTTAGACGTCGACGAATGAACACTCTAGGCGGGCTCCAAGCAAAATTCTGGGCTGATTCTCGATAATCGCTTTCAATCGTCCCTTGTCGTGCGTCGCCCTCGCGTACAATCTGCTCCGACATTCGCGCGCCGCTCGGCGCATAAGAGGGGAGGACCCCATGGCAAACGAGATCTGGACCATCAAGCGTTGTCTCGAGTGGACCAAGGGGTACCTGGCCGAGCGCGGCGAGGAGCACCCCCGTCTTTCTGCCGAGTGGCTGCTGTGCGCCGCCACGGGCCTGGCGCGCATTGACCTATATATGCGCATGGACGAGACGCTTAACGCGGACCAGCTCGAGACCATGCACGCGGCCGTTGTCCGCCGCGCTAAGGGCGAACCGCTGCAATACATCACGGGCAGCACGCAGTTTCGCATGATCGACGTCGCTTGCGCCCCCGGCGTGCTCATCCCGCGCCCCGAGACCGAGATGCTCGTCGAGGAAGTCCTCAATTATCTGGATGCCGAGGTGCTGAGCCCCGAGGCCGCTGCCCGTCAGCGCGTGGAGCTGCCCTGGAACGATGAGGTTGAGCAGGCCCGCAAAGCCGAGGCGGCGCTGGCCGACGAACGCGCGACCGCCGAGCGCCGTGCTGCCAACCTGACGGCCGCTGATGAGGCTGCGCTGGGTAGCGACGTGCTCGGTAGCCGCGCCTATGCCGAGGAGCTTGCCGATCGAGAGGCCGAGGAAGCCGTCGCGCAGGCGGCAGAAGCCGAAGCCGCGGAAGCCGCCGAGCCCGATCTCGACGAATACGGTATCGCCATTGAGGGCAACGACCAACAGACGACTCCCGCGCAAGATGCCGCTGCGCCTGCCCCAGCCGAGCCCCGCACTGCCCGCGTTCTCGAGGTCGGCTGCGGCACGGGCTGTATCTCGCTCTCCCTTGCCTGGGAGCGTCGCGGCCACGTTACCTGCACCGCCACCGATATCGAGCCGCGCGCCATCGATCTGGCCACCAAAAACCGCGACGCCCTCGGCCTCACGGCAGATGAGGTTGCCTTCAGCCTCACCAACCTGGTGAGTTCTATTCCCCGCGAAGAGTGGGGCACCTTTGATGTTCTCGTCTCTAACCCACCTTACATCCCGACCGGCGTCATGCGCTCGCTGCCGCACGAGGTCAAGGACTTTGAGCCCGACTTGGCGCTCGAGGGCGGCGCCGACGGCCTCGATATCTTCCGCCGCCTGCTCAATGCGGCGCCTTACATGTTGCGCGCCGGCGGCTTGTTTGCCTGCGAGCTCTACGAGGGCGCCCTCGATGCCGCGGCCGAGCTCTGTCGCCAGGCGGGCCTTTCGGACGTGCGCATCGTCCATGACCTCACCGATCGCCCCCGCATCGTCCGAGCTGTCGTCACCGATCCCAAACAGCGCCAGTAATATTTATTAACTGGATAACAAAAATTATAAAGTAGTTTATAATTAGGACGTCTGAAAAAGGTCGCCCCATGCAACCTCCTACCTTTCGGGAAATCATTGCCCTACTCAAGCACGATGGATTCGTGAAGGTCGCGCAAGTCGGTAGTCACGCTAAGTATGTTTCTGGTGACCGTGTTGTCACCGTGAACGGCTCTGGTGGTGATCGACCAAAGAAGGGCACGTGGGCAAGTATTCGTCGCCAAGCTGGATGGTAGTTGGAGGCAAAATGAGGCAGCGATTTACCTATGACTGCGTTCTCATAAAAGAAGACGACGGTTACTGCGCCAGCTTCCCGCAGATTCCCGGCGCCTTTGCCGATGGCGATACGCGCGAAGAAGCGATTGCCCACGCCGCCGAGGCGCTGATGGCGTTTTTGGCCGACGACCTCAACAACGGTTTGACTCCGGCAGGGTACGAACGCTCGGCCGAGGTTGTGGCCCTTTCAGTCGAAATCGACCACGAGGACGCTCGGGAAGCGGCGTGCCGAACATTTAAAGACGCAGCGCTGGACCTCAAAGTCTCCGCTCCGCGGATTACCGCGCTGGTCAAAGCCGGAAAGCTCGATGTTGAACTCGTCGACGGCCGTCGGATGATAACGATAGACAGCATCGAGCGCTACGCCGCTCAAGAACGCCACGCCGGAAGACCAAAGAAGTTCGTAGCCGTCCAATAACCCCCTCACTTTCACCGACTACTAGAGCCGCTCACCAAACCAACATGCGCTTTGGGCAAATAGGTTGAACGTTTCGTGCGAGAATGCCCCACAGTAAACAAACTTGCACCAGAGCGTAAGGGGCTGGCATACACATGCAGACGGTCTATCGGGTATACGAGGGAGCGCGCGAGCCGCATCGGCTTGCAGTCGAGCGCACGGCCGAGCTACTCGGTAGCGGCGGCCTGGCGCTTATTCCAACCGAAACGGTCTACGGTGTCGCCGTGGCGGCCAACGCCTTCTCGGATGCCGTTCCACAAGATGCAAGTGAACCTCTGCCGTGGCCGCGCGATCCGCAGGCCACCGTCAACGGCGCCGCGGTCCCCGCACTCGGTACCGGCTATCGTCGTATCTTTACCCTTAAGCAGCGCGAGCTCACCCAAACGGTTGCCTGGCTGGTCGATGATGCCGAGGCGCTCGACCGCTATGGCGTGGATATCCCTAATGAGGCCCGCGCGCTTGCCCGACGATGCTGGCCGGGCGCCCTGACTATCGTGGTCAAGGCGGCCCCCTGCGTGCCGACCTTTATGCGCGCCGCCGATGACACGGTGGCACTTCGCGCTTCGGCCTCGCCCGTGGTGCAAGCGCTCATCCGCGCCTGCGGCAGCCCCCTTGCCTGCACCAGCGCCAACACGCATGGCGCGCCCGCGCCGGCAAGTTTTGCCACGGTGGAGGAGCGCATCCTGGAGGGGGTCGATGTGGCTGTCGACGCCGGCGAGACCCCGTGCCGCGACGCCTCAACCATTGTGTCGTTTCAGCACGGCGAGCTCCAGATCCTGCGCCAAGGCGCGCTTCCCGCATTAGATATCGAACGGGTTCTGTCCGACCCGATGCAATAGAAAGGCGTAAGCGATGTCGTTGAATCTAGGTAGCCTGGGCATGGAAGACGCCTCGTTTGGCTTTGGCTGTTCCTACATCATGGCGCTCGACTGCGGCACTACCTCGGTACTCGCGACCATCGTAGACGAGTACGGCTGCATCGTCGCCCAGGCGCGTCGTGGCGTCAAAACCAGCTTCCCGCGCCCCGGCTGGGTGGAGCAGGATCCCATGGAGGTGCTTGCCAGCCAGATCGGCGTGATGATGGAGGTCCAGTTTAAGAGCGGCATCCATTCTGACCGCATCGCCGCCATCGGTATCTCCAACCAGCGCGAGACCACGGTGGTGTGGGACCGCATAAGCGGCCAACCCATCTATAACGCCATCGTGTGGCAATGCCGTCGAACCGCACCCCTGATCGACGAGCTGGTTGAGCGGGGCGCAGAAGGGCTGGTGCGCTCCCGCACGGGACTCACGCTCGATCCGTATTTCTCGGCTTCCAAGGTGCAGTGGATCCTCGACAACGTCGACGGTGCGCGTGAGAGCGCGGCGGCGGGCGACCTTATGTTCGGCACCATCGACACCTGGCTCATCTACAACCTCACCGGCAGTCAGGTCTTTGCCACCGACTACACCAATGCCAGCCGCACCGCGCTCTTTAATATCCATGCTCTCGATTGGGACGACGATCTGCTGGCGCTTTTCGACGTCCCGCGTTCCATGATGCCCGAGGTTCGTTGGAGCTCGGGCGACTACGGCCGCGTCGCGAGCGACATCATGACCAACATGCCACCCATCATGGGCGTGGCGGGCGACCAGCAGGCGTCGCTGTTCGGCCACTGCTGTTTCCATCCTGGCCAGACCAAAAACACCTATGGCACGGGTTGCTTCATGCTCATGAACACCGGCGACGAGGTCGTCGAATCCAAGAACGGTCTGGTCTCCACGATCGGCATCGCCGCGGACGGCAATATCAGCTATGCGCTCGAGGGTTCTATCTTTGCCGCCGGCTCAACCATGAACTGGCTGCGCAAGAACATGGGCATCATCTCGAGCGTGAGCGAGTCCGCGCAACTCGCCGCTTCTATCAATGACAACGAGGGCTGCTACTTCGTCCCCGCATTCGCAGGCCTGGGTGCTCCCTGGTGGGACCCGCATGCTCGCGGTATCGTGTGCGGACTGACCGGTGCCTCGAGTCGCGCGACCATTGTGCGTGCGGCCTGCGAGTCCATGGCTTACCAGAGTTATGACGTGCTGCGCGCCATGGAGCAGGACGTGGGACTTTCGATTGAGCGCCTGTCCGTCGATGGCGGTGCCGCGCGCAACGAGTTCATCATGCAATTCCAGGCCGATCTGCTGGATATCCCCGTGCTGCAGTGCGAGACGGTGGAGACCACGGCGATCGGTGTCGCGTACTTGGCGGGTCTTGCCGTCGGCTATTGGGGGGATTTGGAGGAGCTGGAGCAAAACGCTCAGATCGTTAAGACCTTCCTTCCCCATATGTCCGCCGAGCGCCGCGAGCAAAACCTGGCGGGCTGGCGGGATGCCGTCAAGCGTTCGCTCAGCACCGCTCAGTAGGGTTGCGACGAGCTGCTCGATACAGCAAACCGTTAAACTAATGCACGGTGCGCGGCAACAACGACGCCATGCGCCTTGTCAGCAAGGCTATCTTCCGGCCGCAACGAAAGGGGCATCAACCCATGACCGTCACCTACGATACGTCCCGCGTGACCCTTGTCGATCACCCGCTCGTCCAGCACAAGCTGTCGATCTTGCGCGACAAGAGCACTGGCACCAACCAGTTCCGCCAGCTCGTGCGCGAGCTTGCGCTCTTTGACGGCTACGAGGCCATGCGCGACCTGCCCATGGAAGACGTCGAGGTCGAGACCCCCATCACCACTGCCACGTTTAAGCAGCTTGCCGGCAAAAAGCTCGCCATCGTTCCCATCCTGCGTGCGGGCCTCGGCATGGTCGACGGCATCCTCGACTTGGTACCCTCGGCTCGCGTGGGCCACATCGGTATGGAGCGCGACGAGGTCACCCACGAGCCGCATGAGTATTACTGCAAGATGCCCAAGGATATCGACCAGCGTATCTGCCTGGTTGTCGACCCCATGCTCGCCACGGGCGGTTCGGCCGAGATGGCCATCAGCTACCTGCGCGAGCGCGGTGTCAAGGATATCCGCATGCTGTGTATCGTCGCCGCGCCCGAGGGCCTCAAGTCACTGACCGAAAAGGACCCCGACGTACATATTTATACGTGCGCCATCGATGACCATCTCAACGAGGCCGCCTACATCGTTCCCGGCCTGGGCGACGCCGGCGACCGCATCTACGGTACGCTCTAGTCGTTGGGCCTTGTCGGCTACGGTCACAAATACGAAGAAATAGTGCGCGCGGGCGAGCAAAAGTCGTCCACGCGCACTTCTGTTAACGGACGTTTTGCCCTGAGGGGTTCGAAAAAACGTATTACCGTACCTGCGGCATAAAGAAGGCCTTAAGAAAACGTACAGGTGCGTATTAACCGTTTGTTTTACGGTTGTACTTTAGCGATTGGCTCGTACAATAGTCACCAATGTTTGGCTGGGACTGTGCTGTGAGGCGTTAAAAAGGAAAGCGAGGAAGCCAGTGTTTCAGATAGCCGATCTGCTCGCTATCGTTGCAGGCGCCATCGCGGGCGCAATTGCCTTCCTTCCCTTTGTTTTTACGCTCAAGCCGGTTCTTGACGATAAACAGAATGCGGACATGCTCAAGGGCATGGTGAGTCTGGCGGTCTCGGCAGTCGCCCTGCTCGTCTTTACCTTGGTTGTGTTTGCGTTGTTCGGAGAGGCATTTCGCATGTTCCTCCTGGGCGAGGCGATTGGCTTCGTGGTCTTTATGGCCGCCTGCACGGTTCGCGTCGCCAAGGCGCTGCGAGATCCTCATGAGGTCGAAAGGTAAGTCGTGGAAATTTTTGAAAAGCTGCCTGATGAGATTAATCATCTGGTCAGCGAGTTCAGCTCCACCCCTGTCGTGGGCGATCTGAGCTGCGGCATCACGCAGTACTCGTTTTGGCTGATCGTCTCCACGATCGTGCTCCTGATCGTCCTGGCCGTGTTCAAGAAGAAGCAGACCCTGGTTCCCAAGGGCTTCTTCGTCAACGGTTTCGAGTACATCATCGAGTACGTCGAGAACGATATCGGCAAGGGCGTCGTGGGTGAGAACTGGAAGAAGCACTTCCCGTTCCTGTGCTCGCTTTTCCTGTTCATCCTGATCAATAACATGATCGGCCTGATCCCGGGAATGAAGCCCGGCACCGGCGCAATCGGCTCCACCGCCGCACTCGCCATCTTCGCCTTCGTGTACTTCATCTACTACGGATGCAAGGCTCACGGCGTGATCGGCTACATCAAGAGCCTCGCCCCGCAGGGCGTGAGCTTCCCGATGAACGTGCTTGTGTGGGTCGTCGAGCTTTTCTCGACCTTCCTGCGCCTCATCACGCTCGCCGTCCGTCTGTTCTGCAATATGTTCGCAGGACACGTGGTCATGGGCTCGTTCGCCATCATGGCGAGCATGTTCATGCAGCCGCTGCTTCAGCAGGTTTCTGCGGCCCACGCCGTCGGCGCCCTGCCTTCGCTGGCCTGGCTTGCCATCCTCATCCTGATCTATGCGATCGAGCTTGTGGTCGGCGCCATCCAGGCTTACGTCTTCACGGTCCTTACCGCCGTGTATGTCTCCGAGGCAGAGGAGGTCGCGGAGGAGGAGTAGTCTTCCGTTCGCGCCTTAATGGTAAGGCAATTCGTTAAACCGCCGGTGCCCGTACCCATGGAGCCCGGCAGTTATAAAAAGGTTATCCTGCGTGAAATAAGACACGCACGACAAAGGAGGAATCGTGGGAGTTATCGGTTACGGTCTCGGTGTTATCGGCGCTGGTCTTGCTATCGGCCTTTCTGCTCTGGGCGCTACGGGTGCTATGGCTCGTCAGCCCGAGGTTCAGGGCCGCGTGTTCACCGTCTTCATCATGGGCTCCGCCTTCGGCGAGGCTCTGGCTCTGATCGGCTTCGTTGTCGCGCTGATCGTTAAATAGCACGGAGCGTCAAGTATGAATCTTTCATCCCAGAAGAGCGCGATCGCACTCTCCGCGTCTGCGGCCGCGCTGCTCATGCCGGTTTCCGCGTTCGCCGAGGACGGCGCTGCCGGTGCGGACATCCTCATCCCTAAGATGGCGGAGTTCATCCCGGCGCTCATCGCCTTCCTGATCATCTGGATCGTGCTGGCCAAGGTCGCCCTGCCGGGCATCATGAAAACCATGGAGGAGCGCGGCAAGAAGATCGAGGAGAGCCTCGACGAGGCCGAGAAGACCAAGCAGGAGGCTATCGCCAAGCGCGCTGAGTCCGACTCGATCGTCACCGACGCCCGTCGTCAGGCTGCCGACATCGTTCTCGAGGCCCGTAAGGACGCCGAGTCCGAGCGCGCCCGTATCATCGAGGCTGCTCACAAGGAGGCCGAGGAGATCATCGCCAAGGCCCATACGACCGTCGAGGACGAGCGCAAGTCCATCTACGCCGGTGCCGCGAGCTCCATCGCCGACCTGTCCGTTGCCGTCGCCACCAAGATCGTGGGCGAGGCACTCGAGGACGAGGGCGAGCAGAAGAAGCTCATCGAGCGCTACATCCAGGAAGCAGGTAGCCTGAATGCCGACTAGCCGCTATCAGGACAAGGTGCTCGAGACCTACGCGCGTTCCCTTTTGGAAGCCGCCAAGGCCGAGAACCATGTGTTCGAGGACCTCGAGATGATTGAGCGTCTGGCTAGCGCCAGCCCCGAGATCATCGCCGTGCTCGACACCATGTCCAAGCGCGACCAGCTCGACCTTCTTCCCAAGGTGGCAGCTGCCTTTAAGTATGTTGCCGAGGAAGACGAGGATGTAGTGGGCGTGACCGTCACCACGGCGATCCCGCTCGACGACGAGCTGCGTCAAACCATCACTAAGAAATGCGAGCAGGACTTCGGCCGCAAGGTATTCCTTATCGAGCAGGTCGACCCGTCAATCGTGGGCGGCCTGGTGCTCGAGGCCCGCGGCGAGCGTCGTGACATTTCCGTCAAGACGCAGCTACGCATCGCGCAGGAGACCCTCGCAAACTCTGCTAATTCGTACGGAGGTGAAGCCTAATGTCCGAAACCCTCAATGCCCAGGATATCGCCAAGAAACTGCAGGAGCAGCTCACGAGCCTCTCCGCGACGGTCGATACGCATGAGGTTTCAACGGTCGACGAGGTAGGCGACGGCATCGCGCGCGTCTCCGGCCTCAAGAGCGCCATGGCAGGCGAGCTTCTGGAGTTCAAGAGCTCCGATACCGGTGAGACCGTCTTCGGCCTTGCCCAGAACCTTGACCGTGACGAGGTCGGCGCCGTTCTGTTCGGTGCCGTCGACTCCATCAAGGAAGGCGACGAGTGCCGCACCACTGGCCGCATTATGGATATCCCCGTGAGCCGTGCCATGCTCGGCCGCGTCGTCAATCCGCTCGGCCAGCCCATCGACGGCCTGGGTGACATCGTCGCCACGCATCGTCGCCCCATCGAGTTCAAGGCCCCCGGTGTCATCGACCGTACCCCGGTGTGCGAGCCGGTTCAGACCGGCCTGTTGGCCATCGACTCCATGGTGCCTATCGGCCGTGGTCAGCGTGAGCTCATCATCGGCGACCGTAAGACCGGTAAGACCGCCATCGCCATCGACGCTATCCTCAATCAGCGTGGCAAGGGCATGGTCTGCATTTATGTCGCCATCGGCCAGAAGGCCTCCACGGTTGCCAACATCCGCGAGACCCTCGCTCAGCACGGTGCGCTCGACTACACCATCATCGTTTCGGCCACCGCTGCCGATTCCGCCCCTATGCAGTACATCGCGCCTATGGCCGGTGCCGCTATCGGCGAGTTCTTCATGTACAACGGTGAGGACGGTAAGCCCGCCAGCGAGACCAACCCCGGCGGCCACGTGCTCGTCATCTACGACGACCTGTCCAAGCAGGCTGTGGCCTACCGTCAGATGTCGCTGACGCTGCATCGTCCGCCCGGACGCGAGGCCTATCCTGGCGACATCTTCTACCTGCACTCTCGTCTGCTCGAGCGTGCCGTTAAGATGTCCAAGAAGAACGGCTACGGCTCCATGACGGCTCTGCCGATCATCGAGACCCAGGACGGCGACGTCTCGGCCTACATTCCGACCAACGTCATTTCCATTACCGATGGTCAGATTTACCTGCAGTCCGAGCTCTTCTTCCAGGGTCAGCGCCCGGCAGTCGACGTGGGTATCTCCGTGTCCCGCGTCGGTGGCGATGCACAGACCAAGGCCATGAAGCAGGTCGCCGGCAACCTCCGTCTGGACCTCGCTTCCTATCAGGAGCTCGCTGGCTTTACCCAGTTTGGCTCCGACCTTGACGAGGCCACGCAGAAGCAGTTGACCCACGGTGCCCGCATGACCGAGCTCCTGAAGCAGCCGCGCTACAAGCCGTTCGAGGTTGGCGAGCAGATTGTTACGCTGTTCGCTGGCAACGAGGGCTTCCTGGATGACCTGGAGATCGCCGACGTGCTGCCTTTCCGTGCCGAGCTCATCGAGTACATGGACAATGGCTTTGGCTCGCTGCTCGACAAGGTTCGCGCCAAGAAGATCGACGATGACACCAAGGCTGAGCTCCTGCGCGTCATCGGTGACTTCAAGCAGCAGTTCATGGCCAAGCACCATGCCGATACGACTGGATCAGAGGAGAACTAAGCCCTATGGCCAACCTTCGCGACATTAAGAAGCGAATCTCCTCGGTTACCACGACCAAGCAGATCACGCGCACGATGGAGATGGTCTCTACGGCCAAGATCCGTCGTGCCCTCGATCGCTCCAAGCAGGCCGAGCCCTATAAGGAGGCGCTGACCGACGTCATGTTGACGGTCGCCGGCGACGCCTCCTGCTCGGGCACCGATCCCATGCTGCAGAAGCATGAGAGCGTCAAGCATGGCCTGATTGTCGTCATTGCCTCGGACCGCGGCCTTGCCGGCGGTTTCAATACGACGGTGGAGCGCACGGCCGAAAAGCTCGCCGCTTCTTGGGCGAACGACGGCATCGAGTGCGAGATCATCGCGTGTGGGCGTAAGCCGGCCACGTATTTCCGCGACCGCGCAAACGTCGCCATGCACTTTGAGGGCAATTCCTCCGAGCCCGATTTCAATCAGGCCCGCATGATCTCCTCTCATATCTGCGATGCGTATCGAGCCGGTGAGCTTGACCGCGTCGAGCTTGTCTACCACCACGCCAAGAACCGCGTGGATCAGGAGCTTCGCGTCGAGCATTTGCTGCCGCTCGACCCCGAGATGATCGCTATGGCCCACGGTCCGCGTAAGAACGAGACCGACGCCCCTAAGCGCATCTCGTCCACGTTCGAGTTCGTGCCCTCTCCCGAGCATGTTCTCGGCAAGCTTGTGCCGTCATATATCCTGACGGTCATCTACCAGGCCCTGATCGATTCGGCGGCCGCCGAGCAGGGTGCGCGCCGCAAGGCCATGCACTCCGCAACGGAAAACGCCACCGCGATCATCTCGACCCTTACCCGCACGTATAGTCGCGTGCGCCAGGCTTCGATCACGACCGAGATCAACGAGATCGTCGGCGGAGCCTCAGCATTGGAGGAACAGTAATGGCTAATAACACCGTAAAGCTTGCGGTCGAGGAAGCCACCAAGAAGACGACTGCCGGTGATGGTCGCATCGTGCGTATCATCGGCCCTGTCGTCGACGTCAAGTTTGACGGTGCGGTGCCCCCGATCTACAACGCGCTCACGGTCGAGGCCGAGACCCCGATCGGTCACCTGAGCACGATCCTCGAGGTTGAGAGCCAGCTTCCGGGCGGCGTCGTCCGCACGGTCGCCATGTCCTCGACCGACGGTCTGCAGCGTGGTCTCACCGCCACCGATACCGGTGAGCCCATGAAGATGCCCGTTGGCCCCAAGACGCTCGGCCGAATTTGGAACGTCATGGGCAAGCCTGTCGACGGTAAGCCCATGCCCGAGGTGGAGGAGTTCTATCCCATCCACCACGCAGCGCCCCGCTTCGACGAGCTCACCACCAAGACCGAGATCTTCGAAACCGGCATCAAGGCCGTTGACCTGCTCGAGCCCTACATCCGTGGTGGCAAAACGGGTCTGTTCGGCGGCGCCGGCGTCGGCAAGACCGTTCTGATTCAGGAGCTCATCAACAACCTCGCCCAGGAGCACGGCGGCACCTCGGTGTTCACCGGTGTCGGCGAGCGTACTCGTGAGGGCACCGACCTGTTCCTCGAGATGAGCGAGTCTGGCGTTATCGACAAGACCTGCTTGGTCTATGGTCAGATGAACGAGCCGCCTGGAGCGCGTCTGCGCATCGGTCTGGCTGGCCTTACCACCGCTGAGTACTTCCGCGATCGTGGCCAGGACGTTCTGCTGTTCATCGACAACATCTTCCGCTTCTCCCAGGCCGGTTCCGAGGTTTCCGCACTGCTGGGTCGTATGCCGTCCGCCGTCGGTTACCAGCCTACGCTGGCTACCGAGATGGGTGACCTCCAGGAGCGCATTACCTCGACCAAGACGGGTTCCATTACCTCCGTCCAGGCTGTCTACGTCCCTGCAGACGACCTGACCGACCCGGCGCCTGCCACGACGTTTACGCACCTCGACGCCACTACGGTTCTTTCGCGTAGCATTTCGTCGCTTGGTCTGTTCCCGGCTATCGACCCGCTCGCGTCTTCCTCCGACGCCCTCGATCCCTCGATCGTCGGCGAGGAGCACTACCGTGTCGCCGTCAAGGTCCAGGAGCTCCTGCAGGAGTACTCCGACCTTCAGGACATCATCGCCATTCTGGGTATGGACGAGCTGTCCGAGGAGCAGCGCCTTACGGTCAACCGTGCCCGTAAGATCCAGCAGTTCCTCTCCCAGTCCTTCCACGTCGCCGAGAAGTTCACCGGCAACCCCGGTGTCTACGTCCGTGTCGAGGATACCGTCCGCTCCTTCGCCGAGATTGTCGACGGCAAGGCCGATGACCTGCCCGAGCAGGCATTCCGCTATGCTTCCACGATTGAGGACGTGCGCGAGCGCGCCCGCAAGATGGGGGAGAAGTAGGTTATGCGTATCCGCATCGTGTGCCCCGTGAGCTGCGCCTATGAGGGCGACGCTGCGTTTGTGTCGATTCCGTCCACGGATGGCGAGTTTGGCGTTCTGCCTGCTCACTCCAGCGAAATCTGCACGATCGACCGCGGTTACGTTCGCGTTTCCGATAAGGCCATGGGCACTGTCGACCACACGTTTGCCGTGGCCGGCGGCTATGCCCAGGTTGCGGACGATGTCGTGACCGTCCTCGCCGAGCGCGCTTGCGATTTGGCGACCGTCGACGCCGACAAGGTTAAAGCTGATATTCAAGGTTTTGAAGAGAAGCTGGGTAATTTGTCGGAGGATGATGCACGCCGCGCCTACCTCTATAATGAAATCGCATGGTGTAAGCTCAAGCTTGCCCAATAGTCAGACGTTTTAGCGTTCGACCATTTGCGAACACATCATGCCCGGGATGGCCCAGCCACCCCGGGCATGCTTTTTGAAAGGGTAGACCTTGGATATTATCCGCGTTGAGGGTGGCCACGCCATCGGAGGTTCCGTGCCTGTTTCGGGCGCCAAGAACTCCGCGCTCAAACTTATGGCGGCAACGCTTCTGGCGCCGGGCAAGACGACGCTGCAGAACGTGCCCGATATTTCCGATGTCCACGTGATGGGCAAGGTGCTCAAGGGTATGGGCGCTACGATCGATGTTCTCGACGAGCACACGCTCGAGATCGATACCTCCCAGGTCGATTCTTGGGAGGCGCCCTACGAGCTCGTTGCCAAGATGCGCGCTTCCACTGCCGTGATGGGGCCCCTGCTGGGCCGTTTCCATCGCGCCAAGATCGCCATGCCCGGTGGCTGCAACCTGGGCGCTCGCAAGATCGATATGCATATCTTGGGTCTTGAGGCCTTGGGCGTTGAGTTCGATACCGCCCACGGCTATATCAACGCCAACGCGCCCCAGGGCCTGCACGGTACCACTGTCACGCTCGAGTTTGCCAGTGTCGGTGCGACCGAGAACCTCATCATGGCTTCCGTGTGCGCGCAGGGTACCACGGTAATCGATAATGCCGCCCGCGAGCCCGAGATCGTCGATCTCGCCAACATGCTCAACGAAATGGGCGCCAAGATTGTCGGCGCCGGTACGCCTGTCGTGACCATCGAGGGCGTGGATGAGCTGCATCCCGTTACCCATCGCGTGGTGGGCGACCGTATCGAGGCCGGTACCTTTATCGTTGCCGGTGCGTTGATGGCCGACGATTGCGGTGTCGACGTCACAGGCTTTTGCCCCATTCACTTGGGCATGGTGCTCAAGAAGATGGAGCTCATGGGCATCGACTGCGAGCGCGTCGAGGATGGCGTCCATGTGAACCGTGCCGAGCGCATCAAGCCGGTCGATATCCAGACGCTCCCGTTCCCCGGTTTCCCCACGGATATGCAGGCGCAGATCATGGTGCTCTCCGCCCTGGCAGACGGCAGCTCCGTTATCACCGAGAACATCTTCGAGAATCGTTTTATGTTCGCATCCGAGCTGGTGCGCATGGGTGCCGATATTCGCATCGAGAGCCACCACGCCATGATTCACGGCGTCAAGGGCTTCTCCGGCGCTCAGGTAACCTCACCGGATCTTCGTGGTGGCGCGGCACTCGTCGTTGCCGGCCTCATTGCCGACGGCACGACCGAGGTCTCGGCCATCCATCACATTAAGCGCGGCTACGAACAGTTTGTCGAAAAGCTGCAGGCGCTTGGCGCTCATGTCGAGCACGCCACTGTTCCCGATCCCGTCATCTACTAATGCAGGTTGCCTATGTTTAAGAAAAAGCCCATTACGGAATCTCGAAGACCTTCGACCGGCGCTCAGGCAAAAATCTATAGCCGCGATAACGTTGCCCGCTATTCCGAGCGCGCCCGTCAGCGCCGTCGCGGTCATACGGTTCGCCGCGTTGCGCTCATTGCTGTGCTCGGTGTGCTGCTGAGTGCTACGACTGCCGCCGGCCTGTGGTTTGCCACCATTATGGGCAAGCTCGGCGATTCCAATGTCATTACCGACAACCTGCGCCGGATCCTGGTTGATACCGACGAGGCAAAGGACCCGTTCTACGTGCTACTCCTTGGCACTGACGGTCGCCCGGGCGAGGATACATACCGCGCCGACTCGATTATCCTGGCGCGTATCGACCCCACGCAAAAACAGGCGACGCTCATCTCCATTCCGCGCGACACCAAGGTCGTCTACAACGGCTCGACCATGAAGATCAACGCCTGCCATACCTACGGCGGCGCCGAGGCCATGGTCCAGGCGGTCAACGAGCTGTGCGGTGTCCAGATTTCCCACTATGCCGAGGTCAGCTTCGACGGCATGCAGTCGCTCATCGATTCGGTCGGCGGCATCGATATTAACGCAACCGACGATGTCGACGACCCCGAGCATCTCGACATTAAGATCACCGCCGGTCAGCAGCACATGGATGGCGCGACCGCCCTTACCTATGCCCGTTGCCGCTACATCTATGCCGATGGCGACTACACACGCATGCGCCACCAGCGTCAGGTGCTCGGCGCCCTCGCCAACCAGATCCTCAACAACTTCGATGCCACCAAGGTCTTCGACCTCGTCAATTCGCTGTCCGACATGCTCGTGACCGATATGAGCGTTCAGGACATAGTCTCTACGGTCAATGCCATGCGCGGCATGGATGTTGACGGCATCTATTCGGCCAACTTGCCTTCGTATGCCGATGCCAGCACCATGATTGATGGCGTGAGCTACGTCTTTGTCTACGAGGACGAGCTCAAGGAAATGATGGAGCGCGTCGACGCTGGCAAGGATCCCAAGGGCCCCAATACCATGGGCCAGTCCGATGGCTCCAGCTCTACGATCGGCGACCTGAACAACAACACGTCCGACGATTACGCTAACGGCACCGCAACCTCATCGGTCAGCTCTGACGATTCCGATGACTCAAGCGATTCGAGCGATTCGGACTACTACGAAGAGCCCACCGGCGACGGCAACGGCTACGAAGCCAACTACTAGGGTTACGCGGGCTTACCAGCCCGCGTAACGGCTCGACGCTGCGCGCCGCCCAGAGCGACAATTTGTCATTCAAAAGGCAGGGCATGACCAGAAGGTCAATGCCCTGCCTTTTTCATGCCAACTTGTTCGCTCTGGACGTCGCTCGCTGACGTTGATTCAACCAGCGATGCCGACTACACCCCTTGCACCAAAAATCGCCCCGTTCTCGGTTGAGGACGGGGCGATTCGTCTATGAGGTTTATGTGGCCAGGCTTATGCGAAGCGTGCAACGAGCTCCTGCAGCACGTCGGTCATTTTGACGAGCGAGCTCACCGGGACAAACTCGTTGACGCCGTGATAGCAATAGCCGCCGGTGGAGAGGTTGGGGCAGGGCAGGCCACGGAACGAAAGCTGCGCGCCGTCGGTGCCGCCGCGAATCGGCAGCACCTGGGGCTCAATGCCGCAGGCAAGGTAGGCTTCCTTGGCGACATCGATAAGCTCGGGGTAGTCACGCACGATCTCGGCCATGTTGCGGTACTGCTGCTTGATCTCAACTGTCACGCGTTCCTCGCCCAGGCGCTGGTTGAGCAGTGCTGCGGCGGCATCCATCAGCTCGAGCTTCTGCTGGAACTTGGCGGCATCGTGATCACGGACGATATAGCGCGCCGTAGCGTGGTCGACGGTTGCAGACACGCCCTCAAGATGATAGAAGCCCTCATAGCCCTCGGTGTATTCCGGACGCTGCGCATAAGGGAGTAGTGCGTTAAAGTCGCAGAACAGATTGCCCGCGTTGACCATGCGGCCCTTGGCGTCACCGGGATGGATGGACTGGCCCTCAAAGCGAACGGTTGCCTCGGCGGCGTTAAAGCACTCCCATTCCAGCTCGCCAACGGGACCGCCGTCGACCGTGTAGGCGTACTTGCAGCCAAAGGCCTCGATATCCAACAGCTCGGCGCCGTGACCGATCTCCTCGTCCGGGCAAAAACAAATGCCGAGTGCGGGGTGGGGCAGCGAGGGGTCCTGAGCGATACGCGCGACAAGCGCCATGATCTCGGCGACGCCGGCCTTGTCGTCAGCGCCCAGCAGTGTGGTGCCGTCACTGCAGACCAGGTCCTCACCCACCAGGTCGTTCAGGGCGGGAAGCTTGGCGGTGCTCATGGCCACGGGCTTGCCGTCAACGGTGCCGCAGACCAGGTCGCCGCCTTCGTAGTGCACAATGTGCGGCTTCACGCCGGCGCCCGGCGCAACCTCGGTGGTGTCGAGGTGTGCGATCAGGCCCAGGGCGGGCTTGTCCTCCGCGCCCGCGCTTGCAGGAATATGTGCGCAGACGTAGGCATGCTCGGTCACATGGGCATCGGCCGCGCCGAGTTCGCGCAGCTCCTCGGCCAGGATGTTGGCAAGGTCAAACTGAACGGTGCTCGAAGGCACCTGGTCGCAGTTTGCATCCTCGGATTGCGTGTTGATTTGGACGTAGCGCAAAAAGCGCTCAAGGACGTCGGGGTTCGTGGTGTTGTTTTCCATAAAGACCGCTCCAATCTTGGTCGTCGTGTGCAACAAGAACTCTAGCACGGTATGCCACGGCATACCGCGACACTTGGATGGGGTAGAATCAGCCTTTGAACGCAGAAGGGACGGAAGGTCATGGATACGACAAATAGCTCGCGCGAGCTGCACCTAACGGTGGCGAACGAAGACTACTTGGAGTGCATGGTTCGCATCGAAAGCGAAGAAGGGGAGACCAATGGCGTGCGATCGGTCGACATCGCGCAGCGTCTTGGTGTCTCCAAGGCATCGGTCAATAAGGCAGTTTCGGCGCTTAAGGCGTCCGAGCTTGTCGAGCAATCGCATTACGGCAAGGTCATCCTGACCGACCGTGGTCGCGAGGTCGGCACGGCCATCTGGTACCGTCATCGCCTTATTCGCACGTTTTTGGTCCAGGAGCTCGGCGTCGATTTTGAGCGGGCCGATTCTGAGGCGTGCATGATGGAACATGCGCTTTCCGAGGACACGATGAGCCGCTGGCTCGCCTATCTCGAAAAACAGGGAATCAGCGTCGAGGAATAGCGAAACACATATATGGATACGAGTTATTACAACCGCCCCGGCGGCGAGGAACTTATGCGCCGCATGTCGAGCGAGACCCTGTTGACGCAGGGCCCCATGGGCAGCGTGCTGATGAGTGAATACGACGCTGCCGACATCCCACCGGCGTTTTGGAACCTTGCCGAGCCGCAGACTGTTTCTCGTATCCATCGTCTGTATGTCGCCGCCGGTGCGCAGGTGCTCATTACCAATACCTTTCAGGCATCAAGCTATGCCCTCAAGCAAGATCAGATTACGCCGTCCGTGGCTGAGGTCAATCGCGGTGCCGTCGACGATGCGCGCCAGGCGCACCCTCAGCTGCTGCTGGGCTCGATGGGCCCGATCGGCATTGAGTGGTTTGCCGAAGACTCTGCCGAGTATCGAGAAATCCGAGGCATTTCGCGAGAGCAGGCATACGCCCTGCTCAATGCTGGTGTTGACGGCCTGCTGATCGAGACGGTGACGTCTATCCGTAATTTGCAGCCCATGCTTGCCGGCGCCCAGGATGCCGCCGACGGCATGCCTGTTTTGGTGAGTTTTGTCGTTGACGATAATGGCGACCTGCTAGGCGATGGCCTCAACATCGAGGCTGCTGTTTTGTACGCCGAAAAGCACGGCGCAAACTCGGTTGGCGTTAACTGCTGTTCACTGGCGGCCGCGAACGTGGCGGTGCCCAGGATGGTTGCATCGGCGACTACGCCCGTCACGGTACGCCCCAACGTGGGCAATCCGGTTCAAACTCAGGATGGCCCTGTGTGGCGCGAGAACCCCGAAGCTTTCGCGCGCGCTTGCATCGAATGGAGGCATGCCGGTGCCGCAATGGTGGGCAGTTGCTGTGGAACCACGGCGATCACCACGGCGGCGATGGCCGAGGCGCTCGATATATAAAGGTCAAAACCGCTCCATACGGGGCGGTTTTTTTATTGCTTGCACATCGTCGGTGGCATTTGCCCAAATGGTGAATGCCGGTTTTGACAGGTTGCTGGGCGAGCGCTGAGGGTATACCTCATGAGTACCATGATCCAAACACTGTGAGGTGTCTGCGCGTGTGCGCGATAATTCATTTTGGAACTGACGGTTGGCGCGCCCGCGTCGACGACGACTTTACCGCCGACAACGTTGCCCGCATTGCCGATGCCGTCGGCGAGTTGTGGCAAAAGACCAATCCCGGCAAAACAGTATATATAGGGTTCGACACCCGGCCGCAGGCGCGCGAGTTCGCTGAGCTTGCGGCAGGCGTGCTTGCGGCTCACGGATTGGACGCAGTGCTCGCATCTCGGCCTGTCCCGACCCCCGCCCTCACGTGGGCGGCGGCGTATGACGGCGAGGCCTGCGGTGCGCTCATGGTGACGGGGTCCCATCATCCGCAGGGGTATCTGTGCCTTAAGTTGCGCATGGGAGATGGCTCGACGGCCAATCAGGATGTCATCGAAGAGCTCGAAGAGACCATGGCCCCCGAGCCGATGGGGATCGAGGAACGCTATCGCACCGCGGATATTATTCCTGACTATATGCAGGCGGTGGCATCGTTTGTCGATGCCGAGGCCATTCGAGCCGCTCACCTGCGTGTGGTAGTTGACCCCATGGGCGGCGCGGCCCAGGGATATCTTGCCGACCTGCTGCGGGAGCTAGGCGTCGAGGTGCACGAGATTCATGCCGGACAGCCGTCCGATCAAGAGGACATTTGCCCCGACCCTGTTGAGCCATGGGTGGACGCTTGCGAGCGTGCGGTTGTCGAGGACGGGGCGTGCGCGGGCCTGGTGACCGACGGCGATGCCGATCGTATCGGCGCGGTCGACGAACGCGGTAGATATATACATCCGCATCAAATCATGGCGCTTGTTTTGGGCGACCTCGTTCAATTCCGCAATTTGGAGGGGCGTGTCGTCGTCAATCTCTCGTGCTCGACGCTCGTGCGCCGCATTGCCGAGGCGCTTGGCTGTCGCGTGACCGTTAAGCCGGTCGGTTTCAAATATATAGCTGCAGAGATGAAGAAGGGCGGCGTCCTCATGGGAGGCGAGGAGGCCGGCGGCATCGGCATCGCCGCGCATATGCCCGAGCGCGATGGAATCCTTGCTTGTCTGATTCTGTGTGAGCTTATGGCAAAGACGGGCGCGCCCTTGGGCGTTTTGGTCGATCAGCTCGAGGCCAGTTTTGGTAAGACGAGCTACGGGCGTCGCGATTTGCGCCTTGAGGCCGAAGACGCCGAATCGCTGCGAACACTGCTTCCTGGCATGAATCCCAAATCGATTTGCGGCAAGGCGCCGCAGACTGTAAGCCATATGGATGGTTTACGTTTGGCATTCGAGGATGACACCTGGCTGCTGATCCGCCCCAGCGGGACCGAACCGGTGGTTCGTGTATACGCCGAGGGGTTCTCGGTGGAGGAGCGCGATGAGTTGCTCGATGCCGGCTGTGCCTTGGCTAAGGGAGCCTATCAGCTTTAGCCATATGACGCTTCACTATAAAGAGACCCTCGGTGAGTGGTGGGGAACGGCCGGCAAACGTAAGCTGAGTATTAAAATGTGTAGGAAATGTGTACGCCCAGATTCCCGCCCGCGGGGGCCCTCCGGTCTGGCAATATATCTCCTTGCCGCGCGGCCCGGTCGGACCGGGAACCAGCGCAGGCGTGCACCTTGAGAACCGGATACTGCGAGGATGGACACTTACTTCAGTGTCGCATCCGGGCAGACATCGAACCATTTGAAATGGTCTAACTTGGATTTGTT
>CAJLCM010000033.1:0-21503 GCA_905205145.1 uncultured Collinsella sp.
GCGAACGGCATCCACGCCAATCGTACGCGCGCGTCCAACGGCGGCAACCACAATGTCGGCAGCACGGCACTCGGCAGCAAGGTCGCGCGTATGCGTATGGCACGTCGTCACGGTCGCATTGCGCGCCGTAAGCATGGCGGCAACAGGACGCCCGATCACCAGCGAACGCCCGGCCACAGCAACCTTAGCTCCATCCAGCTCAACACCGTAATGGTCCAGCAACGCTAACACTGCCTCGGCCGTGCAGGGAGCAAAACCCTCGCCGCGCCCCGAAAGCGTGGTAAGCAGCGAAGACGGCGTCATGGAGTCAACGTCCTTGGCGGGATCGAGCGCTGCGGCGACGGCGTTCTCGTCAAGGCCGGCGGGCAGCGGGCGGAACATCAAACAGCCATGAACAGCCGAATCGGTATTGATGTCCTCGATGGCCGTCAACAGCTCGTCCTGCGAAACATCGGCAGAAAGCAAAACGCGACGAGCCTCAATCCCCACTTTTTCGCAGCGCTTGAGCGCACCGCGCTCGTAGGATAGGTCGTCCTCGCGTTCACCTACACGCACGATAGCCAACGTCGGAACAACGCCCCGCTCGCGCAGGGCTGCGCAGCGAGCAGCAAGTTCCTCAGTCAAAGCGCGAGCAACGGGAGCACCCTTCAGCAGTTCAGCCATGGCTATCCTCTCTTCCTTGCAGCGTCGGAGGCGCGGCGCGCCAGCGCATCGGCGCGCGGCAACCATGTGTCGAGCAACTCATCACACGCCGTCTCGAGCTCCTTAGCACGAGCGCGATCCTTCATAGACGTGGTGTTCGCAAAGAGCGTCAAGCTCGCGCCCTGCATAGCGGCACGGCAGAACACGGCGCCGCACGCCACGTCGGACAGCAGCTGTCGGGAGCCCTTGTCGGCCATGTCCTCGAGCAGCGCCAGCGCACGCCCGCAGGCATCCATAATGCGATACGGCGGCAGAGCGGCCACATGCAGCGCATCCTGAATCGCGGTCGCTCGAGTCGGATCGTCACGCGGAATACCGTACGCCGCGGACACCTGGCCGTACGCACGAACGTCCTCGGCAACCAGACCCACAAGTTCCTGCGCCAACTCATCCGCCTGGGCAAACGCGCGCGTCAGATCGTCTGCGCGATCGGCAAGCGCAGGGTTTGTCGCCCCATAGCGAGCAACCATCCCGCAAAGCGAGGCGCCCAGTGCACCTACAAAGGCGCTCGCGCTACCGCCGCCGGGAACCGGCTCGCGTGCGGCAAGCGCCTCGGCAAACTCTCGACATGTTTTATCCATCATCTCTTGGCTCATACGCACGCACCTTCAAGTCATATACATCGGTCGGGTGGCAACCGCCGACCGACCGCATCAATCACATAATGGTGCTAAGTCTAGCCCATAAGTACATGAGCGTCAGCGCACCTGGCCATCGCGGATTTCTATGACGAACGATAGACCATGCCACCGCAAACATGGGACACATGGCCCACCTTTCGAGACTTCCGGACGTCAAAAACTGAGGCATATCTATAAACAAGGAACCTGTTGGGGCAACGCCCACGCACGCGCGCCCCATTAAATCAACGGGCACCTCACCCCGGGGAGGGCCGACAGCATCGGCCCTCCCCTCTTTTGCGACCGCACATATTGCCACTTGTCGGCGCAATTCCAGCCCCCAGAATGGGACACATGGCCCACCCTAGCGAGCCGTCCACGCGTACAGTAAAGGCAGGTAATCCGTGGGCGGTTACAGATCGAGGAGGACACGACCATGAAAAAGAAGGCCTTTGCGATTCTCACCCTCTGCATAAGCCTCTTTGCCGCAGTTGCCCTGGTGGGCTGCGGTGGCAGCGGCGGCGCTACCGGAAGTGGCGGTGGCGGTGGAGCAGAAAAGCCAGCCGTAGATATGAGGACCGACTTCATTTGGTTTAAGGTCGAGGTCCCCGAGGGCGTCGAGATCACCGACGTCGCAGGCGACACCGCCGACAGGGCCCAGTTTAAGTTCACCGAGAGCGAGCACGCCAGCGATCGCTTCATCCCCGTCTTCGACTCTGACAAGAACGCCGATGAACTGTTCGACTACGAGGCAAAGTGGAATGCCAGCTTTGAGTGGACCGAGAATGACCCCGTCAAGTACAACGGCAAGACTTGGCGCAACGCTTCCTATACACACTCGGGCGGCGTAACGACCGAATACTTCACCGACGTTGACGGCGGCAGTGTGTATGTGCGTATCGACAACGTCGAGGAGCACAAGGACGCCGTCGAGACCATGATGAAGTCTCTGGAATTTGCCGACGACATCGCCGAGGCCAAGACCGAGGCCATGGACGTCAAGCTCGACGATATCGAGATCAAGCGCTAAGCGACTGGCGAGCGCAACGGGAAACACGGTCGCAGTGCAAACAAGCGACGGTACCCCAGCGCTTCGTACCCAGGGAGGGCCGGTAAACCGACCCTCCCTTTCTTATGCCGGTAGCCGACGAACGCGAGGATGCCGGACGCCGGAACCGCCCCAAATGTGGCAACAGTACGAAAACGACAAACACCCCAACACGTCCGCCCACCGATTTATTGCGCCGCGCAGACAATTAAACCAGCATCTTTAAACATCTGGGCAGTATAGTGACCAAAACTATCGCATAACCGCACTCTGCGAATGGAGAAGTTATGACCGAACATCACGCCATCAGCCGCCGAGCATTTACGTTGGGCCTTGGACTCGCGGCGTTGTCGCCACTTGCAAGCCTGCCCGAAACCGCCATGCTGGGCATTAGCCCGCGGGCAGCCTTTGCGGACGGCACGGCCGGGCCAGCAGTCAGCCTCGACAATTTCGTCATTCGCCTTCGCCCCGCGGGCTATTTTCGTACCGCAAGCGTTAACGAAGACGGCAACGTCATCGGCAACGTCTGCCATCTGTTTAATGACGGCACGTCCAGCAAGCTCATCCTTGAGAACGTAACGACCGAGAATGACGATACAAACTGGTATGCTATCCGCACCTTGCTCAATTTCGAAGAGCATAAAAAGACGGGCTACAGCATTTGGTCGGTCGATGGCGACTCGGACAAAGACGGAAAGGTCATCCACGTATGGAGTGGCGAGCATGACGGCAAGCCCAGCCGCTCTTTTGCGTTCGAGCGGCAATCAAACGGAACCTATATCATCCGAGACCGCACGGTCGAGAAAGAAACCGAGAAAAAAGACATTAAGTACCTGACAATAGAATCGAACGGCGAAGACCAGGACAACAATAAGATCTGCCATAAGAGTAAGAGCATTCCGTGGGAGCTCGAACTTATCGGTTACGACATGAAAAAGAACGATGCCACGGTTAGCAGCCTCGACTGGATCACGTACAGCAGCTACGTCGATGGGCCATGTTGGATGAAATACGTCGACGACAACAAGTTCCTCGACGAGCTGAGCATCCCGGGTACGCACGATTCGGGCACCTGTAGCGTGGACAACGACACTGAGCCCCAATCCTCGCAAGTAAAATGCCAGCAGGATTACATTCCCACGCAGTTGCTCGAAGGCATTCGCTATTTTGATATCCGGCTCGGAAAGGGCGATGACCCCGGCATCGACCACGGGATTTTCTACCTACTCAAAAAAGACGGGAACTATCTGCATCTCTCCGATGTCATCGGGTACTTCAAAACGTTTTTGAACGAAAACCCGTCAGAAGCGCTCATCATGCTCGCATCGCGCGGCAACGATGAGGCTACCGACGAAAGCATAACGACGGCCTTCGCCAAGGTTATGGCCGATAACCCCAAACTGTTCTATACGTCGAGCCGCGTTCCCACACTGGGCGAGGTGCGCGGAAAAATCGTCCTGCTACGTCGATTTGGACTCGCCGGCGACAGCGTAAGCGGCCACACGTGGGGACTCGACCTCACCGAATGGGATGACAAGATCAAGGCTCACTCCGACAGCGCCACTATGTGTCTCGTCCAAGACGCGCGGGGCTTTGAAGCCGCGGGGGAAACAGGCGACAAAGAGCCCTATTGCACCAAGGTATACGCCCAGGACAAGTACAAACTCACGGGAACCGACAAGCTCAGCTGGGTCGATAATGCGCTGAAGGAAACGTCCGGGCGCACGCGCAACGAGGTAGATGTCGAGGACGATAACGGGGCCAAGGAGAAAGTCCTGGAGCGTTGCTGGTCTATCAACTACACCAGCTGCACGGGCTTGTCGCACGGAGGCAATCCTTTTACCTCGGCACGAGTAGTCAACGAGCATCTGTATAAGAGCCCGTACATCAATCCCAGCGGCATCGAGGATACAAAGTCAGATTACCTCAAGCACATTGGCATCATCGCATCCGACTTTGTTGATGCGGCGCTGGCCCGGAGCATCTATCAGCGCAATTACGATACGGAGCACAAGCAGACGGCTTCGTACTATCTCCCGTACTATCTCCCGACCCGCATGCGCATGACGTACGGCGACTCGCTGAGCGATGCCTCATTCCAGGATGGCAAGACCGTTGGCGAGGGTCATTTCCGCCTTGCCGACAGCAGCAACGAGCTCAACGCGACAGCTTCGGGCCATGCGTTTGCCATTGAATACGTGGATGTCGACGCCCTGGGCAACGAGACCGTTACGGGGCTGCAGGGCTCTGTGCCCATCGATATCGATCCACGCGCGCTGACGCCCCATTTTGAGGGACTCGAAGGCCTTAAGGCCGACGAAGACGTGCGCGCCAAGATTGCGGCATCACTCGAGGGCAAGCTCGAAACCGATGCCTGCACTGCCCAGCTCGAGTTTGTGCACGACGCGAACGGCGCTCCGGGCACGGCAATGGCCGAGGGCGAAACATTTGCCGCAGGAACGTACTGGGTGCGCGTGAACGGTCTCTTGGGCGACGCGGCGCAGAACTACACGCTCGCCAGCGACGGAGCCGCAAGCTTTACCGTAGCGGCCTCGGACAGTGCAGGCGGCGCCGGCACCGGCACCGACGGTGGCACGGGTTCCAACGCAGGCAGCGCTGATAAGAACGGTAAGGGCAACAAGGGCAAGAACTCGGGCGGAAAACTCGCCGACACGGGCGACGGCTCCGGCATTGCCGCCGGGCTCGCTGCCGCCGCCGTGGCGACAACGGTCGCCGGCGCGGCGATGCTTGCCAATGACCGCGAAAACGTTGGGGACGACAGCGAATAGGCAAGCCCGCCTTTTAGACACATCGACTCAATTGGGGGGGGCGCAGAATACCGTTCTGCGCCCCGATTTTTACCTTAGCCCGAACACCGTTATCGGCTACAACACCATGTTCAGCGCATTCACGAACTCCTGAGCTTGGGAGCGGCTGCTCAGACTAAAGACACAGGCAGTCAACAGCCTGTTACGTAGGAAAACGTCGCGGCCCTTGATCCTGCTGACCCCCGTAATGTCCTTAAGATAAACAATCTCGGTGTGCTTGCCACCAAAAGTGCCCTTCTTGAGCACCTCGATGCGGTTAAGGTAGATCTTGACGTCTTTAAACCTACCCGAACCTTTGTCCTGGAACAGCAGCGTGTTGTTGTCCATACGCGTCACTCCCGCGGGGTTCGCTAAAACTGCCTCTATGGTCACATTTTAACCACCGCAAGGCCCCATGCGATGATGTCAGACAGCACAGCAATTCGTGTCCGCGCGAGGCTTTAAGATAGGTATGCTCAGCTGCATCGATGCGACCGGAATATTCTAGGAGCACGCCTCGTATTATTCGCCATTAGAGGAGGTCTTACCTGGTTTACGTATGGGAATTCGAGTTCTTTGATTCGGACGGCATTGAACTTCCCGTGCCAGACTTCGGACATGAGCCGCGACACGGCGGCAAGATTATCGCTGTAGCCGTCAACCGCGAACTCGGCGACATTCCCGCCGTCACCGCAGTGGATGCCGCGCGTATGCTCGGTGTTAGCTCAGCACGGGTGTCACAACTGCTAAATGCAGGACTGCTGGATTCATGGAAGGATGGCACCAAGCACATGATGTCCAAAGCCTCCATCGAGGCACGACTCGCCGATGCACCAAGGGTGGGACGCCCCAAAGAGGCCCCCGTTGCCGTGTAAGGCGATGCCGCTGTGGGCTTTCATCACCTGACATGCATGGCAGCCAGGAACGCTCGATTCGGGACTCACTGCGCCCCGAATCGAGCTGGGCCCATTGCTGCAGGCTGATTCGCATCCCCGATCCCAAAAAGACAGAAGCGCCACTTGCTTCGTTGAGCCCCAACATCCGACCCCGGCTCCCCCTCGTATCCCCAGCGGCATTTCAACTCCAGGACATGTCGCGATCATGCCCGGTCATCCATGCAAATGGACACCACTCTAACACTGGGGTCAGATATCCCCCGCTGCGGCGTATAGGGTAAAATCTTGTCTGCCGCGGAATCCGCCTGCGGGCAACGCTCCGATCTCCGATTGGGGTGAAGCCTATGAACTTGTTTCTTGAAATCCTGCGCCTCTCGATGTACGCGACCGGCATTGCCCGGAACCTCTACGCGATCTGGCGGGAATATAAGCAGTAACGGATAGCGAAGGGAGTCATAGAAAAGGGCCGGTTGCAGCCGGCCCTAGACGATAATACCTGCGTTGCCCGCGTCTCCGAAGTTTAAGCGCTGAGGAGCGGGTTCCGCGGCACAACCTGATTTTACCCAGTGAGGCAGCTCTTTTGCAGCCGCTCCACTGTTTATTTACATCTGGCACCCTCAAACAATCAGACAGCAGCCCGCACTCCTGAGAGCCGCCCCGCACCCCCGGCCATCACGTTACGGCAACAACCGGCGCTACTCCCCTACTTCCCAAAGATCGCAGCGAACAAGCCCTTGCGTTTGGGCTTTTCCTCTCGGTAAGAACCCTCGACGGCGGCTGCCACCTGACGCGGCTGCTCGCCGTCTCCACGGCGCACAATCTGGTAGAGGAACGGCGATTTAACGTATTTGACCTCGACGGGCGTGGCGTGCACGGTGCTTTCACTGGACAGATGCAGGCTCGGGCTAAGCGGCGCCACGATATGCGTTTCGCGCTTGTCGCTAAACACCACCGCGGCCGCGCGGCCCGTCTGGCCGTTTACGGCAATGCGCACCTGCTCGCCATCGCGGCCGTCTGTCGCCGGACGATCGACAAAGTAGACCGGCACCATCACCAGGCCGTCCTTATGCTTGCGGGCCTTGCGCGCCCAGGTGCGGATGCTCTTTTTATTGAGCCCCAGTACAGCCTCGGCGTCGTTACCCGCAACGTCGAGCGCCAACTTATCAATGACCACCTGGTCCTTGGTAGATGCATCGACGGAGACGACGCGGAAGTCGCCTTCCTGCATGGCGGGATCGAACGGACCGACCTTGGCAAAGTCCCACGGCTCCAAAATGCCCATGAGGCGAACGTCCAGGTAGTTTGCTCTGGGGTATGCCCAGTCGAGCACCTCGTAGTACACCAGGGTTTCCTTGCTCAGGCCCTTGCCCGGGAAGCTCGCCATCATGCGCAGGTCCGCCAGCGCCATGGGGAAATAGAAGAGCATCATGTCGTTTTGGATCGCATCTTCCACGTCGTGCCCGGCAAAGGCATCCGGATACTGGCGCACCAGCTGCAGCGCGTTGGCACGTGCCTGCTGCGGCGAGATTTCGCAGGGAATACCCTGATCCGGCACATACTCCGCACCCACGCCCATGGTCAGACGCTTGCTAAACGTCCCCGGCTTGAGCAGGTCGGCAATGCCGATCTTGTTGCCGCAGGACGGGCCCTCAAACACGCGCTGGGTCGACTCGCCCTCAAAGGACGCACCACAGAAGGGGCAAGGAATGCTCACATGCGTGGCCTCTTGGAACTCCTGCGCCGTGCCGCGATCCTCCCACAGCAGATGTTCCAGGACCGACTGATTGCGCCAGTGCGAATTGAAGAAATACCAGTCCGGGTCCTCCGGGCGCTCGAGTTGCGACACATGCGTGAGCTTGAGCAGTCCATTCACCACCGTCAGCGGCGTATGGCGAATGCCCAGGGCGCTCTTGGGCTCCCCCGCATCAGCCTGCCACGGAACGACCGTGCCGCAATAGGCGCACTCAAAGCTGCGCTTAGCCTGGTGCGAGTACATAGGGCCGCCGCAGTTTTGACATTTAATGGCAAACATCTCGTCCATGGAAACGTCCTCCTTTGCACAGGGGCTGTCGACATTAAGTATGTCGAGCAAGCAGGCACATGCCCATACCCATGTGGCCCAAAATGGACCACCCAGGCAGACGAGAAGGCTCGCTCGTTAGCACCGGCAGACTATTGCTGCATTTTCTGAGCATCGGTGCACGGCGCCCCCGCGCAAGCTACACTATCCCCTTAAACATGATTGTGAGGACGACCGCTATGCTATTTGTAAATCGGCTGGTACATACGCTTGTTCCCGGCAGCGAGAGCGAGCCGGTCGATGCATCTTGCCGCACCAACGCGGGCTTTTCCGCAAGCCTCGTCTGCATTGGCCTCAACATCACCCTGTGCCTGGCCAAGGGCATCGCGGGCCTGCTCGCCGGCTCCGTCTCCCTCATCGCCGACGCTTTCAACAACCTCTCCGATGCCTCGAGCAACATCGTGAGCCTGCTCGGGTTCCGCCTTGCCAGCCGCCCGGCAGACGAAGGCCACCCCTATGGTCACGGCCGCTATGAGTACCTAGCCGGCCTGTTCGTCGCCGTCCTGGTTTGTGCCGTCGGCATCAACCTGATCCTCGAGTCGGTCACCAAGATCATCAAGCCTTCCCCCACCGCTTACACGTTCATTTCCCTTGCGGCACTGGCTACGTCCATGCTCGTAAAGCTCTGGATGGCCGCGTTCAACCGCACGCTGGGTAACCGCATCGATTCCGAAACGCTCATCGCCACGGCGCAGGACTCCAAAAACGACGTCATCACCTCGGGCTCGGTCTTGGTGGCGGCGCTTATTTCGCAGACGACCGGCTTTGACCTCGATGGCTGGGCAGGCCTGGGTGTGGGCATCTTCATCTGCATCAGCGGCATGGGCCTAGTGCGCGACGCCATCAGCCCATTGCTGGGGCAAGCGCCCGACCCCAAGCTTGTCCAGGCAATTCGCGATAAGATCATGTCCTATCCGCAGGTCTTGGGCACACACGACCTGATGGTGCACGACTACGGCCCCGGTCGTCAGTTTGCCAGCGCCCACGTGGAGATGCCCGGCGAGGGCGACGCATTTGAGCACCACGAGATTTTGGACACCATCGAGCACGACATCAAGCGCCAAATGGGCATCGATATCACGCTGCACTGCGACCCCATCGCCACCACCAGCGACGACCTGCGCAGCTGGGTCAAGCGCGGCGTCATGCAGATCGATCCCGCGCTCTCCATCCACGACCTGCACGAGCACGACGGGTTCGTTTCGTTTGACCTGGTGCGTCCCGACGGCTTT
Organism: uncultured Collinsella sp.; assembly: GCA_905205145.1. Taxonomy (GTDB): domain Bacteria; phylum Actinomycetota; class Coriobacteriia; order Coriobacteriales; family Coriobacteriaceae; genus Collinsella. Next base: position 9,386 of record CAJLCM010000033.1, read on the forward strand.
GACATATCCGACGAGGAGCTGCTGGAGCTCGTCACGCGCATCGTGCACGAGCGCCGACCCGATGCCTCATGCGTCGTCACGTTTGATTCGGGCTTTAGCTCGCCCGAGCGTCCGGCCGAGCAGTTGTAGCCTGCTTAACAGCTAGTTTCCCTGCGCGCCCGAGATGCCGTTTTGCAGGGCGTTCCAGGCATCCGTCGCCAAGCCGCCCAAGTTCTGCGCGGTATCGCCCAGGTTTTGTGCCGTGTCGCCCAGCTCTTGCGCCTTGTCTCCCAACTCCTGCGCCTTGTTGCTCAAGTCCTCCAGCGTATTGGAACTCGAGCTGTCCGCGCCGCCCTGGTCGCCGGACGCGTTGCCCGACGAGCCGTCCTTGTGCGTGAGCTGAATTTCGAGGTTGCCGCTGTCGTTATAGTAGGCAGAAGTAACGACCCAGTTGGCATCGACGACGGGCGTTGAGCCATCATCAGTCAGGACCACGGCATTCGAAAGATCGGCGCCGCGCGACTTGAGAAGCTTCTTGGCGTTGGACCAATACTGCCCCGGGATATCGCTCAGATCGACGGTGCTAGACGAGGCGGACTCGGTTTGCTCGGCAGCGGTATCGGCCGTTGAGCTCCCCCGCTTGTTGAGCATGCCCGACACGATGGCAAACACAACCGACAGCGCAAAGAAAATCGCCAGCACGATGAGGATCTTCTTGATCACGCTCGACGAACGCGACGGCCTCTTCTCCTCGTCTTCGCTATATTGCGGAATCGACTTGGGGTACTCGCGATACGGCTCGCGCGACTCGTAGCGAGGCTGCGCCGTGCGAGGCATATACGTCGTCTGCTGAGGCTGCGGAATGGGATTCTGCGGCAGGTTGTCATAGGGATTCGGCGTCGAGGCAGCATAAGAATCCTGCGGCATGTAATCAAACGGATCCGGAGCTGCGTTGCCATAGGGGCCTTGCGAAGATGCAGCGTAAGAATCCTGCGCCGTGTCGCCATAGCCCATAACCCGGGTGGGCTCGGCAGAAGGCTGCGTCGCGGCGGGGTCGGCATAACCGGGGTTGGGAACAACGCGGGTCGCATCGGCGCTATCGCCAGCCTGCGCGGAACCGTAGCCGCCCATCACGGTTGTCTTGTCCTGATCCATGCAACGATTCCTTTCCGTCGCGCGTGAGCCTCAAGTTATCCATGCATTCTACCCGCGCAAAAGCCTATGATGGGCAGAGTCCGTCGGTATCTACAAGACATGCGCGGGCCTAAGGATCAAAAAGCCCCGCCGGGCCTTGTGGGCACGGCGGGGCGGACAAGCAGCTATGGACAGCAGACTTAGAACAGGCCGGTGATGTTGCCGTCGTTGTCGACGTCGATGTTCTCGGCCGCGGGCACCTTGGGCAGACCCGGCATGGTCAGAACGCTGCCGGTCAGCGCGACCACAAAGTGGGCACCGGCGGAAACCTTAAGCTCACGCACGGTGATGCGGAAGTTCTCGGGAGCGCCCAGGGCCTTGGCGTTGTCGCTAAAGCTGTACTGCGTCTTGGCGACGCACACCGGCAGGTTGCCAAAGCCGTTCTCGCGCAGCTCGGCGAGCTGGCGCTTGGCGGCCGGCGTAAAGTCAACGCCGTCGGCGCGGTAGACCTTGGTGGCAACGGCCTCGAGGGCATCAGCGACATCAGCGCCGTCCTCATAGGCAAACTTGAGCTCGCTCGGCTGCTCAATCAGACGCATGACCTCATCGGCCAGCTCGAGCGCGCCCTCGCCGCCCTTGGCCCAGACCTCGGAAAGCTTAACGTTGACGCCGAGCTTCTGGCACTCGGACTCGATGAGTGCAAGCTCAGCCTCGGTGTCCGTCGGGAAGCGGTTGATGGCGACCACGCAGGGCAGACCATAAACGTTCTGGATGTTGTCGACATGACGCAGCAAGTTGGGCATGCCAGCCTTGAGTGCCTCGAGGTTCTCCTCGTTGAGGTCGGCCTTGGCGACGCCACCGTTGTACTTAAGCGCACGAGCGGTCGCGACGACCACGACGGCGCTGGGGCGAACGCCCGTCATGCGGCACTTGATGTCGAGGAACTTCTCGGCACCCAGATCGGCACCGAAGCCGGCCTCGGTAATGGCAACATCGCCAAAGCGCATCGCCATACGCGTGGCCATAATAGAGTTGCAGCCGTGGGCAATGTTGGCGAAGGGACCGCCGTGGACAAACGCGGGCGTGCCCTCGAGCGTTTGCACCAGGTTGGGCTTAAGCGCGTCCTTAAGCAACGCGGCCATGGCACCCTGGGCCTTGAGGTCGCGGGCACGGACGGGCTCGCCGGCAAAGCTATAGCCGACGACAATCTCACCCAAGCGTTCCTTGAGGTCGTTGATGCTCGTAGACAGACACAGGATTGCCATGACCTCGGAGGCAACGGTGATGTCGAAGCCGTCCTCGCGCGGCACACCTTGGGCCTTACCGCCAATGCCATCGATAACATGGCGCAGCTGACGGTCGTTCATGTCGACGACGCGCTTCCAGGTGATGCGCTTAACGTCAATACCGAGCTGATTGCCCTGCTGGATGTGGTTATCGAGCATGGCGGCCAGCAGGTTGTTGGCAGCACCGATGGCATGGAAGTCGCCGGTAAAGTGCAGGTTGATGTCCTCCATGGGAATGACCTGGGCCCAACCGCCGCCAGCGGCACCGCCCTTGACGCCAAAGACGGGACCGAGCGAAGGCTCACGCAGGGCCACGGCGCTCTTGATACCGCGACGACGCAGGCCATCGGCCAGACCGATGGTCGTGGTGGTCTTGCCCTCGCCCGCGGGCGTTGGGTTGATAGCGGTCACGAGGACGAGCTTGGCCTGGTGATCAGTCGGCTCGTTGAGCAGTGAATAGTCGACCTTAGCCTTGTCGAAGCCGTACGGAATAAGGTGCTTAACGTCGACGCCGGCGTTCTTGGCCACCTCGGTAATAGGCAGCGGCGTGACAGAACGTGCGATTTCGATGTCAGTAGGCATGGGCGGTCCTTTCGTTACCGAATGAGAAAAAGACCAATTCAGCATAGCACGGGCGCGCAATAGTAAAACGCCCATAACCGATGAACGGCGATATGTTTACCCGATGCCCAGCGATAGTCCAACAGCCCGCCAAAACAAAACGCCCTAAACGGTAGGTTCAATCCCCAGGTGCTCAAAGGTGCGGAGGGTTGCCTGACGGCCCTGCGGCGTACGAATCATCAATCCGCACTGCAGCAAATAGGGCTCATAGACATCCTCGAGCGTGCCCGGGTCCTCGCCCACCGCGCTGGCAAGGGTCGTAAGTCCCACGGCGCGACCGGAGAACGTCTTGGCGAGCGTCTCCAAAATGCGAATATCCATCCAGTCCAGACCGAGCTCGTCGATCTCGAAGAACTCGAGCGCCTGGCGACAGATATCGAGCTCGATGGGGCCGTTGCCGCGCACCTGTGCGTAATCGCGCACGCGCTTGAGCAGACGGTTGGCAAGACGTGGCGTGCCGCGCGAACGCGAGCCGATCTCGAGTGCACTGGGATGGTCGATCGTCACGCCCAGGATAGTCGCCGAGCGCGTCACAATCTGCGCGAGCTCCTCGACCGTGTAGTAATCCAGGCGATATGAAATGCCAAAGCGGTCGCGCAACGGGCCGGTCAACATGCCTGAGCGGGTCGTTGCCGCCACCAGCGTAAACTTGGGGATATCCAGGCGAATCGAGCGCGCCGCCGGACCCTTGCCAATCACGATATCGAGGGCAAAGTCCTCCATCGCGGGGTACAGGACCTCCTCGACCGAACGGTTGAGGCGGTGGATCTCGTCGATAAACAGCACATCGCCCGGCTGCAAGTTAGTAAGGATGGCCGCCAGGTCGCCCGTGCGCGCGATGGCAGGGCCACTCGTGGTCTTGATCTGAGCGCCCAGCTCGTTGGCGATAACGGTGGCCAGCGTGGTCTTGCCCAGGCCCGGAGGACCCGAGAAGATCACGTGGTCGAGCGTCTCGCCACGGCTCTGCGCCGCTTCGATCAACACGCGCAGGCTCTGCTTGATGTGCTCCTGGCCGCAGTAATCGTCCAGGCGCTGAGGGCGCAAAGTGCGGTCGACATCGAGATCCTCGGCCGTCAGCTCCGAGCCCACCATGCGCTCGCCGTGCGCCATGGATGCCGCCGGCGAGTTACCGGGCGTCGCCCACAAGTCCTGAGAGTCATCGGCTTCCCACATCACGCATCCATTCCGAGTCGCTTAAACGCCGCGCCGAGCAGATCCTCGACACGCATATTCTGCCCATCATACCCGCTCAGGGCAACATCGGTCTCCTGCGGGCTAAAGCCCATGGAAAGGAGCGCCGCACGGGCATCATCGATCACCGAGGGAGCGGCAGCGGGCACGGGCATCGCAACCTGTCCGGGAATCACGTCGACCGGCACAAAGCCCTTATCCTTGGCAAAGGTGCTCTTGAGTTCCAGGATCAGGCGCTGAGCTGTCTTTTTGCCCACACCGGGTACCTTGGCCATGCCCTTGTCGTCCTCGGCCATCACCAGCGAATACAGCTGTCCCACGGTATAGGTGGAAAGCACGGCAAGCGCCAGGCGCGGGCCAACGCCCGAAACGGACACGAGCCGGTCGAACATCATGCGCTCATCCTTTGAGGAAAAACCGAAAAGTGTCATGGCGTCCTCGCGCACCTGCATACGCGTGTAGAGGCAGACCTCGCCACCGGGCGTCGGCAACGTGGCCGCAGTGCTGCCCGAGATGCCGAGCTCAAAGCCAACGCCCGACACATCGACGACAGCAGAGCTCATCGTGGCCTCGACAAGCGTTCCGTGGAGCTGGGAAATCATCAGTATCCGGTTCCTCTCTGTTGATAGAACTCGCCACCGGTGAGGGCGCGGGTGCGGCTGAGGTTTACGTGGCAGATGGCGCAGGCCAGGGCATCGGCGGCATGGTCGGGATGCGGGTCGTGATCGAGCTGTGTGAGTGTGCGTACCATGTAGGCGACCTGCCGCTTGTCCGCGGCGCCAGTGCCCACCACAGCCTGTTTGATCTGCATGGGCGTGTACTCGCCAATCTCGAGCGCGCATTCCGAAAGTGCGACGAGTGCAGCACCGCGGGCATGCGCCGTGGGGATGGCCGAACGAACGTTGGCGCCAAAGTAGATGCTCTCGACAGCAGCCGTGTCGGGTCGATAACGCTCAACGACATCCTTAAGGTCATGGGCGATATGCGACAGGCGCACCGCGAGCGGACTTCCGGCACTGGTCTCGATGCAGCCATAGGCACGGCAGCGAACCTCGCCACGCCGCTCCTCGATAATCCCCCAACCCGTATGAGCCAAACCGGGGTCAATGCCCAAGATAACCAAGCCGACCTCCCCTCGCCACAAGCACAGCGCAAGACAAGGCCCCGCGCATCATTCACGAACGTCTGTTCTAGAATAACACAACGCTAGCCCTATAAGTCAGCCGAGATCGAATTGTAGGTTGAGTATACGCAAGCGAGCGCCCGCCAGAGCGAGCAAGGTGCCTTGAAAGAGGAGGGCATTGACCTGGCGGTCATGTCCGACGATTGAAAGGCAGATTGCCGCTCTGGCGGGCGCGCAGCGACCTAGTTCTGAGAGAAGAACGGAAATTGTCGGGGATCAACCGGCGGATGCGGCATCGGGCCACCCTGGGGCCCACCCTGCGGGCCACCCTGGCCGCCCATCATCTTATCGATGGCGTCCTGAACCTCGCCCTCGAACTTTTTCATTCCCTCGTGCAAACGACGCTGACCGTCCTCAGAGCGCAGCTCCTCCATCTGCTCGGGCGAAATACCCAGTAGCTCGCCCAGCACGCCCATCATCTCGTTTCGCATGCGCTCGCTCGTATCCTCGTCAGCAAAACGGCGCACCTCGGCGCGCGCCAGCGAATCGACCGACATACGCTCCTTGCCATTAAGCCCCAGGTCGGACCACGCGAGCATGTACGGCCAAGAGCGCTCGGCAAACGAGCGGGACGAGACGATCGGTGCCGTCGGCAACATGCGGCGGGCAGCCTCACCCTGTCGAACGAGCATCAGCAGCAGCGAGCAGGCCTCAGGCTTGCCAGCGGCCATCGAGATATCGTCGAAAGATCGATTGCGGTCCACATGCGCCTCGAGCGCGCCATCGACCTCACCCGGCTCAAGCCCGCCGAGCAGCTGTGCCGCGCGGTCGAGCATATCGACCGGACCGTCGAGCGTCGAGAGCGCCTGCGCCAGCACTCGCTCCATGCAGTCTTCCACCGCGTTGAGCGTCACGAGCTCTTGGGGCACCACGGCAGACGTGCGGTTGCGCACACGCGCCACAAACTCAAGCGTCGACAGGTACACATCGCCAAAGGGCGCGTAATCGCCCTGGTAGCCGCCGCAAAGCGCCGGCGCCGCCAGCGCGTATTCGGTTTTGGACAGCGGGCTCAGCGCCATCGCACCCAGCTCGAGCGCCGTGTCCTCCAGCATGAGGCCCAGCGTGCGCGAGCGCAGACGCTCGGCATCGCCCGCGGACACATCGCGGTCGAGCACACGCGCCGCATCCGGCGCGTCGCGCTCAACGGTGCGAATGTGCAAACGCTCGGCGATGGCGCGGACGGCGGCACAGCGGGCAGCCTCGGCCTCTTCCTGCGCCGGCGTAAAGATACGGTTGCGCCCCAGCACCAGGCCAATCACATTACGCGGGCCCAGAGCGTCGACGGCCAGCGCCGCCAGCAAAGACGACGGCAAGTCGCCCTCGAGTGCCACCACAGCACGCGACGCACCGTGGGCTCGGGCGTTGTCGCGCACGGCGAGCACCAGCGCCTGCCACAGCCACTCCTCGGAACGGAACTCGGGCAGTTCGTGATCTTCCAAGGCATCGAGCATCACGCCGCGCTGAATCTCCTGAACCAGCAGGCTCTCCTCAAAACACGGCGCCTGGGCCACCACGCGACCGCAGTCGTCGAGCACAAACGAACCGCCGGTATACACCGACTCATCATAGGCACCGACCGGCGCCATACAGGCAAACCACACGCTGCGCTTGGATGCGATCTTGCGGTAGGCGCCGCTGCGAACGGCGGCAATGGCGGCAGTCTCACGGTCGGTCATGTCAAACGCGTTGAATTGGAAATACGCAATGAGGTCAACACCGGTCGGCAACATCTCGAGTTCGCGGTCCAAGTCAAAAATCACGGCGATGCGCACGCCGTCCACATCGAACACCGGCGGCGCCCAACGTGTGTCGTTGTTCTCGCCACGCTGCAGGGCAATGCTCGAACGCGCCGGCACCACATGACCGTCCTTGAGCATCATGTAGTCGAGCAGCGGCTGGCCCTCAAATGAAACCGCCGCGGGCACGATGCAGATCATGTCAAGCTCCTGGATACGCTCGGCGACACCAGTCAAGCCGGCAAGCATGTCGTGCTCAAAGTCGGCAGCGCCCACCAGGCCACCGGGCATGGCGCCCATAAAGAGCGGAGCCGGAACGCACAGCACGCGCGCCCCGCGCTCGCGGGCCAGACGAGCCTGGTCCTCGATGCGGCCGCAAATGCCCTCAATATCACCCAGGCGCATATCGATCTGTGCAAGTGCGAGCTTCATGGCTCAGCCCTTTCCGTCGTAAACCATCGAAATCGTAGTAAAAGCGCCGGCCGCATAATGCAGTCGGCGCTTGCATGTGCATATGCTAGCTATGATACCCCGAGCGGGGGCGCGCTCCTAGAATGTCGCGGACCACAGCCCGTGCAGGTTGCAGTAGGCATAGACGGTACCGGTCTTGGAGCCGCCCGCGAAAAACGTCGCGGGTTTCATGCCGGGCTCAAGGTAATGGACCTCTAAGCGGCCCTCGGCCTCAAGGGCGATCCACTCAATGTAGTGCTCGGGCAGGCTGGGGTGCTCGACCGAGCCAACGTGTGCGCGAATCACGTGACCGTCGCGCTCGGTCTCGACAACAGGCACGTGCTTCTCGTGCGCCGCGTCCTCAGTGTTTGCGGTCAGCTCCGTGCAACCGGCAGGGGTCGCAGCGCCGTCGCCAAGGGCGGCGATGAGCTTACCGTCGGGGTCCTTAAAGAATTTCGCCATGATGTTCTCCTTTGCTGATGTGCCAATGTTCTTGATGGTTCTTATGCCCAAAGGCAGACAAACCATCCACGGCATTGCAAATGAACACATAACGGATCAGGCAAGCGGTCGGGCCAAAATGCGTCGACCGTCCTGCCCACTCCAGCAGTCCCACCCCGCGCGCGGCTAGCGCCCGTCGCCGCCGAGCAGCGCCAGAACATCCTCGCGCGTGAACAGTGCCGACGAGATGCCGTCGCCGCCGAGCACACTGTTGACCAGATCGCGCTTGGACTCCTGCATCTGCATAATGCGCTCCTCGATCGTATCCTTGGCGATGAGCTTGTACACGGTCACGGTATGTTGCTGGCCAATACGATGCGCGCGGTCAGTCGCTTGGTCCTGCGCCGCCACGTTCCACCACGGGTCGTAGTGGATGACCACGTCCGCCGCCGTCAGGTTAAGGCCCACGCCGCCCGCCTTGAGCGAAATCAAAAAGACCGGCACCTCGCCCGCCTGGAACTGTGCGACCATCTTGGCGCGGCTCTCTTTAGACGATGCGCCCGTGAGCTTAAGGAAGGCGATATCCTCCTTGGCCAAGCGCTTGCCGATGATATCGAGCATGCCCGTAAACTGGCTGAACAGCAAGATGCGATGACCGCCATCGAGCGCGCCGTGCACGAGCTCCATGCACGTATCGAGTTTGGCGCTCCCCGCCTTGTAATCTTCGTAGTGCAGACGCGGGTCGCAGCAGATCTGACGCAGCTTGGTGAGCTCGGCAAGCACCTTGAGCTTGTCTTTCTTAAACTCCCCCGCCTCGCGGTGCTGGACCTGCTGGGCGATGCGGTCCTGGTTTGCCAGGTAGAGCTTGCGCTGCTCTCCGGTAAGCTGCGCCATCACCGTGTCTTCGATCTTCTCGGGCAGGTCGGCCACCACGTCTTCCTTAACGCGACGCAGCACAAACGGCGACACGAGCGCTTGCAGGCGAGCGACACTGTCGCCCTCGGCATGCTCGACCGGGCTTTCGAAGCGCTTCGCAAACGACTCACGCGTGCCGAGCAGGCCCGGCATTAAAAAGTCGAAGATGCTCCAGAGCTCGGATAGGCGGTTTTCGATGGGCGTGCCCGTCAGGGCAAAGCGCACGCCGGCAGGCAGGCGCTTTGCGGCGCGCGCCACCTGGGTGAGCGGGTTTTTAATGTACTGGGCCTCATCGAGCACCACACGGGCAAAGTCCTGCTCGACGTACTCGTCGATATCGCGCCGCATAAGGTCATACGACGTCACGACCACGTTATGCTCGGCCACGCCGGCGATCTGCACGCGGCGTTGAGCCTTGGCGCCCACAATGGCGCACACATCGAGCGACGGGGCAAAGCGCTCCAGCTCGGCGGTCCAGTTGTACACAAGCGACGCAGGGCATACCACAAGCGTGGGCTTAATGTCCCCCGCCTCTACGCGCGCCAGGATATGCGCAATCATCTGGAGCGTTTTGCCCAAGCCCATGTCGTCGGCCAAGATGCCGCCAAGGCCCAGGTGTTCGAGCGAGCCGAGCCACTGGTATCCGTCGACCTGGTAGCCGCGCATCGTTGCCTTGAGCGATGCCGGCACCGTAAAATCCATCTTGCCGAGCGTGTCCAGGCGCTCGACGGTACGGCGGAACGCAGCGTCACGATCGGCCTCGAGCGCGGGCGTGCGCGCGAGCATGCTGTCGACGAACAGGGTGCTCGACGCGGGAAGCGACACGCCGTCGAGCAGGTCGACGGCATCGACACCCAGGTCCTCGGCGAGGCCAAACGCGGCTCGGGCGCCCTCGTCCAGGCGAATGATGTCGCCGGACGTAAGGCGCGCAAACGTCTGGTGACGCTTGTAGGAGTCGAGGTAGATGGCAAGGTCTGCCGCCGAAAGCCCACTCGCACCCAACTCGACGTCGAGCAAGTTGCTCTTGACGGTGGCGCGCACCGAGAGTTTGGGCGCAGGGCGCACCGAGATCTGGCGCAGGCGGTCGCTGAGCATAACCTCACCCAACTCGGACAGGGCAGACAGGCCCTCGGTCAGCAGGCAGAACAAGCGGGCGTCATCGCGTTCCTCAAACGCCAGGCCGCCCTCGTAGAAATCGAAGTACAGGGCCGCCGTGTCCATAACGCGAAACTCTGCCACCTCGTCGCGCGGCGGCACGCCCGGGCGCTGCTCTTCGAAGGGGCTGCCCGGAGCGCCCAGGCTAAAGAGATCTGCCGACCAGTCGCCGTAGGTAACCGTAATTTTGCAGGTCACGAGCCGATCGTCGACGCCGATCGCCATGGCAAAGCTCGGCTCGGGCGCCACGGTATCGAGCGCAGCGGGCGCGGTAAGGTCGGTGTAGTCGCGCAAAATGGGCAGCGCCATACGACAGAACTCCCCCACCTGGTCGGCAGCGATATGGACCGGCGTGCGACAGGGCAGCAAGCGCGATAGAAACGGCGCCGCATGCTGGGCAAACGCTACATCGGTACGGCGCGCACGGCGGGTGTCAACCAGATAGGCAACGTCGCCCGAAGCAAAGCAGTATGCATCGGCCGGCAGGCGCAGATCGTAGCTGCCGCCAGCCGCCGGCGCGATTTTGGCGGCAAGAAGCGGTGGACGCTTAGACAGAGCCTCGTCCTCCCCTTCCGGAGGCATCTCAACCGCCACGTCATAGGTGCGATGCGTCGTCGTCCCCCGCGACCAAGCGGGCTCAAAGGAGATGGTCTGGCCGCGCAGCAGGTCCAGCACATATACGATGCTATGCTCGGACAGCGGCAACTGACGCTCGGCGACAAAACCGCTGCGGGCAAAGTCGTACGAAGCCGAACGCGAGCTTGTGATGTCATCGAGATAGGCAACTGTCGTCACAACAAGGTTGAGCAGCTTTGTCGACACGTCTTCGAAGGCTTCGGGCGTATGGACAAACGTGAGCTTCTTGCCGTACGAGAAGGTGCCGCCTCGGACATAGGCGTCGGCCATGCCGTCGATGTCCTTGACCACGTAGGAGACCGATCCACAGCGAATGCGAAGCTCGAGCGACCAGCTAAAGCGGTCGGCAAACAGTGGATTGTAGTACGGCACCAGCGAGGGCTCCAACACCGCCTTGGGGGCATCGGGATCCACACTGCCGGCAAGCTTGCGGCGCATGCTCGCCAGCTCATCCATGCGCGCGTCCGAAAGATCGGAGAGCGCCGCCATGAGGCTGGGACTCGTGGGGACGGGCGCCGGAAAGGGAAAGTTGGGGTTGACGGCCGGCGCTTTGGGCGCGGTGCGCGCGGGCTGTGTCGGCTGCGCCGTAAACGTGCGGACCGGCGTGCGCAAACCTTCGACGGGCTCGGCGCCGCTGGCATCCAAATACGCCAGAGCCGTGGCAATAGCGTGCTTGCACATACCGGGGTAACGATAGGCGGCGGGGCAATCGCAGTCGTAGTCGATCACCTCGTGCTCGTCCATGTCGAGCGCCACGTGCGTCTTGTACAGGTCGCCGCGCGAACCACGCACCGAGCCCTCAACCGTCACGTTTTTGGAGAAGCGCGAGCCGCTGTCCTCGATCGACAGCACGGCGCCGTTGAGCATGAGCGAACGCCCCTTCATAAAGGTGCCGCTCAAAGCCGCCTCTTTGCGAAGCGCCTGCACAAACGTCCCCTGCGCCATCACTTCCTCCAATCTCACCCGGGGTAGCTTAGATAACCGTCACGCGGCCTTGGTTGCCGACGATGGCCTTTGCCTCTGCCAGCAGCGGAATCGAGCGTGCATTGACCTTGGCCGGCACCTCGGCACGCAGCACGCGCCCGTCGACTTGTTCAATAAAGATCTCCACGCGGTCGCCGCCCGGGTTGGTGGTGAGCACCGTGGCCAGGCGCGCCATATTGCCCTGGCTAAATCGGCTGTTGGGCACCATGACCTCAAAGACCTTGGGCTTGTTTTTCTCCTCGCTAAGCTCCAGCGGCACAATCTCCTGCGCGATGATCTGGTCGCCGCGATCCGAGCGCTCGAGCTTGCCCTTAATGCGCACAAACGCGTCGGACAGCTGCGCGCCGGTCTCGGGATCGACCTCGCCGTACAGATACCCCTCGGCCTCTTTGTAGGTCTTGGGGAAC
>CAJLCM010000034.1:0-20756 GCA_905205145.1 uncultured Collinsella sp.
GACTTGCAGCGACGGACCTCAGGACACTCTTACACCACGTCTGCGCGCGCGACCGATGAATGACTGTAAAAGCTTTAATTAGCGGACAATCGAGGATTATTCTGGCGGTTGGGAAGTTAAAAGTAATGTATCCATTCCGGTAGCAGTACTCATATTTGGCATTTTTTGCCCACAGGGGTTAGCGAAGGTCAAATACAGAGCGCGCATTTGCTAAAACTGCCGACTCAATGTGCTTAGCGTCACAGTTTTTGAGTGAGGCAATGCGCATCGAGGTCCTTGTGAGCGATCTGATGAGCGACTGTGCGCTTGTTTCTGTGTTTGCCTCCGCCGGCGCATCGGTCTCGAGCAGTAAACGATCGAGTGGGATCTGTCGGGCGTATTCGCGACCGCGCTTGGTGGCGAGCATCCGCTCGTTCACGGAAAAATAACAGCCCGCATTACGCGCGCGGACGAGTTCGTCCGAAGTACCGCTAAACCAGTGGAAGATGATAGCGGGGGAGTCGGGGTTTGGGATGAGTAGTCCATGCGATTCGAGGACGTCCAGTACGGCTCCTGCTGAACGAACGGCGTGAATTGATATCACTCGCCCGGTAAGAGGATGCTGCACGAGTGTATCGCAGAGCCAGTCAAATGCCTGTATTTGTAGCGGCTCACTTAAGGCAAAACGAGCGGAAAAGTCAAGTCCGACTTCGCCGATGTAGCGCTCTTGGGCAGCAAACTCGCAAAGCAGGTTGACTTCGGCGGGACCGCAGCGGCCGTCGGCGAGCCACCAGGGGTGAAGCCCAACGCCGGCGATGATGCTTGGTTGGCGACGGGCGCGCTCGTTTGCGGCCGAAAAGTCGCGTGGGTCGACCCCGCAGTCAAAGAGCCCCAGACCCGACGCCGCCGACTCACTGGCTGCAGCATCGGGGCCGAGCATCAAATCAAGATGACAATGCGTGTCAAAGAATTGCGGTTCCATCGCAGGACATTCTGCTAGTCCAGGCGTTGGCCGTCGGCGCGTACGCGCTCGGTGCCGCGCCCGCTGATCTGGCGGATAACCTCGCCGGCAATCATCTGACCCATGATGGGCGGCATAAAGCTGGCGGTACCCAACTCGGTACGCTCGTGGATGTTGGACGGGTCGCGGGGTTGGGTCTTAACCGATTCCTCGCAGCTAAACAGCACGTGCAGACTCTTGATTCCGCGCTTCTTACATTCTTTGCGCATGATGCGGCTCATGGGGTCACGTACCGTATCGAAAATGTCGGCAAAGCGGAGGCACTCGGGATGGAGCTTGTTGGCCCCGCCCATGGAGCTAACCAAACGAATGTCGTGGTCCTGAGCATATTTGGCAATGGTGAGCTTGGCCGAGATGGTGTCGATGGCGTCGACGACGTAGTCGAGCTTGCCGTCCGTCTGCTCCAAAACGCTCGCGAAGAACTCGTCGATGTTGTCGCTCAGCAGGTATTCGGTGCGTTTGATAACGGTGGCGGTGGGATTGATGTCGTGGATCATGGCTTCCATAACATCGACCTTGCGCTTGTCGATAGTGCTGTGAAAGGCGATAGCCTGGCGATTGATATTGCTGGGCGCGACGATGTCCTTGTCCAGAATGACGAAATGACCAATGCCGCCGCGGGCGAGTGCCTCGCAGCAGTTGGAGCCCACGCCTCCGCAGCCGAGCACCAACACCGTAGCATCGGCGAGCTTATCGAGTGCCTCGCGGCCCATGATGATCTCGAGCTTGGTGTCGCGTGTCTCGACGAGAGCGGCAGCGGTTTCGGTCATAGACATCCTCCGATGGGGAAGCGAATCGTGTTTTAGCTATCGCCATTATAGGTGTTATCGCGATTCCATTTGAGCCCTTGGGCTTGTTGAAATGGGATCGGGGTTCGCATAAGATTGAAGCAGATGGCACCCGTTGCAGCGGGTTGGCCAACTCAAAAACACGTTTGTAGCGTGAGAAGTGGCCGTCTTCGCATTACGCGGAGGCGGCTATTTTTTTGAGTACAAGATTAGATAGTTAGACAAACATCTAAATATCGAGTATAGTGTGCGCGTCGAACGAACTGGTGAGAGGAGGTTCTATGCCGGGAGAGGGTTTTAAGGCGCTTGCCGATCCAACGCGACGGCGCATTTTGGAGTTGCTGCGCGAGGGCAATTGCACGGCGGGGGAGCTTGCCGAGCATTTCGATATCAGTAAGCCGTCGCTAAGCCATCACTTGGCGACGCTCAAAAACGCCGGGTTGGTGACCGACGAGCGCCATGGCCAAAACATCGTATACAGCTTAAACACCACCGTCATGCAGGATTTAATTGGCTGGTTTATGGGCTTTACAAACACTGAAGGTGATAAGGATGAATAACGAAAACAAGGGCATTCACCCCACGGGGGTATCGTCGCGCGTGTGGATTGTGCTGGTCGCTCTGTGCGTCGCCAATGTCGTAGCGCACCTCATGGTGATGCCGAGCTTGCCTGCGCAGATTCCCACGCACTGGGGCGCGAACGGCGCCGTCGACGGTTGGGGTCCTAGCTGGATGGCCTCCGCGCTCGGCGTGCTGCCTCTGGCGCTTCTCGCAATGTTCTGCGTGGTGCCGCGCATCGACCCCAAAGGTGAGGCATATCGAACCTCGGGCAAGTTCTACCAGGGCTTCGTAATCGCCTTCACCTTGTTCATGTGCGCCATAAGCTGGCTGGGAGAGCTTACGGTCTGGGGCGTGGTGCCGGCGGTCGGTTCGGTTAACGTGCTGATTTCCGGTGTTGTCGGTTTGCTGTTCATCGGCGTAGGCAACTACTTGCCGCGTGTGAAGCAGAACTATACGCTCGGTATCAAGACACCTTGGGCGCTTGCCGATCCCGAGAACTGGCGTCGTACGCAGCGTTTTGGCGGCGCCTGCTTTATGGTACTGGGTATTGGCCTGATTGTGATGGGCGTGGCAGGCAGCGTGCTTTCGAGTGAAGTCGTCGCCGCGGTGATTGCGGTTCTGGCGTTTGGTTCGGTTGGAGCCGTCTACGTCTACTCGTATCTGTTGTGGCGCAAATCGCAGTGAGCCGCTCGTTAAGGTTGCGGAAAACTAGCGTACGCAGTTCATAGTATGTTCTGGGGGACTTTTCCCAGGTAGTATTAGGGGGTATGGGCAACTATGCCCCTTTTTCGTTACGTTTCAGAGCTGGTTCCCTCATTTCGTTTCCACTAAAGCGAATCAAGAATAGGGAAACAGCAGGTAGAAAGGATAGAACAGGCAAATGGCAGAGTTCATCTACCAGATGTATCAGGCTCGCAAGGCCCATGGCGACAAGGTGATCCTTGACGACGTGACCCTGAGCTTCTACCCCGGTGCCAAGATCGGCGTCGTGGGCCCCAACGGTATGGGCAAGTCGACCCTGCTCAAGATCATGGCCGGCATCGAGGAGGTCTCCAACGGCGATGCCAAGCTCACCCCCGGCTACACCGTGGGTATCCTGCAGCAGGAGCCGCCGCTCGACGACGACAAGACCGTCATCGAGAACGTGCGCATGGCATTTGGCGACATGATCGCCAAGGTCGATCGCTTCAACAAGATCGGCGAGGAGATGTGCGACCCGGATTGCGACATGGACGCCCTCATGGCCGAGATGGGAAAGCTCCAGGACGAGATCGACGCCGCCGACGGCTGGGATATCGATTCCAAGCTCGGCCAGGCCATGGACGCCCTGCAGCTGCCCGATTCCGACATGCCGGTCAACGTACTTTCCGGCGGCGAGCGCCGTCGCGTGGCCCTGTGCAAGCTGCTGCTCGAAGCTCCCGACCTGCTGCTGCTCGACGAGCCCACGAACCACCTGGACGCCGAGTCGATCCTGTGGCTCGAGCACTTCCTGCACAACTACCAGGGCGCGGTGCTTGCCGTCACGCACGACCGTTACTTCCTGGATAACGTCGCCGAGTGGATCTGCGAGGTCGACCGCGGTCACCTCTATCCCTACAAGGGCAACTACTCGACGTATCTGGAGACCAAGGCTGCCCGTATCGAGGCCCAGGGCAACCGCGACGCCAAGCTCGCCAAACGCATGGAGGCCGAGCTCGAGTGGGTGCGCAGCTCGCCGAAGGCCCGTCAGGCCAAGAACAAGGCCCGTCTGGCCCGTTACGAGGAGATGGAGGCCGAGGCCCGCGCAAGCCAGAAGCTCGACTGGACCGACATCCGCATCCCCGTTGGACCGCGTTTGGGTAACAAGGTGCTCGAGGCCCATCACCTGCACAAGGAATTCGACGGTCGCGTGCTCATCGACGACCTTTCTTTCACCCTGCCGCGTAACGGCATCGTGGGCGTCATCGGCCCCAACGGTGTGGGCAAGACTACGCTCTTCAAGACCATCGTGGGCCTGGAGCCGCTGACTTCGGGCGAGCTCGAGGTGGGCGAGACCGTCAAGATCTCCTATGTCGATCAGAACCGTTCTGGCATCGACCCCGACAAGAACCTGTGGGAGGTCGTCTCGGATGGCCTGGACCACATGATGGTCGGCGAGACCGAGGTCCCCAGCCGCGCGTACGTGGCGAGCTTTGGCTTTAAGGGCCAGGACCAGCAGAAGCGCGCTGGCGTGCTCTCCGGTGGCGAGCGCAACCGTCTGAACCTGGCGCTCACGCTCAAGCAGGGCGGCAACCTGCTGCTCCTCGACGAGCCCACGAACGACCTCGACGTCGAGACACTGTCCTCGCTCGAGGCGGCGCTGCTCGAGTTCCCGGGCTGCAGCGTGGTCATTAGCCACGATCGTATGTTCCTGGACCGCGTCGCCACGCACATTCTGGCGTGGGAGGGCACCGACGAGAATCCGGGCAACTGGTATTGGTTCGAGGGCAACTTTGAGGCCTATCAGGCCAACCGTATCGAGCGCCTGGGTGAGGACGCAGCCCAGCCGCATCGTATTCACCGCAAGCTGACGCGCGACTAGATCGTTACGCGGTTTTCCAAACCGCGTAACTGCTCGACGCTGCGCGGGTCGCAAGCACCCCATCTTGCCGTTCAAGCCGTCGCTCGCGTACCGAAGTACGCGTCGCTCCTCTTTCACGGCAACCTGGGGCACTTGCGGCCCGCTCGCTGTTGGTTACGCAACATCAACAAATAAAAACGGCTCAAATCCTGATTTGGATTTGAGCCGTTTGTCGTTACTGCTCGGGTTCTTCGACTTTATCGATGGCCCAGGTGGATCCGAGGCCACCGGTGGTGTTGCGGCGGATGCGCACGGTGACTTCGTGGCGCTCGCCGGCCTGCGTATAGTGCAGGGGGAAGCTTGCGCGGTTTCGCGCGGCCTCGATGGTACCGCGCTCGCGGGCGATCCAGTAGTACTCGCCGACGATGCCGAGGGTATCGGCGCCGTAGGGGAGATAGGTCGACAGCTGGTGTAGCAATGGGCCGGGGCAGAAGACCTCGGTTGCGAAATCGATGGGGAAGTCCTCGGGGATGGCGGGCGCAACGGGTGTGGGGGCCGGTACCATCGTCGGTGCGAAGGCCTGCTCATTGACGGGCGTCACCTCGATGACGGGCGCGGGTTCGGCGCCGAGTACTGATTCGGTGTCCGCTTTCGGCATCGCCGCGGAATCTGCGGGTTCGACGATGGCAGGTGCGTCTGCGGTCGCGGTGTCGAACTCGACTTGCGGAGCGCTCTGATTCTCGACGCTCGACTTTGCCTCGATGGGCGTGGATGCCATGGTGGTGATGCCGGCGTTTGCGTTCTCGGGGTCATAGACGACCGTGAGCGAGATGGCGGGCTGCGGTGCCTCGGGCTCCGGCGTCGACTCGGTAGCGTCTTGATCTGCGGGCTCGTCGGACTGATCGTCCTCGGCCTTGTCACCAAAGACATCGCTGTTTTGGAATGCAGACGTCTCGGGCTGGTCAGCGGCTTCTTCGGTTGTCGACTTGGGAGCTTCGTTGAGCTCCGCAGTGGTTTCCTGCTCAGATATGACTTCGGGATCGGTCGTGGCGGTGATTTCGGTTTCTGCTGTTACCTCAATAGCGACTTCGATCTCTGCCTCGGGCTCGGGCTCCGGCACGGCTTCAACCATGGTTTCTGGCTTGGGACGTTTAACGTGCTTGGGACGCACGGCCTTGAGGTCCTTCTCGCCGCGCTTTTTCTTTTTGTAGGACTGCTTGGCTCCCTTGGCTGCCTTGGGCTTGTCCTCGCCCTTGGCAAGGGCGGCATCCCAAGCCTCGTTGGCGATGACGGTGGCATACAGGCGACCGCCCTTAAAGACGGTCAGCTTAATGCAGTCGTCGAGCTCCTCGAGCAGCTCACGCGTGGACTCAAAGCCCAGGTCATAAGCGGCCATATCACCAGCGGCGAGTGCCTCCTCGACCTGCGTCATAAACGTTTGCTTGCCGCATCCAATCGCATCGCGCAGCAGGCGATACAGATAGATGTGGTTGCCCAGCGAAAGCGTGGGCCTAACTATTGTCTTGCTCATGGCAAATCTCCTCTTTACACACCAAAGCATCTTACCATCGCATGGCGTTTGCCATGGCGGCGCCCAAGGCAAACGGGCGCGAACCGCTTTCGATTCGCGCCCGTTGTACAGGTCGGTTATCTATGAGAGGCAAATGTGCTTAGTTGACCGATGCCGTGCCTTGGCTCGAGCTATCAGATGCCGTGCCGGACGCGGTTCCGCTCGAGCTGTTGGTGTTGCTACTGTCTGCTACGCCCGTTCCCGACGTGGTGTCGCTCGTTTGGTCGCCCGTGCTCGGCTGCGAGCCGTCAGTCGTTTGGCTTGAGTCGGTCGTGCCGGATTGCGTGCCGCTGCTGTTCGTAGAGGAATTGGCGCTCTGCGATTGGTTTTGGGTGTTCGAGGACGAATCGGCAGAGGTAGAACTGTCTTGCGCGCCGTCCGCCTGTGCCTGCTGATCTTGCGACTGGGTGTTGCCATTTGCATCGCCCTCGGTCGTGCGCGACGAAAGAATTGGCTCGGGGCGCTCGCCCAGACCCTCACCGGCGGTGGTGATAAGGATGGCGCCAGCGCAGGCGATGACCGCGACGATGGCGATGGCGATTGAGAAGACGATGACCTTCTTTTGCGTCTGGCTGCGCTCGGCCGCTGCCTTGGCGCGCAGGCTGTTGGGGGCGACGCGCGCCGTGGTCGCGCGCCCCGCAACCTGGCGCATCTCCTGCGTAGTCGCGGCGCCGCCCAGGTGCTCCTCGGCATTAAGCTCAACGGGCTCATAGGCGCCGGCGGGATAGTCGGCGGCGGCGTGCGTACCTTTGAGGGCTTCGGCGCTGGCAGAGATAAAGTGGCGGTAGACCTGCGAGGACACAACGGTGATGACCGAGCTCACGGCGGCACCAATTACTGAACCAGCGATGCCAATCTTGGAAGCAAGCGCGACGCTCGTGGCGGCAGCTGCGGCGCCGGCGATGATCTGGGGAATGGAAATGTCGTCGAACAGGCCCTTTTTGGGCGCGATGGCCATGGTCTGTCCGATGGAATGGTTCTCGTGCACGCCGTTGTTGAGCGATGCCGGTGTCATGACGCGCGTGCGCGGCGCGTCGGTGTACTTGGTTGTCATACGGGGTCCTCCCGGTGTAAATCTGCTTCGTTTCGTGTAGCCATCAGGGTACCCACCAGATGTGAATCGTACGTGACATTTAACAGATACCATCAACTCATCAAGGGGGCTTGCTGTCTTTGGCGAAATAGCTTGATGCTAAACTGGACTTACGATTGCGAGGTGGTTTACGTGATGTATCCGTATATGACATTCGAAGACGGTACCGAGGTCATTCATTCTGACCTGATTACAGATGGCGATGTCGAAAAGGTTATCGTGCATTTTGAACGACCGACGGCAGAGGGCTTCGACTCCGCTCGTTGTGAGTTGCCTTCCTGTTCGTGGACTGACTGGGAAGGGCATTTTACTCAGAGTGAAAAACGAGCTTTCGAAGAGTGTTTGAGCAAATAATTTAGATTAGTTCGAGTTTAGTTCGAATAAAGAAGCCGAATGCGATGACCTAAAGCGTATGCATTTTTAGTATTAGATGCGTATGAAATGGAGGATGTGAATGGATGAGCTAGTAGACTTTAAAAAACGATTTCTCAAGAATGGCGAGCTGGTTTCAATTCCAAAAAAGGAAAGCTATAAAAGAATCATGCTGCTATGGGCCGTCTCTTTCTTTGAATTAAATACAAGTTATACGGAGCTTCAGGTTAATCGTGTGCTGTCACAGCTCTATCCTGATTATGCCGTGTTGAGGCGGTACTTGGTTGATTATGGATTCCTATTAAGGGATGAACGAGGCCTGAAATACGAGGTTAATCGTGATGTTCACGGTATTGAGAGCTAGCCGTCCGGTTCGGGTCCTATATATTGCTAGAGGGATAAGCGAAATAGGCAATTGGTGTGCGAATATTGCTTTGCCAATGCTGATTTACGAGGTAACTCACGATGTTTCTGCAACTGCTTTGATGGTCTGCTGCAGATTTGCCCCCTCTCTGTTTTCAGTTGCGCTCGCGCAGCTGCCTCAGAAGATGGGTATCGGGACGCTGCAGGCCATGAGATTGGCAGACTTAATTCGCGCGGGATTATTCGTTTGCTATATTTTTGTTGATAGTAAATGGAGTATGTTTGCTATTACGTGCGCGGTATCGCTTTGCCGAACGGTTGAAATGCCCTGCTTCTACTCGTTGTTAAGAGCCAATACGAATAGTATCAATCGCGACGTAATTAATAATTCGTTTGGGTTTCTGCAGAATTTGATGATGGTACTGGGGCCAGTTGCCGGCGGTTTTGTTGTCGCTCAATTTGGGGCGGAGGCTGTTCTTGCATTAGACGCGCTTTCTTTTGCCGCGTCGTTCTGGTTGCTGCGAGATGTTCCGTCGGTTATCGAGGTTAATGATAAAGAGGGGATAAGCAAAAATGAAAAAAACAGGACTGCATTTAGTGATCTTAGCGCGAAGCACTTGGCAATTGGTTTCCTATTAATCGATATTTCTAGTGGCGTGGCATTCGGCTCTCTGAATTCTCTTTTGCCAGCTATAGCGCAATTGCAATTTGACTCGTCATCGATACAATACGGATTCCTTCAGAGTAGTCTTACAATCGGACTGTTGTTCGGAAATACAATATATGGTCGTTTAATCAGTGGTTCCGATTGCGTTAAATCATATTGTTTTGTGACGTATCTTGCGCTCGGTGCGTATCTGGCGTTTGGCTATCGCTATGCGTCTGGGATATCGTTTATTTTCCTTTTTATCGTCGGTGCCGGAAACGCCATTCAAGATGTGCTTCTCATAACATCGCTGCAGGATTTGGCGAGAGACGGATCTGAATCGATAAGCCTGTTTTCAATTAGGGAGTCTTTGCAATCAGTTGCTGTTGTTATTTCAACACTCCTTGTTTCGCTGTTCACGAGCATCGCGATGTTCTCAATTCTCGTTACAGGACTTGGTGTATTTTCAATTATGATGGTAGTTGTGTTTCAATTGAATTATTTGCGAAAGATGTGACGTTGATATGCCTAAAACGCTTTTAGTATTTCCCCCAGGATGGAGTCCAGTGGGGCCGTATCTTGCCTTGCCTGTTTTGAAGTCATATCTTCAAGAGGTTGAACAATACAAAGTTGACATTGTTGACTTAAACGTGGAATTTTACGATGACCTCCTATCTTCTAGACATGTCGAAGAGTGCTGTAAAAGGTATCGGGAATCAAAGGATTCGTTTAGTTCGAATGTTCAATTAACAATCGAGTTGATACAAAAGTCAGCACTTAATGTTGACGAGGCAAAAGATATTTTCAGATCGAAGAGATACTTTAATCTGAAAGAAAGACAATATGCTGAAAACATTTTTAGAAATGCACTCTATATCATAAATCACGTCTCATATGGAGTTAAATACACGTTCAACTCCATAGATCTGCCCTATGATTATTATTCGACATCAGAAATAATGAAATCGCTTGCGGATACCTTGCATAATCCGTTTATTTCCTTCTATGAAACTGCCTTTCTTAAGCGTATTCAGAGGGAAAAAATCGAGTTTATTGGGATTTCGGTGAGCGGCTGTTTCCAATTGATTTCTGCAGTTACGTTAGCGAAACTGATTAAAGAAGAATGTCCATCTGTTAAACACGTCTCATTGGGCGGCAATTACATTACTCGTTTAGCAGATGACTGCATGAAAGAATGGCATCCCTTTTTTGAATACATTGATTCGATAATGATGTATGACGGCGAAGAGCCGCTTGCACGTCTTCTTGAGGCTCTTGACTCTGGTGATGACAATCTCGACTGTGTTCCAAACCTTTGCCATGCTAAAGGCGGAAAGATATATAAAAACCATCGGATTGAGCAAACATTTATCAACGATACAGTTCCCGATTTCGATGGCTTCGCCCTTTCTAAATACTTCATGCCTGAGTTAATATTGCCGGTTTATTCCTCTAGGCAGTGTTTTAATCATTGCGCCTTCTGCACCATTCCCGGTGCTACCGGTGGTTGTTACCGAAAGATGCCTATATCGAGAGTATTTGAAATAATGTGTCGGTTAAATGAAAAATACGGCACGAGAGTTTTCTCTTTTGTGGATGAAACATTCGAAGGCAAAAGAATGGAGCAACTCGCGGATGAAATAAACGCATCGGGAAAAACGTTTTTCTGGCATGGAGAAACGAGGTTCTCTCCAACCCTAAGTACAGACGTTTTCAACAAGATATACCAAAGTGGATGTAGGCAGATTCAGTTTGGCCTCGAGTCATACAACCAAAGAGTTCTTGATCTAATGAAGAAGAACACGAGGGTTGATTGGATTGATCGCAATATCCATGATTGTCTCAATGCGGGTATTCCTGTTCATCTATTCTTTATGATTGGCTTTCCGACCGAAACTAAAGAAGAGGCTCTGAACACCTTAGCTTATACAGAGAATGTTTTGAATTATTCAAAACAGGTATGTGGTGTTCCATATTCCACGAGAGGATTTACGAATTTTGGTCTCGTTATGGGGTCGGATGTTTGGAATCATCCCGATAAGTATGGTGTCTCTGTAATGCCGAAGTCCCAATATGAGGATTTGCGCCTCGAAGTGGATTATGTTTCAGGCACTGGTTTAACTTTAAATGAAGCAAAATCCTTATCTGATGAGCATCATATTGATTTTTATATGCAAGAGGTCATAAACGGTAGCGACACAATTGACTTGCCCCAGCGGCTTCATATTTCAGAGGTGACCTGGATCCTAGATTCTATTCACGCTGTCAGGTATAAGGGACATTTGACCAAAGTAAAGCGACGGCTAACTAGTCTAAATCCAGCTGATCGAATCTGGCTGGATTCCAAGACCTCTGTCGTGCTCGTTGAGCCATTTGCCTACTTCTATAATTCTGAATACCATCATGTCTATGCTGTTCCCCAGTTGGTATACCTTAAGTTGGCCCGTTTATTGGAGGCCGATTGTAGCATTTCTCTTATTCTTGATCAGGGCGACCTCGAGCTGACAAGGGCGATAGAAGAACTGTTGCATTATGGATTGCTGAATACAAATATCGATGCCGATTATGTAATGCACGATAATGGTTTTCAATTGGTTAAAAGTTCGTTTGTTAAGGAAGTCGGACGCTCAAAAGAGGGGTTAAGAGTACTGCTGAGTTGTGCCACCCATAGAATGTGTG
The DNA here is from genome assembly GCA_905205145.1 of uncultured Collinsella sp. Lineage (GTDB taxonomy): Bacteria > Actinomycetota > Coriobacteriia > Coriobacteriales > Coriobacteriaceae > Collinsella. The sequence continues at coordinate 11,612 of CAJLCM010000034.1, forward strand.
CGGTTAATGATTTTTCGTTCGCTTTGCTTTCGTTGTTTGAAAAGCCGATTACTAAGAACGAGGTGCGCGACATTTTGAAAAAAGAGGGACTATCGGCAAACGAGGAGCAATTAAACAAGTTGGTTGATAATTGCATGAAAGCAGATATACTACAATTGATTAGATAGAGGAGGTTTCTACATGGACGTTATTAACAAAGATCTCTTGGAGCAACTGAAAGAGTCTCAGGAAGAGGGCGTCGTGGTAGAAGTGTTCGACTTTGAGGACTACATGGATAAATTCTGCCATTAGTTTCGGAATTTACTCGCCTCGTTTAAAGGAGAAGTCGATTATCGATTTCTCCTTTTTTAATTAAAGAAATTTGAAATACATGCTCTTAGCACAGGTTGGCCTCTCAGTAAACTGGGAGGTTGCTTTGGCTAGTTAGAGATATGTGAACGTCCGTTAGACTGAATCTCAGGGTAGAAGGGGCCTCCAGTGTCCAGATCAACAAGGCAATGCTGCGTTTCGGCTAATAAGAACGATGGCTTTTTGCGTGTGGCGGCGGCGTCGCCGCAGATTCGCGTCGCCGATGTCGAGGGCAATGCCGAGGTTGCGCTGGTGGCTGTTCGCGAGGCTGCCGAGCGCGGCGTTCGCGCGCTGGTGCTGCCCGAGCTTAACCTGACCGGCTATACCGCGGCCGACCTGTTCCATAATCGCACACTGCTGCATGCCTGCGAGGCCGCTCTGGTGCATATTCTCGACGAGACTTGTGAGCTGCCGATTGTCTTTACCATCGGTCTTCCCGTTGCAGTTGCCGAGAATATCTACAACTGCGCCGCCGTGTGCTGCGCGGGTGAACTTTTGGGCCTCACGGCCAAGAAGTATCTGCCCAACTATGGCGAGTTCTACGAGCGCCGCTGGTTTGCTCCGGCGCCCGCAGATCCCGCGTGGGTCGAGTTTGCCGGTCAGGGTCCGGTTCCGCTGGGTTCGGGGCTTGTCTACCGCTGCTGTGATGAAGGTGCCGAGGATATGGTGCTGGGCGTTGAGGTCTGCGAGGACCTGTGGGTGCCGGCGCCCCCTTCGACCGAGATGGCGCTTGACGGTGCGACGGTGATTCTCAACCCGTCGGCCTCGGACGAGATTATCGGTAAGGCAGATTACCGCCGCAGCCTTATCTCTAACCAGAGCGCGCGCCTGTACTGCGCCTATGCCTATGCAGATGCGAGCGAGGGCGAGTCCACGACCGATATGGTCTTTGCGGGGGAGAACCTCGTCTACGAAAACGGCTCTAAGCTGGCAGCGACCCAGCTCCTCACCTGCGACATGGCAGTGGCCGATGTTGATCTTGACCGCTTGGTTGCCGAGCGTCGCCGTTCAACCACGTGGACGCGTCCGGACGATGCGCCGGAGGCCACGACCGTTGAGTTTTCGTTTGAGGGCGTGCTGGCCGAAGAACCTGTCCTGCGCGATGCCTGCGATATCGACCGCGTTTTCCCGCGCGCGCCCTTTGTGCCGGCCGACCACGGCGACTTGGCCGAGCGCTGCGAGACCATCCTCGATCTGCAGACTGCGGGCCTCAAGACCCGCCTTGCCCATACGGGTACCAAGGCTGCGGTTATCGGCCTTTCGGGCGGCTTGGACTCCACGCTAGCGCTGCTTGTGACCGTGCGTGCCTTCGATGCACTGGGCCTGCCGCGCACCGGCATCACAGCGGTTTCCATGCCCGGCTTTGGCACGACGCACCGCACTAAGTCCAATGCCGAGTCGCTCGCTCGTGACTTGGGTGTGAGCTTCCGCGAGGTCTCGATCCATGCTGCCGTGGAGCAGCACTTTAAGGATATCGAGCATGATCCGGCCGTGCAGGACGTGACCTACGAGAACAGCCAGGCGCGCGAGCGCACGCAGATTCTGATGGATCTGGCCAACCAGGCTGGCGGTTTTGTCATTGGCACGGGCGACCTGTCGGAGCTGGCGCTCGGCTGGGCTACCTATAACGGCGACCATATGAGCATGTATGCCGTCAACGCGAGCGTGCCCAAGACGCTTGTGCGCCATCTGGTGCGCTATGCCGCCGATGTCTTTGGCGGGCGCATTGCCGAGGTCTTGCTCGATATCCTCGATACGCCGGTGTCCCCCGAGCTTCTGCCGCCCACGGGCGACGGCGAGATTGCGCAGAAGACCGAGGATTTGGTGGGCCCGTACGAGCTGCACGACTACTTCCTCTACTACCTGCTGCGTTTTGGCTTTGAGCCTGGCAAGATCTACCGCATGGCGCTCAAGAGCTTCGAGGGCGTCTACGACGCCAAGACCGTCCACACGTGGCTACGTACGTTCTACCGTCGCTTCTTTGCCCAGCAGTTTAAGCGCAGCTGCCTGCCCGATGGTCCCAAGGTGGGCTCGGTGACGCTTAGCCCGCGCGGCGATTGGCGTATGCCGAGTGACGCTAGCTCGCGTCTGTGGCTTGCGCAGATCGACGCGCTCAATCCAGTTGACTAAGGTTGGCTAAATTGAACCAATACGGGGTTTCTAAGCGTTACACTTTTGCAATCTGATGGCCCGTATCGCGCGGCGCTCTTGTCGGAGCGCCGCTTTTTTTATATCGAAAGGTGGCACCATGCAGGCATCGCAGTGTCTCGACCGCTTTGGCGCGGAGGTCTTCGCCTCGCTCAACAACAAGCTTCTCGCGTTGAAGGCTCAAGGCAAGACCATTTACAACATGAGCGTGGGCACGCCCGACTTTAAGCCGTACGACCATGTGGTCGAGGCGCTCACGCAGGCAGCCCAAGATCCCGAGATGTGGAAGTATGCCCTGCGCGACCTGCCCGAACTCAAGCAGGCCGTGTGCGATTACTATGAGCGCCGCTTTGGTGTCTCCGGCATTACGCCGTCCATGGTGCAGTCGTGCAACGGCACGCAGGAGGGCGTGGGCCATTTGGGCCTGGCCCTGCTCGATCCGGGTGACACCATTCTGGTCCCCGATCCGTGCTACCCGGTCTTTGAGGCGGGTGCCAAGATCGCCGATGCCAAGCTCGAGTACTATCCGTTGGTTGCTGAGCACAATTACCTGCCCTATGTGGCGGGCATCGATCCCGAGGTTGCCGATCGTGCCAAGTATATGATCGTGTCGCTGCCCGCCAACCCGGTGGGCTCGGTGGGCACGCCCGAGGTCTATGAGGAGATCATCGCTTTCGCCCGCGAGCACGACCTGCTCATCGTCCATGACAACGCATACTCCGACATCGTGTTCGACGGCGAGCCGGGCGGCAGCTTCTTGCAGTATCCCGGCGCGCTCGAGGTGGGCGTTGAGTTCTTCTCGCTCTCCAAGTCGTTTAACGTCACCGGCGCACGCATCGGCTTTTTGGTCGGCCGCGAGGACGTGGTCTCGGCCTTTGCCAAGTTGCGCGGCCAGATCGACTTTGGCATGTTCTTCCCGATCCAGAAGGCTGCTATCGCCTGCCTGAACGGTCCGCGCGATGAGGTCGAGGCGCAGCGTCTGAAGTACCAGGAGCGTCGCGATGCCCTGTGCGACGGTCTTGAGGGCCTGGGCTGGGAGCGACCCAACGCGCATGGCTCTATGTTTGTGTGGGCCAAGCTCCCCGGTGGCCGCACCGATTCCGTGGCGTTTTGCGAGGAGCTTATGGAGAAGGCCGGCGTTGTGGTGACGCCGGGCGCGAGCTTTGGTCCTTCGGGCGAGGGGCACGTGCGCATGGCGCTGGTTCTGCCGCCCGATCAGATCGTTTTGGCTGTCGAGGCCATTCGCGAGGCGGGCCTGTATTAGAAGGTTATTTCGGCTCGTCAATAGCTCGAAACCGATTTCGTGCAGTTATTTTACGAATCCAGCAAACAATTTCGGTAAACGGTCGATTTTTGGCTGCGAATAGGAGCATAATCAAAGTCCCGATTGGATGTATTGGGATTACGGCAAGCCGCTCGGGTCGTTCCCGGGCGGCTTGTTTGTGGAGAGAGATGGGAGTTTGTAATGGTTAACGAGAAGAAGGTCGCTATTGTCGGCTGCGGTTTCGTCGGTTCGTCTTCGGCGTTCGCACTGATGCAGAGTGGTCTGTTCTCCGAGATGGTCCTCATCGACGTGGACAAGAACCGTGCCGAGGGTGAGGCTCTGGATATCGCGCACGGCATGACGTTTGCCGAGCCGATGAAGATCTACGCCGGCGATTATTCCGATGTCGCGGACGCCGCCATGATCGTCGTCACCGCTGGCGCTGCCCAGAAGCCCGGTGAGACCCGCCTGGACCTGGTCAACAAGAACGTAAACATCTTTAAGTCCATTATCCCCGAGATTAAGAAGTCCGGCTTCGACGGCATTCTGCTAATCGTCTCCAACCCGGTTGATGTTCTGACCTATGCTGCCATTAAGATGTCCGGCCTGCCCGAGGGCCATGTCATCGGCTCCGGCACCGTGCTCGACACTGGCCGTCTGCAGCAGATGCTTGGTGCCCACGTCGAGGTTGACCCGCGCGATGTCCAGGCCTATGTCATGGGTGAGCACGGCGACTCCGAGTTTGTCGCTTGGTCCAGCGCTCAGGTTGCCGGCGTGCCACTGAACACCTTCTGCGAGCTTCACGGCCATCTGGAGCATGAGGCTGCTGAGAAGCGTATCGCCGAGGACGTCAAGAACTCCGCCTACACCATCATCGAGAAGAAGCACGCTACCTACTATGGCGTTGCCATGGCCGTCAAGCGCATCTGCACTGCCGTCATGCGCGATGAGCAGACCGTTCTGCCTGTCTCCTCGCTCATGGTGGGCGAGTATGGCCTGTCCGATCTGGCCATCTCCATGCCGACCGTCGTTGGCCGCGATGGCGTTGTCTGCCGCGTCCCCGTGCCGCTGAACGATGACGAGCAGCATGAGCTCACCGCCTCCGCCAAGGCCCTCAAGGACATCATCGACAGCGTCGACTTCTCCTGCTAAATCAAGCTCTTTTGGGCAACAGGCTACAATGAAAGGCGTCCGGGCCACACGGTCCGGGCGCCTTTTTGGTGCGAGGGGGTCAGGTTACTTTGCACCACCCCAATGCACCATAGTTGATGGGAGGGCCATGTCGGATTCGCCTAATTTTTTGACCTATGCCCAGACGGCGTTTGATCCGTTTGAGGAACGGCCGTTCTGCGCGGTGGATAGCCTGGTCTTTGCGTGGTTGTCCTATTTGCGTTTGCCGGGTGATATGGCGGAGCTGACGAACTGGCAGGGCCTAGACGTACGCGAGCTGCTACGCGCCGAGTGCTACCAAGACATGATTGGCGACCTGTGGGATCCGGAGGGGAGCCGTGCCCTGTTGGAGGCTGTGGCAGCAAGCCCTCGCTACCGTGGCGTTCGTGTTTGCGGCTATCGTAGCGTGAGTGATGCCGAGACAACGGAGCAGTTTGCGGCCATGACGTTCCGATTTCCGGCGGGGTTTAGCTATCTTGCCTTCCGGGGGACCGACAGCACGATTGTGGGCTGGAAAGAGGACTTTAACATGGCGTTCCGGTGTCCTGTGCCGGCCCAGGAATCCGCGGCGCGTTATGTAGACGAGGCGGCGGATGCGATTGACGGGCCGCTTTTGTGCGGAGGTCATTCCAAGGGTGGAAACCTTGCGGTGTACGGTGCGGCGATGTGCCCCGATGTCGCCCGTGAGCGAATCGAACGGGCCTATTCCCATGATGGTCCGGGCTTCGTCGAGGAGTTTCTGAGCGGCAACGCCTTCGCCGACCTATCCGGTCGAATCGACAAGACGCTACCTCGGTCGTCGATCTTTGGCATGATGTTCGAGACACAGGAGGACTATGCCATCGTTGAGAGCACCGAGTTCAGCCTGCTTCAGCATAATCCCTTTAGCTGGGTGGTTGATGGTCGCGACTTCGTGTACTGTGAGCGCCTGTCCGCCGGTGCTCGATACGTTGATGGCTCCATTCGCGAGATGCTGCTTGCGGTGTCGCCTAGCGAGCGCGAGCGTTTTGTAGATGCGTTGTTCTCCGTGCTTGAGGCTACGGGTGCTGAGCGGTTTGCGGATATTGCTGGGAATCTGCGCGAGAGCCTGCCCGTGATGCTCCAGGCTGCGCAAGGCTTTGACAAGGATACGCGACGCTTTGTCTCGCAGACTATCGTTGCGATTCTTAAGTGTGCGCTTCTGCCCAAACGTCCCCAGATCGACATGCCCGCTGCCGGCAAGAGCTTGGCAGAACAGCTCGAGGCTTGGCAGTCCGAGCTCCTGCGCTAACCATTGGTGCAAAGCAACCTGTCCCCGATGCACCAATCTTCGATGCGCCTGGGGCGGGATCGACCGCTATACTGGTTCGTGCCGAAATCGATCTAGAACGGAATGCCGTATATGAAAATCAATCACGCGATTCTGCATATCCTGGACTTTGACTCTGCCGTCAACGTCATGAGCCAGCGCGAGCTCGATATCGAGAGTCGTACCGTGCGCAACTTCGTGACCACACATCTGCGCCGCGCGCGTACCTCGGCCGACAATAAACGCGCCACGTTTGCCGAGAACTCTGCGTTCGGCGGCGAGCTCAAGGGCTATTTCTTTGGCGAGCGCGAGTTCGTGGACCTGTCGCAGCAGATTGCGGAGTTTATCTCCTCCGAGCTCACCAAAGCCGAGAAAGCCGAGTCCACCGACGTGCTCGTGGCCGATTTTGACGACGATGAGGATGCCCGCTGGTTTGCCGTGATGCTGCTGGGCTCCAAGCAGGCTTTTATGCACGAAGTGGGTCGCGAGGAGGGGGAGGTGCGCAACGACATCGCGCGCCACTACGCTATTCTGCCAAACCCCTCGCAAAAGGTGCCAAGCTATGCCATCGTGCGCGCGAGCACCATGGAGATCGGCTACGTGGACAAGAAGCGCAAGATTGCCGGCGAGGATCGTATGCTTATCCCCGATGGCCTGCTGCAGTGCGACACGGGGGTATCGGGCAAGGAGGTCATCGACACCGTGACGCGTGTGGTCGAGGAAGTCGCCGAGGAACACGGTGCCAATACGGCCGTAGCGCTCGCTAAGGTTAAGGCTGCCGTTGCCGAGAAGGTCGAGGATGACGAGGAGCTGCCGCCTTGGGATATCGTCGATGAGGTCTTTGAGGACGAGCCGGTCATCAAAGAGAGCGTGCGCGCGGCACTGACCGAGGAGAAGGTTCCCGAGCGCGTTCCTGTGGAGCGCAAGCAGGTCGAGCGCGCGGCCGTGCGCAATCACAAGATTCGTACCGATACGGGCATCGAGATCAGCTTCCCGGCCGAGATGGGTTCGAACTCCGAGTACATCGAGTTTGTCAACGAGCCCAACGGCCTCATCTCCATCGAGCTCAAGAATATCGGAAGTATTGAGAATCGATAAACTGCTCTTGGACGTTGCAAAAAACAAAGGCCGAAGCCTTTTGGGACTTCGGCCTTTTTTGTTTTCGGCTTGGTTGCTGACATTGCCCCTCAGGATGAGCATACGTCAGCGAAAACGACCCAGAGCGAGCAAGATGACGTGAAAGAGGAGGGCATTGACCTTCTGGTCATGCCCGACGATTGAACGTCAGATTGCCGCTCTGGGTCGTTTGCAGCGTCGACTAGTTACGCGGTTTGGTAAAACCGCGTAACCTTAGAGCTGACGCAAGCCCTCTTCGAGGCCGGTCTTGCTGTCGGTCTTCTCGTCGCGCATTTTGATGACGCGGGCGGGGACACCGGCCACGACGGCGCCGGCGGGGACGTCCTCTACGCACACGGCGCCGGCGGCAACGACAGCGCCCTTGCCTACGTGCACGCCCTCTAGGACCACGGCGTTGGCGCCGATCATGACATCGTCCTCGATGATGACAGGCGTGGCGCTCGCGGGCTCCACGACGCCCGCCAACACGGTGCCGGCGCCGATGTGGCAGTTCTTGCCCACGGTGGCGCGGCCGCCCAGCACGGCGCCCATGTCGATCATGGAGCCCTCGCCAATGACGGAGCCGATGTTGATGATGGCGCCCATCATGATGACGGCACGGTCGCCAATCTCGACGCGGTCGCGGATGATCGCGCCCGGCTCGATGCGGGCGTTGATGCCCTTAAGGTCGAGCATAGGCACGGCGGAGTTGCGGCAATCGTTTTCAACGTCGTAGTAATCGATGGAATCGGCATTGGCATCGAGGATGGCCTTAAGCTCATCCCAGTCGCCAAAGACGGTCTTGCCACGACGACCGCCGTAGACATGTGCGTTGCCCCAGGCAACCTTCATGCCCGGCTTCTCGCGCACGTACAGCTTGACGGGCGTCTTTTTGGGCGCGGTGGCGATGTAGTTGATAATCTCTTGTGCATCCATCTCGGCTGCGTTGCTCATTTGCTATCTCTCCTTTGGGTGGATTCGGTTGATACCCGGTTAGGCAAACATGACCTTGTCGAACGTATAGAAGCCGGGTTCGCGGACGACGAGCTTCTGCGCGGCTGCCAAGGCGCCGTTGACAAAGATCTGACGGCTCGTGGCGCGGTGCGTGAGCGTGACCTCCTCGTCCTGGCCAAAGAAACTCACTTCGTGCACGCCGGCGACAGTGCCACCGCGCAGCGAGTGCATGCCGATCTCCTTGGGGTCGCGTGCTCCGCACATACCCTCGCGGCCATAGACGGGATAGTAGCCTGCTTCGGGCTCGGCCTCGACGACGGCGTCGAGCAGTAGCTTTGCGGTGCCGCTGGGGGCGTCGACCTTTTGGTTGTGGTGAGTCTCGACAATCTCGCAGTCAAAGCCGGGCAGCTCGCGTGTGGCCTGTGCTACTAGATGACGCAGGGCTGCGATACCGATGGAGTAATTGCCGGAGTGCATGACACGGGCGTTCTGACCCAGCTCGCGCAGGCGATCCATCTGCTCGGGCGTATAGCCTGTGGTGCCCGAGACCAGCGCCGCACCCGTGCGCTCGACATAGGCGACGACGGCATCGAAGGTCACGACGTTCGAGAAGTCGATGATGACGTCGGCGGCCGGTGCGCTCTCGAGCTCGGACAAGTCGAAGCCGATCTGGGCGACGATGTCGAAAACGGGCTCTCCGGCGGCGTCGACAACAGCCTCGGCGGTGGTACGGATGAGCGAGCCCATGCGGCCCGTTCCCATAATGACGGTCTTAATCAAGCAGACCAGCTCCCTTCAGAGCATCGGTAAGTGCAGCGAACATGACGTCTGCCATGGGGCACAGGGGCATGCGGTAG
>CAJLCM010000035.1:0-20167 GCA_905205145.1 uncultured Collinsella sp.
TGACGATTCTTCTGGTACTGCTCGCGCACGCGACCATAGAAGGTTTCGGGCATGTTGTTCGGCTCATCGATACGGCTGACCCACGGGTCGCCCTCCTGGCCGCGGTGGTAATCCCAGGTGTTGAACTCCTGGAGGTAGCCTTCGCCACCGGTGCGCAGGTAGTGGCAGTGGTCGGTGGTGATGTGGCAAAAGTTGCCGTTCGCGCGCAGACAGGCCGGCAGCGTCACGTCGAAGGGCTCGATGGGGCCCCAGGGGCGCTCGAGGAAGTTGTAGCGGCCGGTGAGAATGTCGCGGCGAGCCGGCATGCAGGGAGCCGAGCCGATCCAGTGGTTGTCGAACACGCAGGAGCGCTCGGCAAAGGCTTCGAGATTAGGGGTCTGAACGTCGGTTGCGGGGTTGTAGCACGACAGGACGTCGCGTCGCAGAGTGTCCATCAGAACAAGGACGGTTCTCATCGTGGTCCTTTCACAAAGCGGTTGAAAAAGGCGCGCGCCCGTGGTGAGGGCGCGCGCCATACCAGAGGTGATGTGCTCGGGGTGATACCGCGCCGATTAGGCGAAGATCTTGAACGCCGGGAAGTAGAAGCCGATCGCGGCGAACACGAGGGCGAATACGATCAGGCCGATGATGATCTGAGCGGAGTTCTTGCCCTGGCCCTTCTTGAGCAGGTGGTAGCAGATGAAGGTGAGCAGGACGGGCAGCGCGTAGGGCAGCACCTTGTCAAGCTGATCCTGGAGCACCAGCGGGTCGCCCTCGCCGAAGGTGAACTGCACGGCAAGCTTGAGCTTGACGGTCGTGGCGATGAGGCCGCCGGTGACCATGACGCCCAGCACGTTGGCAAGGTTGCCCAGACGGTCGAAGATCTGGACGCCGGCCTTCTCGACGAGCTCCATGCCCATCTCGTAACCCTTGTGCAGGCCGAAGTACTTCAGCGGCCAGTACAGCAGGTTGATGAGAAGGAACATCACGAGCGGACCCACGATGGAGCCGTTGTCGACGCACATGGAGGCGCCGATGGAGCCGGCGATCGGGAACCAGGTGAGGTTCAGCAGTGAGTCGCCCAGGCCGGCGAAGGGACCCATAAGAGAGGTCTTGATGCCGACGACGGTGTCCTTCTGATCCTCATCCGTGGACTCCTCCAGTGCGGCGGTGATGCCGAGGATGAAGGGGATCGCGAGCGGGTGGGTGTTGAAGTACTCGAGGTGGCGCTTCATGGCGTTGACGCGCTCCTCCTTGGGGGCATCCTTGTAGAGCTCCTCGAGGACCGGAGCGAAGCAGTAGGTCAGGGACAGCGACTGCATGCGCTCGTAGTTGTGCGCGAACTGGCAACCCTGGGTGCGCAGCAGGACCTTGTTCAGGGTGGAGTTGGAAATCTTACCCATTAGAGATCGTACTCCTCGTCATCATCGGAGCCGGCGGCAGAGGCGGCGGCAGGGGCGGGCTGATTCTTCTGACCCTCGGTAATGACATCCCACACGCCGGCGGCGGCGCAAGCGGCGAGCGCGACGCCCACGGTCGGGACGTTGAGGAAGGCGGCCATGACGAAGCCGGCGAGCAGGAAGATCCACATGCTCTTCTTCATCATCATGGTGAGGAGCATGGCCAGACCGACGGCGGGCATCATGCCACCGGCGGTGGAGAAGCCGGTGAGGACCCACGGAACCTGGTTCTGCAGGAAGGCCATGATGTCCTCGATCACGAAGGAGCCGATGCCCGTGGCGATGAAGACGGGAACGGCGCGGGTCAGGAAGAAGCACAGGGCGCCGGTCCAGAAGAACTTGTTGACGGCGTTGAACTTACCGGACTCGATGGCCTTGTCGGCACCGTGGACAAGCGAGACGTTAGTGGTCATGACCAAGATGTTCAGCTGCTGAACCAAGGTGGCGGTGGGGATGCCGATGGCGACTGCCAGGGCGATGGCGCTGGCGGTGTCGGTGGAACCCATGATGCCCAGGGCGGCGCCGACGATGGTGCCGGAGATGACATCCGGCGGAACATAAGCGCCGATGTTGTTGACACCGAGCCACATGAGCTCCATGGTCGCGCCGATCATGATGGCGGTCGTCATGTCACCGAGGATGATGCCGACGCCGACGGATGCCAGCAGGGGCTTGCGGAAGCCCAGGTGGGGACCGAACTGGTCCCAAGTGCACAGACCCGCCCAGATGGCGAGCAGAAGTGCCTGAAGCATAAGCCTCTCCTTCCCTATTCGCCCATCGTTCCCTCCGATGGGCACGCCCCGGGCTCACATGCCCGGAGATGGTTACCTACTTAGTAGTTCTTGAGGAGCTCGGACACGGGCTCCTTGGAATCGCGCGTGGTGGTCTGCATCCAGCAGTCGACGCCGAGGCCAATGAGCTCCTCGAAGGCGGCCTTTTCCTCGGCGGTGACGGACATGTTCTTGTGCAGGCGATGACGCTGCTCGTTGAAGCGCATGCCGGAGACGTTCAGGTAGTCGAACGGCAAGCCGTTCTCGTGCAGCTTGAGGGCGTCGATGGGGTTGGTGAAGAGTACCATCGTGGCCTTCTTGAGCTCGGTCTTCTTGAGGACCTCGATGAACTTCTCGACGCCGAAGACGGAGACCTTGATGTCGGGGGCGGCGAGGCCGGCGACGGACTTCTGGACGGGGTCGTTGGCGACCTTATCCGAGACAATGATTGCCGATTCGATGCCGAAGTCGGGAATCCAGGTGGTGGCGACCTGACCGTGGATCAGGCGGTCATCGATGTCGACGAGTTTGAGTGCCATGATGTTCTCCTTTTCGTTTGCACGTTCCTTCAGTACCGTTTACGAATGCCCTGCTCGATCGAGGCGCCCACTCGGGGGGATACGGGTGAGCGCCACTCGAATCGACGGGCTAACGAGCCTAGAGGTCCAAATCGTCCTCGTCTGTCTCCACGGCCGGAGCGGGAGCCTTGATCTCCTGCTGGGCCCCGGCGTGAGCGGCGGTGAGCTGGGCACGGACCGCGTCGGCGGAATCGAGGCCATCGCGAGTGAGCAGGAGCTCGACCGCAACGGGCATGGACAGGCCGGTGTAGGCGACCATGTTCATGCCGTTGAGCAGGCAGCGGGTGGTAACGTTGAATGGGGTGCCGCCGTAGATGTCGCATAGGGTGACGACGAGTTCGCACTCGGCGCTGAGGGTCTCGTAAGCCTCGCGCATCTCGGACTCGAAAGACTCCAGGCTCTTCTCGGCGGTGAGACCAAGAGCGATGACATCAGGCTGCTTGCCCGCAATCATCTCGACGGCACCGAGGGCGGCCTGAGCGAACTCTCCGTGACTTGCAAGGATGACACCGATACGCATCTTCTGTCCTTTCATACTTATTAATTCTCTTCGTTCTGTTCGTTCTGTTCGTTCTGTTCGTTTATGTTCGTCTATATTTGTTTATTGGTCAAGAGATGATTTTTGGAATGAGCTCTATTTACCTCCTATTTGATGGTTTTTTCCGTGAGCGTTATGTTTTGACCGGTGAAAGGTAATGTGCCTTCGTGAACGATTTGCGTTTATTTATGTTGTTCGTTTACATTGAAATAAGAACAAACGCTCGATGAGGGAGTCGGCACTCATGAAATCCGAACGCCAGCAGGCCATTCTCGACTTACTCGACCAACATCATTCGGTATCGGTAAACGAGATATCTAATACCCTATCTGTTTCGGATATGACCATCAGGCGTGACCTGGCCGAGCTTGCCGACAAGGGCCTTCTTGTGCGCGTACACGGAGGGGCTCAGCTTCCACACTCCGCCCACGGAACAGCCCTTTCACGTTTGACCCCGCATGAGGAGAAACGTCGTTTTCAAGTTGATCAGAAACGTGCCGCCGCTATGGCCGCCGCCCAAACCGTCTCAGCCGGCGATACGATCTTTCTCGGTGGAGGCTCCACTCTCGAGCTCATGTGTTCGTATTTGCCCCAGGAGGACATACGCGTCGTCACCAACAGTCTTCCCGTGCTGAACCTGCTAGCCGACAATCCACATATAGATCTATTCTTTGTTGGTGGCATGATGCGTCACGACACGCGAGTTTTCACCATGCCATACAACGGCCGCGGCCCCTACGGTCTATCCGCTCCCAAGGCCTACGTCTCGGCAACCGGTATTTTTGGAAACGAGGTCTTTGGCTCTCGTCCCGATGCAGCCATGGTCCTCTCAGACGCTCTTTCTCGAGCTCAGGAGCGTTATCTTGTTGTAGATGCTGAAAAAGTCGGAAGGCGCGACTTCTGCCTTTTCACCACACTGGAGGATATGACCGCGGCATTCATTAACGAGGACGCAGACCCCCGGACCATCGAGGCCCTCCGCGCCTATACCTCCGTCATTACTGCATAATCCAATTGGCAAGCCATGCTTAAACCCGAACGTCACGAACAATTACTTGAGCTGTGCGCTCAGCGCGGAATGGTCACTGTTGCCCAAGCCGCAACAATCTTTGGTATATCTGAAATGACCGCTCGAAGAGACTTCGATGAGCTCTCGCGACGCGCTGGCGTCATCCGCGAGTACGGTGGCATCCGACTTTCAAGCGGCTCCCCCACTGCCGAAGAGGTCCCGTTTTTTGAAAAGCTCTCAATCCGCTCCCCTGAAAAAGAGCATATCGCACGCACCGCTGTCAACCTCATCAGAGAGCGCGACACCATCTTCCTCGGACCCGGTTCGACTTGCGCTCTCATCGCCCGTGCGCTGCCGCGCATGCGGCTGCGCGTCATCACAAACAGCATCATCGTGCTGAACATGCTCCAGACGCGTAACGATGTGGAGATCTGGGCCCTGGGAGGACAGTATCGCAAACGATCGGGTTCTTTCGTCGGGCCCATCGCCGAAGATGCTCTCGCCCCGCTCGGTATCGACACTTGCTTTATCGGCACCAACGGCGTACTTGCCCAATCCATCTCCTGTTCTAACCTTGAGGAAGGACGCTTACAGGCGCTCGCTTGCGATCGCGCCGCCAAGCGTTACCTTGTCTGCGATTCAAGCAAGATTGGACAGATGGACTTCTTCGGCTTCTACAATCTCGATCAAATGGACGCACTCATCACCGATGCAAATGTCAACGACAAACAGCGTTCCATGGTTCTCGAATCAACTCGCATCATCGTCGCAGAATAGGCCTGTTTTGATTTAGCTGGACACCACAGCAAAGACCCCGATTCGATAAAGCCGAATCGGGGTCTCATTATTCGCATCAAATCGCAAATAGGTCAGCAGCTACTTCTCAGTGTAGACGCTCTCGCCACCGAGATAGGTCTCGACGAGGGATAGGTCGGGGTTGAGGACGACAACCTCACCCACGTAATCGGAGGTGCCGGCACCGGTGAGCACCACATTGAGGCGACCGTCGACCATGGCGCGGGCGTCGGCTAGGAACGCCTCGACGGCCTCAAGGTTATCCTTGTAGATGTTCAGCGTGTCAAGCCAAAGCTCGGGAGACGACACGTTGATGTCTGCTTAACTCTGCTCGCTTAGGCTAAAGACTTTGTTGGGGATCGATGATTTGCTGCAAGGTGAATTTACCTTGGAACGTGTCGCATTCTTCTTGCGAATCCTCAAAACTGAAGATCATGATGGCGCAGTTGGGGAGTTTTGCTGGGAGCTCAAAGCCCTCTGGGGCGGTGGCTTTGATGAATTGGCGGCTGGCGCTGCCGTGGCTTACTGCAAGGAGGGTTTTGACGCCATCAATGCCCATGAGATTGGTAAGGGTGCTTACCATGCGAGCTTGTAGAGCTTGGCTTCCCTCCCCTCCAAAGGGGACCAACTCCTCGCCGGGGTCCCAGACGTCGGTGGGCAGCGCGTCGTGGGGGCCTTCTTCGAAGGTACCGTAGCAGCGTTCGATGATACCCTCGCAGGGCTCGACGGCGGCGTCCGGGCCGAGGAGCTCGGCTGCGACGAGACTTGCCGTGTCCATGGCTCGGCCTAAGGGTGAAGAGACCACCTTTTCGGGAGCAACATCATGGGCTTTGAGCCATGCGGCGGCCTTTGCGGCCTGCTGGCGGCCCAGGTCCGTTAGCGGTGAATCGCAGCGGCCCTGGACGAGCTTTTTGATGTTGAACTCCGTCTGACCGTGACGGAGCAGATACAGTTTCTTCATGGTCTCCCCTTTTGCACGAACGACTCTACCGATACAACCCTACTCGCGTGCCGCGCCGACGTAGTCTTCATCGACCGTAATCTTGGCTATCGACTTGGGATATTCGGACTCCACCTGCTGCGCCAGCATGCGCCTAAGGTCATCGGCGCTCATCGTTAAATCCGAGGGACGCACACAGTCAAAAATCACGTTGGTGTGCGTAGGGCCTGGCACGCAGCGCAGGTCGTGGATCGAAATACGGCCGTCAATCTGCTTGGCCATCGCGTTGATGCGCAGGCGCATATCTGCCACCTTTGGATCGTCGGTCACGATGGGGTCGTAATGAAGCGTGACGATCATACCGTCATCTTTCCTAAACGCCTGCTCGATGTTGTCGAGCGTGTCATGACTCTCCAGCGGATCGGTTTCGGCCGCCATCTCGGCATGAGCGCTTGCGAACTTCCTGCCCGGGCCGTAGTCGTGGACCATCAAGTCGTGAACGCCCAAAACACCCGGGTAGCTCATGATCTTGTCTCGGATGTGCTTGACCAGTTTTGGATCGGGAGCCTGGCCCAACAGCGGACTCACCGTATCACGAATCAGATCAAACCCGCTCCAGCCAATATAGGCGCCAACGGCAAGTCCAACCCATGCATCAAGATTTACATGCGCCACCTGCGAAACAATTGCACAGATCAATACGGCGCCCGTGGCAAGGACATCGTTTTTAGAGTCCTGCGCGGTCGCGTGCAGCGTTTCGGACTCAATGCGGTCGCCGAGCTTTTGGTTAAGTGCCGCCATCCACAGCTTTACGGCCATCGACAGCACAAGAACCGCAACCAGGGCAAGCGAGAACTCGACGGGTGCAGGATGGATAATTCGCTCTACCGAGGACTTAACGAGCTCAACGCCAATAAGTAGCACAAGGGCCGCCACGACCAGGCCCGAAAGATACTCGTAACGACCATGGCCGTAAGGATGCTCGGGGTCGGCGGGCTTGCTCGCCAACTTAAAGCCCAAAACGCTCACGATGTTCGAACTGGCATCGGATAAGTTGTTCATGGCGTCCGCTACGATCGAAACCGAGCCTGACACCACTCCGATAGCACCTTTCGCGGCGCAAAGTGCCACATTGGCGAGAATGCACACCATGCCCGTCAGCGTACCCACGCGTGCACGGTCACCCTGCGCACGACGAACAATCCATTCGACCATCTTTATCAGCCCCCATGGCTTTATCCATATATATCCATTCGCAACCGGATTGTAGTGTAGCCACTTTATCCACAAGATACAAAAAGGCCGCAGCCCACATGAGCCACGGCCTTGGACTTGCCAAAGGAACAACCCCTTTATCACATCGTGCGATACCGACCGATCGCTCGGTATTTTTCATAGCGAAGATTGGTGAGATCATCGGCATCGAGTGCGTCCAGCTTGTCGAAAGCCGCGAACGCTGCGGACATCACGGCACCGGCGATCTCCTCATGCGACAGGCCCCTATCGTCAACAATGCCGTCGATGATGCCGAGCGCCAACAGATCGGGGGCCGTGAGCTTAAGCGCCTCGGCGGCCTCATTCGCGCGCTCGGTATCCTTCCACAGGATCGACGCACAGGCCTCGGGGCTCACGACCGAATAGGCCGAGCTCGAGAGCATCAGGATGCGGTCGGCCACGGACAGCGCCAGCGCGCCACCAGAGCCGCCCTCGCCTGTCACCACCGAGACAATCGGCGTCTTAAGGCCGCTCATCTCCATGAGATTCTGGGCAATCGCCTCACCCTGGCCGCGCTCCTCGGCACCGATGCCGCAAAACGCGCCCGAAGTATCGACCAGACACAGAACCGGTCGACCAAACTTTTCGGCCTGGCGCATCAGGCGACGCGCTTTGCGGTAACCCTCGGGATGTGCCATGCCAAAGTTGCGACGCATGCGCTCTTTGGTCGTGGTACCGCGCTCGATGGCGATGACCGTTACGGAGCGCCCGTCTTTCCAGCCAATGCCAGCCACCACAGCGGCGTCGTCGCCAAAGTAGCGGTCGCCGTGCAGCTCCACAAATCCATCCAGGCCCAGCGAGATCATCTCGCCTGCCGTGGCGCGATCTGCCGAGCGGGTCTGCTTGACAATCTCGAGCGCGGTTTTTGGTGCGGCCGAGCGCTTGAACAAGTGTCCCAGCTTTTTGCCGCGGCGACCCGTATGCACGATCTCATGCGGTGCCCCCAGGCCGGGCGCGTGCCCTTCGTGCAGCGCCAGCAGCTCGCCTACCGTGAGCGCAATCTCGCCACGCGGGACAACGGCATCGCAAAAGCCGTGCTCCAGCAAAAACTCGGAGCGCTGGAACCCCTTGGGCAGGCGCTTGTGCATGTTCTGCTCGATCACGCGCGGGCCGGCAAATGCCGTCAGGGCATCGGGCTCGGCCAGGATAATATCGCCCTCCATGGCAAAGCTCGCGGTTACGCCTCCGGTCGTGGGGTCGGTGAGCACCGTGATATACAGACCGCCCGCCTCGCTGTGGCGCCTAACCGCCGCAGAAATCTTGGCCATCTGCATAAGCGACGTCACACCCTCTTGCATGCGCGCGCCGCCCGAAACGGTAAAGCCGACAACCGGCAATCCCAGCTCGGTCGCACGCTCAAATGTGCGACAGATCTTCTCGCCCACCACGGAGCCCATCGAGCCCATCATAAAGTTGGCATCCATAAAGAAGAGCGCCGTATCGCAACCGCAGATTTTGCCCTTGCCGCACACAACGGCATCGCGCTCGCCCGAACGTTCGCTCACGCTCTTGAGCTTGTCGGCATAGCCGGGAAACGAAAGGAAGTCCTCCGGCGCCAGACTGGCATCCCATTCCTCAAACGTGCCCTCGTCAATCGTCATGCGCATGCGCGCGCGACCGCTCACGCGAAAGTGTTTGCCGCAACGAGGGCAGACCTCGAGGTTGTCGTGCAGGCGCGCCTCATCGATCACGCGGCGGCACTCCGGGCACTTGATAAACACGTGGCGCGCGGGAAACTCGGCGCACGACTCGGTCATCGGCCCCTCGAGGACGTTGACCGTCTTCGCTTTTCTATTCATCAGCATAGAGATGCCCCATCAGATCGGTGTGATACATGCCCGACAAGAACTCGTCGTTTGCCAGCACATCGAGCTGCAGCTCGCTGTTTTCGCTCACGCCCTCAATCACGAGCTCGCCCAGGGCCGAACGCATCTTGCGAATGGCGCCGTCACGCGTGGGCGCGCACACGATGAGCTTGCCGAGCATGGAGTCGTAGTACGGCGGAACGTTCGCACCGGTAAACATGGCGGAATCCCAGCGCACGCGCGGACCACCCGGCACACGCAACGCGGTGACCGTTCCGCATGACGGCAGAAAGTCCGGCGTCTCGGCATTGATGCGGCACTCCATGGCGTGGTTGCGGACCGGCATGTCCTCCTGCTCAAAGGGCAAAGGCTGGCCGGCCGCCACGCGCAACTGCCACTTGACCAAGTCGGTATCGGTCACAAACTCCGTAACTGGATGCTCCACCTGCAAGCGCGTGTTCATTTCCATAAAGTAGAAATTGCCGTCGTCCGAATACAGGAACTCGATGGTACCGGCTCCTTCGTAGCCGACGGCACGAGCCAGGTCACGCGCTGCCTTGTGCATGCGAGCACGAATGTCGTCGTGTCCGTCGAGGCACGGCGCGGGGCTCTCCTCGATCAGCTTTTGGTTGCGACGCTGCACCGAGCACTCGCGCTCGCCGAGCGAAAACACATGGCCCTGCTTATCGGCCATAATCTGCACCTCAACGTGGTGCGCCGGCGCGACGAACTTCTCCATGTAGCACTCGCCGTCGCCAAAAACGGCCTCGCCCTCGGCACGCGCCTCGATGAACGCCTTTGCCGCATCTTCCACGCGCTCGACCTTGCGAATGCCGCGACCGCCACCACCTGCACGCGCCTTAATAAGCACGGGGCAGCCAATGCGCTCGGCCTCGGCCGTCGCCTCCTCGGGGCTTTTGAGCAAATCGCAGCCCGGCACGATGGGCACGCCCGCCGCGGCAGCCGTTCGGCGTGCGGCGTCCTTGTCGCCCATGCTGTCGATCACCTCGGCCGAAGGACCGACAAACGCCAGGCCATACTTGTCGCAGTCGCGCACGAAGCTCGCCTTCTCGGAAAAGAAGCCATAGCCGGGATGAATTGCCTTAGCTCCCGACTTTACGGCACAGGTGAGCACGGCATCGTCGTTGAGGTAGCTCTCGGCAAGACGCGGGCCGCCGATGCAATACGCCTCGTCGGCAAGCTGCACGTGCAGCGCGTCCGCATCGGCCGTGGAGTAGACGGCGACGGTCTTGATGCCCATATCGCGGCACGCGCGGATAACACGGACCGCGACCTCGCCGCGGTTGGCGATGAGCACTTTGTCGAACATGAAGCCTTCCTTAACTTTCGTGCATGAGTGCAAAAGACATATCGGCGCGACAGCAAACCTCACCGTTGACGCTCGCAGTACCCGTCGCAAAGCGGAACGGCCCGCGCGCACGCGTGATAGAGCACACTAGATCCACCGTGTCGCCCGGGCGCACCGGACGCTTAAAGCGCACCTTGTCCAGACTCGTGTAGAACGGCGTCGCGCCGCGCGCCTCCTCATCGCCCATCAGCAGCACGCAGCAGTTCTGGGCGAGCATCTCGCACTGAATCACGCCGGGGACGACCGGGTTTCCCGGAAAATGCCCCTGCAAAAAGTACTCGTCGCCCGTAATCGTGATCTTGCCGTGGGCCTCGTCGCCCACCAGCTCGGCTTCGTCGAGCAAAAGCATCGGCTCGCGATGCGGCAACAGATCTTTAAGCTCTTCTTTGTTCATGGATATCACCTATCCGATCCTCATGAGGCAGCTGCCAAACTCCACGAGGTCGCCGTCGGCCACGCAGATCTCGAGCACCTCGCCATCCGCCTCTGCCGTCACCTCGTTGAGAACCTTCATGGCCTCGATGATGCAGAGGGTCTCGCCGGCCTTGACCTTGGAGCCCACGTGCACAAACGGCTCGTCGCCCGGCGCCGGGGCAGCATAGAAAACGCCGACCATGGGAGCGGTCACCTCGGTGCCCTTAGGCTCCGGTGCGGCGGCAGGCACCTGCGCGGCGGGCTCCGGCGCGGCGGCAGGCATGGCGACAGGAGCCACCGCCGGAGCAGTCACGGCACCCGGCATAGGCATGGGCACGGCAACCGGCTGTGCGACGCTCGCGCGCTCGAGTTCGACCGCGGTGCCATCGGGCTCCTCAACGCGCACGCGCGTGAGGCCACGGTCTTCCATAACATCGGCTATCTCGGCAAGTCTTTTGGAATCCATGCTCTAGCTCCTCGTATATCTACGCAACGCGATGGCGGCGTTGTGCCCGCCAAAGCCCAGGTTGGTCGAAAGCGCCCAGGTAAGGTCGGCGCGAACCGCTCGATTGGGCGTGTAATCAAGATCGCAGGCGGGATCGGGCGTGTGGTAGTTAATGGTCGGGGGCACCACGCCCTGCTCGAGCGCCATGGCACAGGCCATGACCTCGATAGCACCCGTAGCACCGATCATGTGGCCGGTCATCGACTTGGTCGACGAGACGTGTGCGGCGCGCGCCGCGTCCTCGCCGAGCGCTCGCTTGATGCCCGCCGTCTCGGACGAATCGTTGAGCTTGGTCGAGGTACCGTGAGCGTTGATGTAGAGACCCTCGGAAGGCTTGACGTCGCCCTCGGCCACCGCCAGCGATATCGCGCGGGCAATGCCGGCAGCCTCGGGATCGGGGCTCGTGATGTGATAAGCATCATCGGTGTTGCCGTAGCCCACGACCTCGGCATAAATGTGCGCCCCGCGAGCCAGCGCGTGTTCCATGCTCTCGAGTACCAGCACGCAGGCGCCCTCGCCCATCACAAAGCCGTCACGGTCTGCATCGAACGGGCGGCAAGCCGTCGACGGGTCAGGATTAGTGGTGAGAGCACGGCAGGATGTAAAGCCCGCAACGGCATCGGGGATGATTGCGGCCTCGGCACCGCCGGCGAGAATCGCATCGGCATAGCCATGCTTGATGGCGCGGAACGCCTCGCCCACGGCATGGGCCGAGGTCGCGCAGGCGGTCACCACGGGCAGGGTCGGGCCCTTTGCCTTGTGGCGGATTGCGATATTGCCCGAAGCCATATTGGGGATCATCATCGCGATCATATAGGGCGATGCGCGGCGGGGTCCCCGATCGGCAATCGTGTGGACGTTGTCGACGAGTGTCTGCATGCCGCCCACGCCCGAACCCACGTAGACGCCCAGGCGCTCGCGATCGATGGCGCCCTCGACATCAAAGCCCGCATCGTGCATGGCCTCGTCCGACGCTGCCAGGGCAAACTGAACGCAGGGGTCCAGGTGCTTGGCGTCACGCTTGCCAAAGTACTCGTTGCCGTCAAAACCCTTGACCTCGGCCGCCACCTTAACGGCAAACGCATCGGTATCGAAGTGCGTGATCGGGCCGATGCCGCACGTGCCGGCGCACATGGCCGCCCAGGTAGCAAGCGCCGTGTTACCGAGCGGCGATACGGCACCGATACCGGTGATTGCAACTCTCTGTTCCATCATGGTCTCCTCATTCAAGCCGTTGTTCGGCCCTGGTTTCTACATCGCCATTCCGCCGTCGACGCGTACGACCTCGCCCGTAATGTAGGCAGCCGCATCACTCGCCAAAAAGCGCACCACGCCGGCCACTTCCTCGGGGTGCGCCATGCGCTTTAGGGGAATCTGTTCCTCGCACGCCGCACGCACCTTATCCGATAGCTTTGCCGTCATATCGGTCTCGACAAACCCGGGTGCGACCGCGTTCACTCGTACGCCGCGGGGCGCAAGCTCGCGCGCCACCGCCTTGGTCAGGCCGATGACGCCCGCCTTGGAGGCGGCGTAGTTGGCCTGCCCGGCATTGCCCATCAGGCCCACAACCGAGCTCATGTTGATGACGCAGCCGCCGCGCTGACGCATAAAGGTCTTGGTGAGCGCGCGCGTCGTATTGAACGTGCCCTTGAGATTGACATCGAGCACGCGGTCGAAGGCATCGTCACCCATACGCATGAGCAGGCCGTCGCGTGTGATTCCGGCGTTGTTGACGAGCGCCCAAATGGAGCCGAAGTCGTTGAGGACCGTCTCCACGCATGTGTTGACGGCGGCGGGGTCGGCCACGTCACATTGATATGCGCGTGCCGTGGCGCCTGACGCCTCGCAGGCTTCGCACGTCTCGCGCGCCGCATCGACGCTGCCGGCATAGACGACGGCGATATCGTAGCCATCCTCCGCCAAACCCACGGCACAAGCGCGACCGATGCCGCGCGAGCCGCCCGTGACCAGCGCCACGCGGCGCGATCCGTCGCGCTCGAGCGCGCCGTTGTTCAAGTTGCCCATGTCGTTCCTTTCGGGTTACAGCCCTGTGGGCTATGCGAGCTCGTCGGCAATAGCTGCGACCTGTTCGGCCGTTTCGCACGAATACACACGAACGTCGCTCAGCGTACGCTTGACCAAGCCGGACAGCGTTTTGCCGGGGCCGACCTCAATAAACGTGTCGATGCCTTGATCCTGCAGAGCATGCAGCGTGTCGACCCAGTGCACGGCATGACTCACCTGGTTGGCCAGCACCTCCGATGCCGCCTGCGGGTCGGCCGGATAAGGTGCCGCCGTCATATTTGCCATAACAGGAATGAGCAACGGGGACGGCGCGTGGCCGGCTTGGATATACGTCGCCAGCCCTTCAGTCGCCTCGGCCATATAGGGGCTATGGAACGCACCCGACACCGCGACCTTCATGGCCCGGCCACCAGCCTCTTTTACCAGGACGTCGAGGGTCTGCAACGCATCGGGTGCTCCGGCCACAACCGTCTGCTGGGGGCTGTTGTAGTTGACCGGCCAACAGTCCTCGCCGGCCTGTTTTGCCAAGCCCTCGACCTGCGCCGCATCGAGTTTGATGACGGCGCGCATTCCGCCGGGGTGACGCTCAGCCGCCGTGGCCATAAGCGCCGCGCGCTCGCACACAAGCTCAAAGCCCGCTCGCGTATCGAACGCCCCCGCAAAGGTGAGTGCAGCGACCTCGCCCAGCGAGAATCCCGCACAGGCGGCAGGCACCACGCCGCGCTCGCGCAGGGCGACAGCGACAGCCAAGTCGTGCACGAACACGCAAGGCTGCGTGTTCTCGGTCTGCGAGAGCTCCTCCTTGGAGGCACTTCGGCACTGCTCGCTGGTCCCCGGGCGCACCTCGTCGGCAATGGCGAACACCTCGGCGGCCGCCGGCGATGCTCCGATAAGGTCGACGCCCATCGCGGGATGCTGGGCACCCTGACCGGCAAACAGAAACGCTACGCTACCCATGCGGACGCACCCTTCAGGACATGCTCGGCGCCATCGACCAGATCGTCGACGATTTCGCGTGCGCTCTGGCGTTCGTTGACCATGCCGGCGATCTGTCCGCACAAATACGAACCCTCTTCGTAATTACCGTCCTTTGCGGCTTTACGAAGCGCGCCCGTGCCCATGGCCCCAAGCTCCTCGGGGCTTGCGCCCGCCGCCTCGTTCTTGGCATACGCGTTGGTGAAGGGGCTCTTGAGGGCGCGAACCGGATGTCCCGTCGAGCGACCGGTCGCACGCGTCGACGTGTCGCCCGCCTTGAGCACCAGTTCTTTGTACTGTTCGGATACGGTGCACTCGTTTGCGACCAGAAAGCGTGTTCCCACCTGGACGCCGGCAGCGCCGAGCATAAAGGCGGCCGCCACACCGCGGCCATCGGCGATGCCGCCAGCCGCAACCACGGGAATATCGACCGCATCGACAACCTGCGGCACCAGCGCCATCGTCGAGGTCTCGCCAATATGGCCGCCTGATTCGGTACCCTCGGCAACCACGGCAGTGGCTCCGCGACGCGCCACGAGACGCGCCAGCGCCACCGAAGCCACGACGGGAATGACCTTGATGCCTGCATCGCTCCAGGCCTTCATGTACTTGGTGGGATTGCCGGCGCCGGTCACCACAACGGGCACCCGCTCATCAATCACCACTTGTGCGACCTCGTCGACAAACGGGCTCATGAGCATAACGTTGACGCCAAAGGGCTTATCCGTCTTGGCGCGCAGCTCGTGAATCTGATCGCGCAGCCAGTTTGCGTCGGCATTCATGGCCGCGATAATGCCTAAGCCGCCCGCCTCGGACACGGCAGATGCCAGCGAGGCGTCGGCAATCCAGGCCATGCCACCCTGGAACACGGGTTTTTCGATGCCGAGCAAATCGCAGAGAGGAGACTTGAGCATCACTACTTCTCCAATGCCGCCTCGACCGTATCGACGAACTCGCCGACCGTTTTGGGGTTCTCCTCGGTATCGAGCTCAATGCCAAACTCGTCCTCGACGGCAACGAGGATCTCGACGGTACCCAGGCTGTCGAGGCCAATCTCCTCGAGCGTGGACTCGGGCTTCATCTCGACATCGTCAAGGCCGGCGGTCTCGCGGATAACGTCGCAAACGCGCTCGAAGGTCTTCTGATCTGCCATGGTAGTTCTCCTTTGTTTGTGCCCCAGGGGCGTTTTCATTTCATATGTGCAACTACTTCCAGCGAAGTAGATAGCCACCTACATCCAAGCCGGCGCCAAATCCGACCAGGGCGATAGTGTCGCCCGCGTGCAGCGCGCCGGTATTTGCCAGTCGATCGAGAGCGAGCGGAATACAGGCGCTCGAGATGTTGCCGGTTTCACGCAACGTTCGGACCACACGGTCGTCCGGCACGCCGAGGCGCTTGACTGCCTGGCTCAAGATTCGTTCGTTAGCCTGATGGAATACAAAGTGGTCGATGTCCTCGACCGCGATGCTCTCGTCGCAGGCGAGCTTGTTGACCGTGTCGCAGATGGCATTGACGCCAAACTTGAAGACGCGACGGCCGTTCATGGAAAGCACGCTTTCGCGGTCCTGCGCCGTCTTATACGGCGAGGAGCCCGCCAATCCGGGGATGCGCAGTGTTTCGACGTCAGGCGACGTCGAAAGCTCAACAGCAAGGGGATTCTCTCCCCCAGCCTCTATGACCGCAGCACCCGCGCCATCGCCAAAGAGCACGCACGTGGCACGGTCGGTCCAATCGAGCGCGCGCGTCATCTGCTCGGCGGCAACGACCAGCACGTGCTTGGCGCGACCGCGGGCGATATAGCCCTCGGCGACATCGAGCGCAAATACGAAGCCAGCACAAGCCGCCGAAACGTCGAAGGCAGGACATGTGGCACCCAGGCGCTCAGCAACGGCGCACGCTTCGGCGGGAACGAGATGATCGCCCGTCGTCGTCGAACAGACGATAAGATCCAGCTGGCTCACATCAATTCCGGATACCTGGAGCGCCCGCTCGCTCGCCGCTACGGCAAGGTCGTCGAGTGACTCAGTGGTGCAGACGTGGCGACTCTTGATACCGGTGCGGGTAAAAATCCACTCATCCGAGGTATCGAGGAACTCGGACAGCTCGTCATTGGAAACACTGCGCGTAGGAAGCGCCGAGCCTGTTCCAAGAATCGTGAAACCCATCACTAACCTCCTTTGAGTTGTTGACGTGTTTACATCGACCAAGAGAGGATAGCGCATTTCAGTCGTTGTTGACGTGTTAACATTAAATTGTCCAAATGCGACAAAGGCTTCACATTGTGTCTGTCTCTCGACACCATTGCGTTATTCACTTATTCATTAAGGAGGTAGCAGCCGCTATGGATGCCAAATTAAGGATAGTCGACGTAACCGGATCGACCAACGATGACCTGCTCGAAGCAGGAAAACAAGGAGCGCCGCACGGCACGGGACTTGCCGCCCGGGCTCAGACAGCAGGACGCGGCCGGCGCGGCCACAAGTGGGATTCAACCGCCGGCAACCTATTGCTTTCGATTGTCCTGCGTCCATGCGTTAATCCTGCAAAGTACTCTGGTCTTGCCGCCGTCAGCGGCCTAGCGGTGCTCGAGGCGCTCGAAAATCAGGGTCTTGCAAACGAGATTGGCCTCAAATGGCCCAACGATCTGGTCGCGCGAGGACGCAAGCTCGGCGGCATTCTGGTCGAGGCCGCACGCGATAACGAAGGCAAACCTTTCGCCGTCTGCGGCATTGGCGTCAATGTGAACTATGTGCCTTCGGAGGTTCCCGATGGCGGCCTGCCGGCAATCGGTCTCTCGGACCTCAACGAGAATGTGCCCGCCGTCGATGTGCTACTCAAGGAGGTCTATCACGCGGTCGTGAACGCTGTAGACACATGGGCAGAGCGTCTCAACGCCATGGAAGAAGACGCCGGACCGCTCGCGCCCGTCCACGGCGAATATATCGGTCATCTCAATTGGATTGAGGATCACGTTATCGCCCGTTCCCCCGCTGGGGACGAGCTGGCGCGTGGCATCTTTCAAACGGTCGATGACTTTGGTCGAGCGTGCATCGAGACCGAAGACGACTTGCGATCCTTCCATTTTGAAGAGGCGTCGCTGCGCCCCATGGGTAAATAAGGCGCCACAGCCACCCATTCGGCTGCATTACCCGGGTCCCCAAGGCCACCATTCAAAACAAAAGAGCCCCGCTACCGTAATGGCAGCGGGGCTCTTTAAGCTATGAGCGATATCGCTTAGAGCTTGATGTCGATGTCGACGCCAGCGGGGAGGTCGAGACGCATGAGCGAATCAACGGTGCCCGAGGTGGGGTCGAGGATGTCGATGAGGCGCTTGTGGGTGCGCATCTCGAACTGCTCACGGGAGTCCTTGTTCACGTGCGGCGAGCGGATAACCGTGTACAGGTTGCGCTCGGTGGGCAGGGGGACAGGACCGGAAACGCGAGCGCCGGTCTTCTGAGCGGTCTCGACGATGAGCTTCGCGGACTGATCGACGACCTCGTGATCATAGCCCTTGAGGCGAATGCGGATCTTCTGGGTAGCCAACTTAAACCTCCAAAGAGTGCGAGAGATGTTCTCGCGGATTACGTAACAGGGAGCTCGAACTTAGGCGTTCTTGCTCATGACCTCGTCCACGATGGACTTGGGCGCGGGCTCATAAGAGTCGAACTGCATCGTGTAGGATGCACGGCCCTGGGTCTGGGAGCGAAGGTCGGTAGCGTAACCGAACATCTCGCCCAGCGGCACCTTGGCACGGATGAGCTTGCTGTTCTTGCGATCCTCCATGCCCTCGATCTTGCCGCGGCGACCGGAGAGGTTGCCCATAACGTCGCCCATGTACTGCTCGGGGGTCTCGACCTCGACAGCCATGATCGGCTCGAGCAGCTGCGGATCGGACTTCTTGAGGGCGTCCTTGATAGCCATGGAACCGGCGATCTTGAAGGCGGCCTCGGAGGAGTCGACCTCGTGGTAAGAACCGTCGAACAGGGTGACCTTGACGTCGAGGACCGGGAAGCCGGCGATAACACCGGTGTTCAGGGCCTCCTGGATGCCCTTGTCGATGGACGGGATGTACTCCTTGGGCACGACGCCGCCGACGATAGCGTTGACGAACTCGTAGCCGAAGCCCTCCTCCATCTTCTCGAGCTTGATGACGGCGTGGCCATACTGACCGCGACCACCGGACTGACGGACGAACTTGCCTTCAGCCTTCTCGACGTCGTGACCAGCGGTCTCGCGGTAGGCAACCTGGGGCTTACCAACGTTAGCGTCAACCTTGAACTCACGGAGCAGACGGTCGACGATGATCTCGAGGTGCAGCTCGCCCATGCCGGCGATGATGGTCTGGCCGGTCTCGTGGTTGGTGGACACCTGGAAGGTCGGGTCCTCCTCGGCGAGCTTGGTCAGAGCCAGGGACATCTTGTCCTGCTCGGCCTTGGTCTTGGGCTCGATGGCAACGTCGATAACGGGCTTAGCGAACTCGATCTTCTCGAGGACGATCTCCTTGCCCTCGGCGCACAGGGTGTCACCGGTGGTGGAGTTCTTGAAGCCGACGCAAGCGACGATGTCGCCGGCAGCGGCGTCGTCACGGTCGATACGCTCGGCGGCGTTCATCTCGAGGATGCGGCCGAGACGCTCGCGCTGACCGTTGGAAGCGTTGACCACGTAGGAGCCGGACTCGGCGCGGCCGGAGTAAACGCGGACGTAGGTGAGCTTACCGACGAACGGGTCGGTCATGATCTTGAAGACCAGGCCGGAGAAGGGCTCGTCGAAGGAAGGATGACGCTGGATCTCCTCGCCGGTGTCCGGATCGGTACCGGTGACGGCCTCAACGTCGAGCGGGCTGGGCAGGTAGTCGACGACAGCGTCGAGCAGCTCCTGAACGCCCTTGTTCTTGTAGGCGGAGCCCACGAAGACGAGGTTGAGCTCGTTGGCCAGAACGCCCTTACGCAGAGCAGCCTTGAGCTCCTCGACGGTGAAGTCCTCCTCCATGAGGATCTTCTCCATGAGCTCGTCGTCAAAGCTGGCAGCAGCGTCGAGGAGCTCCTCGCGCTTGGTGGCAGCGATGTCGGCAAACTCAGCCGGGATCTCGTCCATCGGCTCGGGGTAGGTCATGCCCTTGTCGTCGGCCTTGAAGTCCCAAGCAGTCATGGTGACGAGGTCGATGACGCCCCAGAAGTTGTCCTCGGCGCCCATCGGGACCTGAGCGGCCACGGCGTTGGCGTCGAGACGATCCTTCATGGTCTCGATAGCGTTGAAGAAGTCTGCGCCCACGCGGTCATACTTGTTGATGAAGGCGATGCGGGGGACGTTGAAGGTAGAAGCCTGACGCCAAACGGTCTCAGACTGGGGCTGAACGCCGGCAACGGCGTCGAAGACGGCGACAGCGCCATCGAGGACGCGCAGGCAGCGCTCGACCTCGGCGGTGAAGTCAACGTGGCCCGGGGTGTCGATGATCTGGATGCGGTAGTCGGTACCGTCCTTCTTCCAGAAGCACGTGGTAGCAGCGGAGGTAATGGTTACGCCGCGCTCCTGCTCCTGAACCATCCAGTCCATGGTGGCAGCGCCCTCATGGACCTCACCGATCTTGTGGGTCTTACCGGTGTAGTAAAGAATACGCTCGGTCGTGGTGGTCTTACCGGCATCGATGTGGGCCATGATGCCGATGTTACGGGTATCGGAAAGCTTGTACTTAGGCTTAGCCATGTTAGTTCCTTACCTTAAACTTACCAA
>CAJLCM010000036.1:0-19958 GCA_905205145.1 uncultured Collinsella sp.
CGCGATCAAAGACCTCGGGGAAACTCTCGTTCGAGACCTCGTCGGTAAAGGGATTCTTCCATGTCAGATGGCCCAGGTTGCCGGTGCGCTCGGGCAGCTCCGTCGTCACGCGATGGGCAAGGCCGTCGAGCAGCGAGTAGTCGTGCACCAAGCCCTCAACCAGCGAGATCGCGCGCGTCTTTGCGGAGCCGGCCGGCTCAATCGCGCGGTAAAGTCGCTGCATATTGGCAACGGCAGCACCGTACTCCCCCGCCGGAATGTCAATGCCGTACACGCGTCCGGCAACATAGCTCATCAGCACGCCGGCCACGCGATTGATGCGATCGGTGGTGACGATCTCGCCCGCCGGCGGGTAATCGTCGACCGTAGCGCCATCGCGTTTAAGCTGCAGCATCAGCACATCCAGGTCGCTCTCGATCACGGCATGGACTTGACTGCTCGAATTCTCAAGCTCTGAATCGGACTCCACGATGCCAAACTGCTGCTCATAGACAAAAGGATGGGCGTTGCGGTCGAGCACGTAATGAGACAGCAGGCCCAGCGCAAAGGCACGACCCAAGCTGGCGTCGCGCGGCAGTAGATGCGACACGCCGTCGCGCAGGCACGCGAACTGGCGAGACATGCGCGACCGATGCATGACCTGCGCCAGCAGCGTGCAGTCGGAAACACGCGGTGTCAGAATGTGAAAGAAAAACGGGTCGGGGCCTTGGTTGCCCAAGATAAAGGCAATGCGCTCTTCATCGGACGTGATGACGCCCTGCGGAAGACGGTCGATGCTTTCCTCGCCAAACAGATGATGGGTGATAAGCGCGGGCATAATGATCCTTTCGATTTCATTCGATGCCACCCATTATGCCCACCGCGCGCCCATGCCAAACCTGCGATGGTAAACGACGACACGCAAGCCTCTTACGCAAGCCCCAGGTGCGACTTGACCTCGGCGGCACGACGACGGGACACCGGTACCGTCGAGTTCACGCGGTCGAGCCTGAGCTCCATCAACCCCGTGGAGCCAATCTCAACATTGTGCACGTCTTCCAAATTGACCAGGTAGCTGCGATGAACGCGAATAAAGCCCTCGGAGACCAAGCGACGCTCGAGCGAAGAGATCGACTCATTGATCAGGTACGTTCCCTCGGCGCAGATGGCATTGCAAAAATCGGCGCGCGCCTCAAAGTAGCAGACGTCTGCGGCGGGAATGAACACCTTTTTGTCCCCGCGGTCCACCGTCAGACGCAAAGGCTGGCGCGGAGCATGGATAACACGACGGACACCCAAGGCTGCCTCGATCTTGTCGAGTGCCTTTGACAGGCGTGCGTCCTCGACCGGCTTGACGACATAATCGACGGCATCGAGGTTATAGGCATCAGCCGCATACTCGGCAAACGCCGTCACAAACACAACCACCGGCGGCGTCTTTAGGTTCTGCAGCGTCTCGGCAAGCTCAATTCCCGAGCGACCGGGCATGGTAATGTCTAAAAACAGCACGTCGGGCTTGTTCGACAGAATCGACTCCACGGCTTCGGTGACATTGCCCGCCTCGGCAATCTGGCCCACACGCGTATCCTTTTCCAACAGATAGCGTAGCTCAGCCCTAATGGGAGGTTCGTCATCAACCACCAAGATGTTCCAGCCTTCGGACATATGTGCTTCCCCTCTTTTTCTCTCAATCCAACCGCGTGCTACGCCGTCAACGGCGCGGGCTCATGCGGCTCGCCGTTCAGCTCGACGATGACCTGCGTTCCCACGCCCTCCTGGGACTTCACGCGCATACCGGAATCTTCTCCGTAAAAGAAATGGATGCGCTGAAGCACGTTGAAGAGCGCCAGGCCGCAACCTCGTTTGACGGAGCCGTCGGCGGTAATGCTCTCGGGCTCCTCCAGGCGATGCTGCTCAAACAGATGTGCGCAGACCTCTTCGCTCATACCGATGCCGTCGTCCTCGACGATGATCTCCAAACCGTCATCGGTCTCGAAAGCCCTAACATGAATAGAAAGCGGCTCGGTCTCGCGCTGCGCGTGCTTGATGCAGTTTTCGAGCAACGGCTGCAAGATAAACGGCGGCACCATGCAATCGCGCACCTCAAAGTCGATATCGACCGAGACGCGCAGACGGCCGTCGCCATAACGAGCCTGCATAAGATTGATATAGCGAGTGCCCTGTTCCACCTCGTGCTCGAGCGTTGTGAGGGTATCGGAATCAGAAAGCGTCTGACGGTAGTAATTGGAAAAGTCGATCAGCAGCGACCTGGCCTTGTCCGGCTCGGTACGTACGAGCGACACGATGGTGCTGATGGCATTGAATAGAAAATGAGGATCGACCTGCGATTGCAAGGCGCGCAGCTCCACGCGGGCCGTAAGCTCGTCCTGGCGCTCGAGCTCAAAGCTTGCAAGCTGCGTGGAAATGAGGTCGGCAAAGCCCGAGGCAAGCGCCGTCTGGCGCATATCGATGCTGCTCAGACGGGGATAATACAGCTCGAGCGTGCCCACGCAATGCCCGCGCACGGTAAGCGGTGCGACAATACCGGCGCGCAGGCGCGGAAAGTAGCCACCCGTCTCGGTCGAGGCATCGCGCGAGAACACGCTTTGCTCACCGCTGTTGATCACATTGAGCGTGGTCCGCAGCACCACCGGGGTGCCCGCGGGGCATTTTGCCGAGTCCTCGCCCCAGCTTGCCAACACCTGCTTGCCGTCGGTAAAGCAGATGGCAGAGGCGATAGTTTCGGACAGGATGATCTTAGAGGCGCCCAGGGCAGCTTCGGGCGTAAGGCCGCGCGACGTGTAGGCGAATATTTTCGACGCGATGGCGAGCGTGCGGTCGGTAGCGCTCGATGTGAGGTCGTCGGGAACGACAAAGACGTACGAGAAGAAGAAGCACAGCATGACCAAGCCGGCAATGACGACAACGGCCGGAACGGGATTGGGATTATCGGTTAGATCCCAGATGAGCAGCAGGATAAGCAGCGGAACGACAATACCGAGCAAGATGGCTTGAACCACATGCTGAGCGGTACGAAAGACCTTGGTAGAGTTGTAGCTCTTGCCCAGAATCAGCCTATTGAGATCCACCGTCATCTCCTTCTTACTGACGCACCCCATAGCAATAAAGAGGGCCGCAAGCGACCCTCTCCATTGCATTATGCAATCAAATACTGTGTTTTACATCAAGCCATCGATGAACGGTAGCTTAGGCGCTGTACTTGTTTGCCTCGCCGAAGGTGCCAGCCTCGACAATCCAGCCGTCCTTCATGATGACGTCCATGTTGTCGGTGTTGAGCACGTGGATGTCGGCGGCGACGTCACCGTTGACGACCAGCAGGTCGGCGCACTTGCCGGCCTCGATGGAACCGGTCTCGTCCTCGATGTGGCACATCTTGGCACCGTTGAGGGTGGCACAGGTGATGGTCTCGACCGGGGTGAAACCGATCTTGTCGACGAACTCGTACATCTCCTCGATGGAGCAGGTGCCGTACGGGGTGACGAAGGAGAAGGAGTCGGAGCCGATCGTCATGACGACGCCGCGCTTCTTGGCCTCGCGCAGGCAGTCGTAGTTGCGCTGCAGCTCCTTCTCGACCAGGGTGCCCTCGTACTTGTCGTGCAGCTCGGGGACGTAGACGGGCGGATAGGTGGCGTACCAGGTGGGCAGGAAGGCGATCGTCGGGGTGAAGAAGGTGCCCTGCTCGGCCATGAGGTCCATGGTGCGCTCATCGATATCGAAGCCGTGAATCAGCTGCTCACAGCCAAAGCGAACGGAATCGTAGGCAGCGGCGTGGTTGTTGTAGCAGTGGCTCCACACGGGGATGCCGACCATCTTGGCCTCTTCGACCACGGCCTGAATCTCCTCGGAGCAGTAGTGCTGGTCGCGACCGGAGTCCCAGCGCCAGATGCCGCCACCGGTAGCCCAGATCTTGATGGCATCGGGGTTCTCGCGCAGGCGACGACGGACGGCCTTGCGCAGATCCCAAGGACCGTCGACCTGGTCGCCCCAGGGGTGCGATTCCTTGTTGAGCTCCTGGCTGCAGTGGTGGGAGTCGCCGTGGCCGGCAACGCGGCAGAAGCCAAGGCCGGTGGCCAGAACGCGCGGGCCCTTGAAGACGCCCTTGTCGATGCAGTCACGGATCTGGATACCAAAGCGGCCGATCTCGCAGACGGTGGTGAGGCCGTGGGTGAGGCAGTCGTAGGCCTGCTTGACGGCGACGGCCTGCTTCTCGAGGAGCGGTTGCATGACCCAGTCGGTGTCATCGTCGGTCAAGTTGCCCGAGAAGTGCAGGTGGGTGTCGATCAGGCCGGGAAGGACGGTCTTGCCGGCGGCGTCGATGACCTCAACGCCCTCGGGAAGGTCCTGCATGGCGCCGGCGTACTCGATCTTGCCGTTGTCGTCGACGAGAACGAGGGAGTTCTCGACCGGCTCGGCACCGGTACCGTCGATGAGCTTGCCGCCAACGATTGCATACTTAGTGGACATGGTTCCTCCTTATGGATCCATATAGTGGGCGAGGCCGTGTTGGGTTAAGGCCTCGCAAAGCTACCCAAGT
The DNA here is from genome assembly GCA_905205145.1 of uncultured Collinsella sp. Lineage (GTDB taxonomy): Bacteria > Actinomycetota > Coriobacteriia > Coriobacteriales > Coriobacteriaceae > Collinsella. The sequence continues at coordinate 4,535 of CAJLCM010000036.1, forward strand.
GGCGCCGGGTTCGGTGCGCGGAAGAGAGGGGCCCGCGCACCTGATCCGCCCCGGCTCGGCGTTACTTTTTGCGGGAATTGGTGAAAGCCATGAGGGCCAGGCCAATAGCCAACCAGCCGATCACGATGCTCCACTCCACCATGTTGAGGGAGGCGGGAGAGAACGGAATCACAAGCAGGCCGATGATGATGGCGCAGGCAGCGATAGCGAGGGAGATGCCAAACTTGCCACCGGGCACCTCGTAGGGACGAGGCAGGTCGGGCTCGGTGAAGCGCATGCGCAGGCAGGCGAGGGCGACCATGCCGCAGGAGAAGATGAAGGCGAGAGCCGACACGTTGGTCAGAGGGATGAGCATGTTCTTGCCCAGGAACGGACCGACGACGGTGATGACGCCCAGAACAACGCAGGCGAGCTTGGGAGCGCCGGACTTGGGGTCGACCTCGGCGAACTTCTCGGGCAGCTGGCCCTTGCGGCCCATGGCGAGCATGATGCGGCTCGTTGCGCCGTAGAAGGAGTTCATCGGGCCCATGGGTCCAAGCGTGGCGATGACGAGCATGGCCAGGTACAGGAGCATGTTGATGCCCTTGAGACAGGCAAGCGCGGGAACCGGGCTCTTAACAAACTCATGCCAGTCGAGAATGGTACCGAACGAGTAGATGCAGACCATGTAGAAACCGCCGGCGGCCAGCAGGGCCAGGGAGATGATCTTGCCGAACTTGTTCCAGTTGAGGCCCTCGGCTGCTTCCTCAGCCTGCTGGGGAATGGTGTCGAAACCGGCGTAGAAGAACGGAGTCAGAACCAGGACCGACACGATGCCGGCGAACAGGCTGGTGCTCTCGGTAGCGGCCTTACCGCCACCAGCGCCGGCGACCTGGGAGAACACGGGCATGGCGTTGTCCGGCGAGCCGGTGAACAGCGAGACGCCCATGGCGAGCAGCATGCCGCAGAGCAGGGCCTTGGTCAGGAAGGCCTGGAGCTTGGCGGCCGAGCTGGCACCGCGGAAGTTGAGGAAGATGACGTAGACTGCAAAGCCGAGCGCGATCAGCGTCGGGAACAGGTAGACGTCGGCCCCCAGGATGGTGTAGAGCTTGACGGCGCGCAGCCACTCAAGGCCGGGCAGGCTGCCGAACATCTCGGACACGAGGGTCGAAATGGCGATGGCCTCCCACGGGCACAGGATGCCGTTGCCCAGGGCCAAAAGCCATCCGGTGATGTAGCTCAGCGTACGGCCAAAGCTACGATCGACATACTCGACGATACCGCCCGAGATGGGGATAGCAGCCGTGAGCTCACCGAAAACAGCTCCGACGGGCACGAGGAAGATTGCACCCAAGAGGAATGCGATCATAGCGGGAACGGGACCGCCGCCCACGACCATCCAGTCACCGACCTGCAGAACCCAACCGGTACCGATGATGGCACCGAAACCGATGGTGAAGAAGTTCCAGAGCGAAAGCGTTTTCTTCATGCCGCCATTATCCTCGACTGCAACTTCTGCGTTCTTGTCCGCCATTGTTCCCCTCCTTTCCTTTTTGACGCCCTTGGCGTCACCCCTTGCGCGGTCCGTTTTGCCGCGCGCTTTTATTCCATGGCTTTAAGATACGGCCTTGGCGCAGCAGCGCCGCTCGCAGCTCGACCGAAGGCAGAACTGCAAAACGAGCGGCACCGTTTTTGGGACGAACGGCGGGAGACGTCATTCGTCTTGGACGCTTTCATCTTGTCTGCTTTTGAATACCTGCTGCCGTGACGCTTGGCGCGCGGCGCGGCAACGTTCATACCATTTGTCAGGCTTTTGGCGCACATGCCCATGTGTCGTGCATCTTTTTATGTAGGATAGACAAGTTACACATGAGGCAAGGTGATTCGAATGGCATACGGATACAATGACGGCGACCAACGGCCACAAAGCGTGCGCCTTGCCGGCCGCACCATGCCAACGCCCAGAAGCACCTCCGACAACGACAACCCGCAGCGCCCCCAAGAGCAGCTCGGGGCTTCTTCGCGGCAACAAAGCCGTACCGTGCAGCAGTCAGACCGCGTGAGTACGAGCACACGCCAACGCCAGACCGACACATCGCAGCCACGCCGCTACGATCGGCATAAGACCGACTACTACGTCAAGCGCTCCTTTTCGCGACCTCAACGCGATCGCGGCAATTCCGCCCCTCACCCCGCGTCGCACACCACAAGCTACGCGCTTCCGGCCCGCCGCCTACGCCTTGCGCTTTGCTCCATCGCCGCCTGCCTCGTCTTTGTGTTTTTGGGATCCTGCATCTCCCACGGATCAGCCGGTCTTGAGCCCACTGCCGAGGACAAGCTGCTTAAAGCTCCCGTCGCGCCCGGTTACTCCTTTGCGTTCTCGACCCCACGCTCGCAATGGCAGGCCGGCACCATGCCCCACATCTACCAAATTGACCCCGCATGGTCGGAGCTGCCCTATGCCGGTGGCACTATTCGCGAAAACGCTTGCGGTCCCACTTGCCTCACCATGGTCTATATCTTTAAGACCGGCCACACCGATAAGACACCGGTCGATATATGCGCACTGGCCGAAGCCGGCAACTACGCCCCCACTGGTGCCACCGAGTGGTCGTTTATGACAGGCGGTGCGTGGCAGCTGGGGCTCAACGGAACACAGCTCTATAACGATCGCGAATCGATTACCCAAGCACTTCGCTCGGGTGCGCCCGTCATCGCCGCAGTGCGCCCCGGTACGTTTACCAACGTAGGCCACTACATCGTGCTCTACGGCATCGACGATGCCAACCAGATTGGCGTCTACGACCCCAACTCGGCCAGCCGCAGCGCCCGCCGCTGGGGCGTCGTAGAGGTCCTCAACGAAGTCGAGGCCATGTGGGCCTACTACTAGTCATTGGGGACAGACTTAAATGAGTGGTCATTGGGGACGCTCTTGTTTGACTAGTCGTTTAAGAACGTCCCCAATGACTAGGTGAATAGCAAAAGCCCCGCAGTCGGAGCGGACTGCGGGGCTCATGAAGAGAGGCTAGTTTGTGGGCGCTTTGCCTGGCGCCCACGAGAGAGGCAACAGAGTAGAGACTACTCGTGAATGCGGGTACCGGAGAGGCCGGCCATGGTCTCGGCGGCCTTGTCCAGAGCGCCGATGATGCAGGTGCGGCCCTTGCGGGAACGCGCGAACTTGATGGCGGCGCGGACCTTGGGCTCCATGGAGCCCTTGCCGAACTGGCCCTCGTCGGCCAGGCGCTCGGCCTCGTCGGCGGTGAGGTCCTCGAGCTCCTCCTGGTTGGGCTTGCCAAAGTTGATGGCGACATGCTCAACGGCGGTCAGCAGGAACAGGACGTCGGCGTCGCAGTCCTCGGCCAGCAGCTCGCCGCCCAGGTCCTTGTCGATGACGGCGGGAACGCCCTTGTAGCAGCCCTTGTTCTCGTAGTCGCGGACGACGGGGATGCCGCCGCCACCGCAGGCGATGACGATGAACTCGTTGTCGAGCAGGTTGAGGATGGAGTCGGCCTCGACGATCTTCTTGGGATCGGGGGAAGCGACGACGCGACGCCAGCCGCGGCCGGAATCCTCGACGAAGACCTTGGAGGGATCCTCGGCCATGAACTCCTTGGCCTGCTCCTCGGTGTAGAAGGGGCCGATCGGCTTGGTCGGGTTCTTGAACGCGGGATCATCCGGGTCGCACTCGATCTGGGTGACGACGGTGGCGGCGTGCCAACGCTTATAGCGCTTGTGCATCTCGCGGCCGATGCCCTGCTGCAGGTGATAGCCAATGTAGCCCTGGGACATGGCGCCGCACTCGGGCAGCGGCATCTCGGGGGTACCGATGGCATCGTGGGCAGCGGCGAAGGCGTTCTGGATCATGCCGACCTGCGGGCCGTTGCCGTGGGTGATGATGATCTCGTTGCCCTGCTCGATGAGACCGAGGAGAGCGTGGGCGGTGTTGCTCACGGCCTCGATCTGCTCGACGGGGTTGTTGCCGAGGGCGTTGCCGCCAAGGGCGACGACAATACGATCGGGCTTGCCAAGAGGCTTAGACATTGCTGGAATCCTTTCTGTAAAAGGCCTACAACCCATTAATAACCCACGTCCGTGCGATACGCGAGTTTATTAAGGTTTATATTCTCTTTATCGCTCATTTTATTCATTTTGAAAATAGCGGAACGGTGAACGGTCGTTTTTGTCCGCTCAGCGTACAGAACACCAGCTCAGACATATCTACGCCATTTACGTGCAACTTTATTTAAATGCAGCGAGGATTATGTCGGATTATGCAAACTACATCTCTGCTAAACACAAAACGGACAGCGCAATATCTTACTCGCGCTATACGAGATTCTATGCACTTATAAGTCGAGTATGCACCCCTGCAAAAACAAGGGGCTTTTCATCCAGCATAAGGAATAAAGAAGGGCTCCGAAAAGGCGGCAACAGCCAAGTCCCCCATCCATCCCCAAAGTGGCGCGAGGTTTCGCGGCAAAGCCGCGAAACAGCGAAGGAGACGGAATACCCGGCCAACTACGTCCTTCATCCGCCCACACAATCCGAGAACGTAGTCGTAGCAGGATCTGAGGGCTGACCTTCGCGGACACTCCGCAGGACGAAAGAACCCCCGCCGCACGTAGTGCGCAGCGGGGGTTCTTTCATGTCCGAGGACGTCCACGAAGGTCAGCCCTCAGATCCTGCGGTGGGAGACCTAGGCCTCGTTGTACACCGTCTTGAGCTTCAGCAGGTGCTGATAGCGGTCCATAGCGGCCTGCTCGTTCTCCTTGAAGAGCTCCTCGGCGCGCTCGGGGAAGGAACGCGTCAGCGAAGCGTAACGGGCCTCGTTCATCAGGAACTCCTGATAGCCGCCCGCGGGCTCCTTGGAATCGAGCGAGAACTTCTTGCCGGCAGCAGCCTCGGGGTTGAAGCGGAAGAGGTTCCAGTAACCGCACTCGACAGCCTTCTTCATCTCGGCCTGGCAGTTCTGCATGCCACCCTTCTTGATGGAGTGCATCTCGCAGGGGCTGTAGCCGATGATGAGGGACGGGCCGTCGTAGGCCTCGGCCTCGTGAATGGCCTTGAGGGTCTGAGCCGGGTTGGCGCCCATGGCGACCTGCGCCACGTAGACGTAGCCGTAGCTCATGGCGATCTCGGCCAGGGACTTCTTCTTGGTCACCTTACCGGCAGCTGCGAACTGAGCGACCTGGCCCAGGTTCGAGGCCTTGGAGGCCTGACCGCCGGTGTTGGAGTAGACCTCGGTGTCGAAGACGAAGACGTTGACGTTGTGGCCGGAAGCCAGGACGTGGTCCAGGCCACCGAAGCCGATGTCGTAGGCCCAGCCGTCGCCGCCGAAGATCCAGAAGGACTTCTTGGTGAGGTAAGCCTTGTCGGCGAGGATCGCCTTGGAAGCGTCGCAGCCGCACTTCTCGAGCTCGGCAACGTAAGCAGCGGCAGCGGTCTTGGAGGCCTCGGCGTCGTTGACGGAGTCGATCCAAGCCTGGCCGGCGGCCTTGAGCTCATCGGACGGACCATCGGCAGCGATGATGTCCTGGGTAGCGGCGATCAGCTTGTGCTGAACGGCCTCATAGCCAACGGCCATGCCCAGACCGTGCTCGGCATTGTCCTCGAACAGGGAGTTGTTCCACGCCGGGCCGTGACCGTCCTTGTCCTTGCAGTAAGGAGCGGTGGCAGCGGGGTTGCCCCAAATGGAGGAGCAGCCGGTGGCGTTGGAAATGAACATGCGGTCGCCGGCGACCTGGGTCACCAGACGTGCATAGGCGGTCTCGGCGCAGCCGGCGCAGGAGCCGGAGAACTCCAGGTAGGGCTGCTTAAACTGGCTGCCCTTGACGTTGGCCGCGATGAGCTCCTTCTTCTCAGAGACGTTCTCGACCATGTAGTCCCAAACGGGCTGCTGGTCCATCTCCTGCTCGGTGGGAACCATCTCGAGGGCGCCCTTGGGGCAAACCTTGACGCAGTTGGTGCAACCCATGCAGTCGAGCGGGGACACAGCCATGGTGAACTTCATGCCCTTGGCCTTGGGACCCATGGCGTCGAGCGTGCGGGTAGCCTCGGGCGCGGCGGCAGCCTCGTCCTCGGTCATCGCGAACGGACGGATGGTGGCATGCGGGCACACGTAGGCGCACTGGTTGCACTGGATGCACTTGGTCTCGTCCCAGTGGGGAACGACCACGGCGACGCCGCGCTTCTCGTATGCGGAGGCGCCCAGCTCAAACTGGCCGTCGGCGCAATCGACGAAGGCGGAAACAGGCAGGCTGTCGCCGTCCATGCGATCGATGGGCTCGAGCAGGTTCTTGACCTGCTGGGCGATAGCGGACTTGGTCTCCTCGGAGAGCTCGACGGGAGCGGCATCCTCGGCGGTAGCCCAGTCGGCCGGAACCTCGAACTTACGGAAGGCGGTAGCGCCGGCATCGATGGCCTTGTGGTTGGCGTCGACGATAGCCTGGCCCTTCTTCATGTAGGACTTGGTAGCCGCGTCCTTCATGTACTGCAGGGCATCCTCGGCGGGCAGGACCTTGGCCAGCGCGAAGAAGGCGGACTGGAGCACCGTGTTGGTGCGCTTGCCCATGCCGACCTTAGCGGCCAGGTCGATAGCGTCGATCAGGTAGACGTTGACGTTGTTGTTCGCGATGTAGCGCTTGGCCACGGCGGGCATGTGCTCGGCGAACTCCTCGTCGCTCCACTGGCAGTTGACCAGGAAGGTGCCGCCCGGCTTGACGTCGCGGACCATCTTGAAGCCCTTAACGATGTAGCTGGGGTTATGGCAGGCGACAAAGTCGGCCTTGGTCACGTAGTACGGCGAGCGAATCGGGGAATCACCAAAGCGCAGGTGCGAGACGGTGACGCCGCCGGTCTTCTTGGAGTCGTACTGGAAGTAGGCCTGGACGTACTTGTCGGTGTGGTCGCCGATGATCTTGATCGAGTTCTTGTTGGCGCCGACGGTACCGTCGCCACCCAGACCCCAGAACTTGCACTCGATGGTGCCGGGGGCTGCGGTGTTGGGCGCATCCTCGGCCTCGGGCAGGCTCAGGTTGGTCACGTCATCGACAATGCCGATGGTGAACTCGCGCTTGGGCTCGTCCTTCTTGAGCTCCTCGAAGACAGCGAACGCGGACGCGGGAGGCGTGTCCTTGCTGCCCAGGCCATAACGGCCGCCGACAACCTTGATGCCCGTCTTGCCGGCCTCGTAGAGAGCGGAGACGACGTCCTGGTAGAGCGGCTCGCCGATGGAACCCGGCTCCTTGGTACGGTCCATGACGGCGATCTTTTTGACGGTCTCGGGGAGAACGTCGACGAAGTGCTTGATGGAGAACGGACGGAACAGACGAACCTTGACCAGGCCGACCTTCTCGCCGTGCGCGTTGAGGTAGTCGATGACTTCCTCGAGCACGTCGCAGAAGGAGCCCATGCACACGACGACGCGGTCGGCATCGGGAGCGCCGTAGTAGTTGAACAGGCCGTAATCGGTGCCGAGCTTCTCGTTGATCTTCTTCATGTAGCCCTCGACGACGGCGGGAAGCTCGTCGTAGACCTTGTTGCAGGCCTCACGGTTCTGGAAGAAGATATCGCCGTTCTCGTGGCTGCCGCGGGTGTGCGGGTGCTCAGGGTTGAGCGCGTGGTCGCGGAAAGCCTGGACGGCGTCCATGTCGCACATCTCGGCCAGATCCTTGTAGTCCCACATGGCGACCTTCTGGATCTCGTGGCTGGTGCGGAAGCCGTCGAAGAAGTTAAGGAACGGGGTCTTACCCTCGATGGCGGCAAGGTGAGCCACCGGCGAGAGGTCCATGACCTCCTGGACGTTGCCCTCGGCGAGCATGGCGAAGCCGGTCTGACGACAGGCCATGACGTCGGAGTGATCGCCAAAAATGTTCAGGGCGTGGGAAGCGACGCAACGCGCGGAGACGTGGAAGACGCCCGGGAGCTGCTCGCCCGCGATCTTGTACATGTTCGGGATCATCAGGAGCAGACCCTGAGAAGCCGTGTAGGTGGTGGTCAGAGCACCGGCACCCAGCGAACCGTGAACGGTACCGGCTGCACCTGCCTCGGACTCCATCTCGACGACCTTGACCGGGGTGCCGAAGATGTTCTTGCGACCCTGGGCCGCCCACTGGTCGACATGGTCGGCCATCGGGCTGGACGGCGTAATGGGATAGATTCCCGCTACCTCGGTGTACGCATACGAAACATATGCGGCCGCCTCGTTGCCGTCCATAGACTTAAACTTACGCGCCATATACCCCTCTCCTCTCATATAGGTATACAGGCCCCGGCGATCGCCGGGATGTTGGCGTGATGGGATTTTCGTTGTTGCTTCCGATCATCTGACAGGCGGACTCAGCGGCAGGTACATGGCGTGGAGAGAAGGCATGCCGAGGCGAGGAGAGCTGCACGCGCTCCACAGGCCCAGCTACCCGTCTTGCACATGACCGAGCGCCGCAAAGGCCGCATGCCGGATGCTCCCGGGCACGCCCCGGCGATGGGAAGCGCCCGCAACGGAAATCCGCATGCGGGTTTATTGTACCCCGCCGTTAAGTGTAATTTCGACAAATATAGGCGGGCGGTAAAGGTTTACCTCGGGTGACTGCCAAGGGCCAAAATGGTCCCTCCATCCCCGGGCGACTGGCTCTGGCGCGCCAAGGAGTGTCCCCAAGTGCCGGCAGAAAAGGAACGTCCCTATCTGCCGGCTAGAGGGCGCCGAGGAGGATGGCGTAGGTGGTGGATTCGCCGAGTTTGAGCTCGTCGCCGGGGTTGAGCTGGGCGGAGCGGCCAGGCTCTACTTGAATACACACACTCGTGGCCCCGTTTACCACCACGGTGCCGTTAGTGGACGACAGGTCCTCGACAAACCATGCGCCAGACTCGTCGCACCAGATATGGGCATGGCGGGCCGAGACGTCGTCGGTGATGCCGCCCTCCCCCGTTGCCAGCGCGCCGATCTCAACGCCTTCCTCACTCGGCTGAATCCAGCGCGGGACGCTCACCACGTAGCCGTTTTGCACGCACAGCAGTCCCAGCGGATGCGCCGGCGCGACCTCGTGCTCGCCCGCGACCGAAGATGTGCTCAGCGAGCGCGGCGTCGACGTGTCGCCGCCACGGGTCGCATGAGCGCGGCGGCTCGCCCGACTTGGAACTAAGGCGGGCGTGAGAGCAAACGGCATAGGGAACGAATCTTGCGGATGTACTCCTCGACGTCAGGCAGGTAAGCCCCACGAAGTCACCGGGGAGGCCCAAGCGGCCCGGCACCACTTCCAGATTCTGACCAGGGCGAGTCGTTCGCCGGTGGCTGAAGGCTCGCTCCCACCCAAAAGGGGAGATTCGCGTTGTTCCCCAATCGCTCTCGCATCTTTCATTTTGCTCGAGGTGGGCTATAAAAACTTTCCTGGTGAAAGGCGGCGATTGGTTTCCTTTCTTTCTAGAGGAGCGCGCCTGTAATCTGTTTTCATCCTAAATCAAGTTAAGATCGGACCTTCCAGAGGCAAGTCGACTCAAACTGCGAGGCTCCATGTTGGAATAAAGAGCGCTGTCGAAGTGCCAACAACACAAAGCTTGCCAGTCTCAAATAGAACCTTTTGGGAGTCCGATTGGGCCGCACACCGAATCCCCGCTGGTGGTTTTTTATAGCTGCGCAACAATAAACAAGGTTAGTGCCAGTCCAGCATGAAATTGAGGAACGTATGCATTTTTTCTCAGTAAGTGATCGTCGTTACTGCTTCGATGAGGTCACTCGCAATTGCTTTCAGGTTGACCAAGCATCAGAAGATGCGCTTCGCATATTTGAAGCATCGGGAAGAACGGTCAACTCGAAGTTGCTAACAAAGTCACTTGCTGCGAAAGGCTACGACCAAACGACCATAGCAGAACTTGAAGACGACATTGATGAGTATCAACGATTGTCTGAGCGGACTTTCTTAACAAAAGACACGCCTCGAAAACTTAGATCCATCGAACTCCACGTTTCACATGCATGCAACCTTGGTTGTAGTTACTGTTTTGCCGGTAAAGGAGATTATGGAACGTCTCCTCTGCTGATGACAGACGAGATAGCCTTCAAGGCGGTCGACTACCTCGTCGCAAGTTCATCGGAAAACGAAACGCTTGCGATCGTCTTTTTTGGTGGGGAACCCATGATTAACGAGCCGCTGATATGGAAAACGGTCGACTATTCAAAAAGAATATACCCCAATAGAAACTTTACCTATTCTATTACGACCAACGGAACGCTTTTGAATGACACTGCTGTGAATTCTTTCAAGGAGCACGGGTTTTCTGTTCTGATTAGTCTCGATGGTACAGGATGCAAGCACGATGCATCGCGCCCGTACAAGACGGGAGGCGGCTCTTTCTCCGATATCGACAAAAACGTTCGTCGTTTTTCCGAGTCGTTCCCCTTCGGCGCAAGAGCGACCTTAACAAATAATAACTGTAACCTTGTTGAAGACTATCTTCAGTTTAAAGAGATGGGCTTCAGAAGGATTTACTTCTCGCCCGTGAGCTCATTCGATGAGAATATCAAACTCGACGAACACTCATTAAACAAAATCAGGGCGGGCCTAATAGATTTGGCGGATCAATATCTCAAACAGATTGATCAAGGGGAAAAGCCCTTGTTTAGAACATTGAAAACTGCAGTTGATTTGATTATGAGCAACAGGATCGCCTTTGTCGGATGCGGGGCTGGCAGGCGTTTTATTTCCGTGACTCCCGAAGGGGACGTATACCCCTGTCACAGGTTTGTCGGGATGATGCGATTCAAAATGGGCAACATCGTCACCGGAATTGACGAAACTAGGTATATTGAAAACTGGAGTCAGGGTGTCGAAAAAAGAATTGACTGTACGGACTGTTGGGCTCGGTCTTTCTGTGGTGGGGGCTGTAGCTGGGAGGCTGCAGACGAGCACGGCTACTTGCCCAAGAGTCTACACCCTGCATCATGTGAATATAGAAAAATGTGCTACGAGATGGCTTTTGACCTTATTTCCCGCCACTCATCTTCGCAGGAGAAAAATCAACGAGAAGCTACTGTATCGGAATAAGCGGTTCAGCGCATTGCTGTCACCATTGTGGAGGTGTTCGTTCTTCTGATTACCGTCTGCGAAGCTTATTGCTACGTTCGCCGAAACCATTCTAGAAATATGGTGAACTAGACATCTTGGTTTGTTATACACAATATTGAGGTTTTTCTGCACTCAAAGGGAGGTAGTCGTGAAGCATATTCATCCGATTAATCCAGGAAGTGGCGACGAGGCAGGCGTGAAGCCGATGTCTTTTGACTGCCTCTTGGGCATTACTGACATCTGTACTGTTTATGATAAAGCAGATGGCTGTGGTGCATACGATTACTGCGACTATGACATGGATGGCGGCAGCATCTGCGTTGTAGATCACTGTGGCATTGATCAAACGTAGTCTCTAATTGGATTAAGGTGAGGAGCTGTTATGAAGCATATCCATCCTGTTGGTTCAAATGAACATCCTCCCGTTGAGCCTTGTTGTCTTGGAGTTGATATATGCAATTTTTACGACATCGCCGAGTGCCCTGTTGCGGATTGGTGCTATGTCGATAAAGAATCAAGCTGTGTTTTGCCAGCAGATTGGTGCGATCCAGTTGACGAGTAGTTTTGTGGCTAGGAACTATTTGGTCCAATTCAGAATAAGATGGGAACAAATACCAAAATCTCGTGTCTGGGAGGAGTTATGCCATTATTGCAAGGTCTCGTTGGATTAGCCTTTATACTTGCGTTATATCTGGCACCTTTTTTAATTCTATTCTTCATTATCCGACTCTTTCTTCGGAGAAAATAGGAGTGTCACGCAAACATTAGCGTAGCTTTCTTCCAATATGAGCCGAGCATTGGCAAGTGGAATAAGAAGCCCGACCGTTCGCCACATGAAAGTGATCGGACGGGCTTCTCTATTTAACCCGGGCCGCCACCCATAGCGGCTTTCCAAGCGTATTCTCAGTGCAAAGCAATCGTCAGTTTAATCCTATGCGCTGATACCGCATTTCATTTGTTCGGCTCGAATTCTACGGCCTGGCAACCCTCGCACTCTCCGGCAAATGGATTGAACGCGAAGGCAGAGATGATGTGTGCGTGGACATCGAGGCTGCTGTAGGCAACATACTGGGACATGGACCCCCGCTGCGCGTGGTATGCGGCCCGGCATATTCATTGCCGTCCAACCCCGTGTAGTTGCAGCAAAGGGTGGAACCTCAATGCTCAGCTCATGTTGTCCGTGGGACACGAGAATCGTAAGTACACTTTGGTGCGATTCTCACGCTGATACTGAGCCACCTGGAATAAGATACGTCGCGACAACACTTCGCTTCACCTCTGTCTCGACAAGATGACGTAGACTAAAGTTTCCTTTAGTAAGAGAACGAGAACTATATCTGAAAGCGTTGCGATGGCGTGAAGGCACCGAGTCCGAACCGCCTGAATGCTACGTGCATCTGCATCGCCTTTTTGTTATCTCTGCCAGTTGGGTAGCACTACACTTGTCATCATTTACCCTGGTACATGCTGCCTAAATCCACTACCCCTTCTACCGCGCCGACCATCTCGTCATCGTGAGAGACAACGATGATCAGCTGGCTTTGCTTGTTGCGCTTAACATAGGCCGCAAGCTCGGCGCGGCTTACAGCGTCTAACCCAGTCGTGGGCTCGTCGAGTACCAAAACTGACGACTTGCGTGAAATCGCCGACCATAAGTACACTCGGCGCAGCTCACCGCCCGAAAGCGCGGAGCAACGTTTCCCGAGCAACTCCTTCACGCTGTTTTCCAGCGAAAGTAGGCCATCTACACCCCGGTGATAGGAAGAAAAGGGCGTGTCGAAATACTCTAACAGCTCTTTCACCGTTTCGTCCGGCGCGAAGCACGACTGTGGGCAGCACGATATCTCTCTCGCACGTATGTAATCCAAGTCGCATTCTTCGATTGGCACGCCGTTGTATTTTACTTTGCCTTTCGATGAGTATAGCCCGAGCATCAAGTAAAGAAGCGATGTCTTGCCCCTTCCGTTCTCCCCAACTATGCAATATGTACCAGGACCGGAAAACTTGAAAGAAAACCCGCCGAGGACCCCTCGGACAGATCCGTCTGGAAGGGCAACCGAGAATTCCAAATCAGATACCGAAATGTCATTTATTCCATCGAGTTTAGCTAAATCGGTCCGATTCCACCCCGATCTCGCCTTTTCCCTCGTCGCGATAGCCGTCCTATCCCATGATGCTTTGGCGTCCTGATAGGATTTGAACAATGACATCATACTTTTCAAAGTCTTAAAGAGAACCGCGAAGTATGTACCGATGATAGTGTACTCGCCTATTGACATAGTTCCGTTAATGATTCGTACTCCGGAAACAACAAGTATCACCGCTTGAAACAACGCTGCGAAAAGACCATCGAGCGATGTCAGAGAATATGATAGCTTTCCGGAGCGCAAAACTTTGGGAAAATAGCTCTTAAACCCAGCGTCGAGCGCTTGTTCGCTCTTGCCGTACGAAGATGTCAGTTGAATGTTGAGAATCTGATTAAGCTGCGATGCAATTGCGGCGTAAAAGGCGCTGTCCGCCTCTTTCTTCTCATACGTGACCCTATACAAAAGTTTCCTCAACCCAGTAATTACACAGAAATACACGATGAGGAGAATGATGGAAAACACCGCGAGAGTTGAATCAATTGACCATATGATAAGCAATACGATGGGAATGGCTACAATGGACAGCGGCGCACTGATAAAATTCGCCAAAACGAAGGATGAGACCACGCTGGAGTCGGAAATAATCCGTTGCGTTGTATAGGCTGGATCGATGGTCCGACTCACCAAGTAATCGTCTCTTTCAAAACGCAAGACGGCCTCCCTGAGAAGATCAAAGGAAAGTCTCGTGGTTATGCGAATGGAAAGTGTTCCTGCAAAATAAGTAAAGAGGGTGGAGAAAACTCCTATTGACGCAACCAGGAGCGCGAAGAGTACGGCGTCTCTTTCGCTGCGGTTACCGAGAAGAAAATCTAAGAATTTCCCGTTCACGTATGGCATGGCATAGGAGAGAGCGGTTCCAATCACCGTGATAGCAATGAAGACGAAAGCCCCTTTTGCTCTGATGAACCTCGAGAGAACGCATCGAATCAAGGAAGGCCCCAATCTACCCGCCACAAAACATCAATCACTGATACCTTACACCTCAACACAACAGGAGCGAAGATTTGCCAATGAGACTGCTTTAAGATTGCCTTGGGCCAATACGATCTCAAGCTCTTCCTACAAGAGAGTCGGAATCGGACATCTCCTCCGACGAACCTGGCAATCGGGCGGTTGAAATATCTTTTTCAACCGCCCGATTGCCACAATAGATTTGAGCATCCGCCCACAAACGTCCGCGTTTTATACCCATCAAATCCTTTGCCTTTTGTCGTCTAGACTAGAAAAATCGCTCGAAATAACGCAACCGGCCTGCTCGCTTGAAGAAACCTAAGCCCGTAACGTAGATGTGCAAACTTCCGAAACGCCTTGCGCGGCATAGTGCGTATAAACTTCGTCAACCGCCTCAGAAATATCTGAGTATCGCGCCGGGTCAAAAGCATACGATGTCGCAGCTATACCCTGCACCCATTCGGAACGCGGATTAATTGAATAGCCACACAGCATCATCATACATGCATCTAGACCTGATTTCCCAAGTATCCGACGTATTGATGAGAGCATCGCGGGTCGCCCCTGCACCATCGTCGTCACCCCTATTAGCAGTATTTACCGTTTTTCTCTAAATGCGTATCGCCACCCTTAAGAATACGAAGTGTTTTATCCAGACCCGATTGTCCTCCATCTCAAACGAAGGGATAAGGAATCTCATCCGGAATCGGCAGTAACGGAGGATTCACAACGACAAGCGAAAAACATGAGTCATCTCTCAGAGGGGAGTAAAGGCTCCCCTCAAGCACCCTAGTTTCGTCATCCAAAGAGTTGATGGCAGTGTTTTTCTTACAAAGGTCGACAACAAAAGGGTTGATTTCTACAGATGTTACATCCATGCCACAGTTGGTAAGTATCAGGCCCTGTATTCTGGGGCCAGAACACAAATCGAGAGCCTTCCGTGCGCTCTGCGGTGTAAGGCGCCAATCTCAGCAAATCTGTCCCACAATACTGCGCTGAAGAACAAGACGGAACCCCTGAGCCAAACTCCCCTATACCTTATTAAGGCTAAGACAGGCAAGTTCACGCACCCGGCATATTCCAGAATAACATCCTATTGTTTTAGATGCTCTACAAGCATGAACAGCCGCGAATCGGAAAGATCTTCTAGTTTCGCCCCGACTGACTGCCAAGGGCCAAAATGGCCCCTCCATCCCTGGGCGACCGGCTCTGGTGCGCCAAGGAGTGTCCCCAGGTGCCGGCAGAGACGATATGAGCAGGACATAAAAACATTGAGAGCCCCTGCTGCAT
>CAJLCM010000037.1:0-19781 GCA_905205145.1 uncultured Collinsella sp.
GGCCACATGGTCCGGCGGGGCGCCCTTTTTTACCTATATGTGGCCGGCACGCAACCCAAGGCTCGCAAGCTCTTATTCAGCCGCTTCGCGCAGGGCCGACATCGTAGCCGCATATTGCTGCTGCAACGCATGCATCCCCTCGCGGGCGCCGTCAACGGCATCGGCGCCGCGCAGTGCTTCGGTCACCACAACCGCCGGCTCGTACAGATTATCGAATCCCAGGTTCTGGCTCACGCCCTTGAGCGTGTGCGCTGCCATAAACGCACCTTCGGCGTCTCCTGCCGCCATGGCGGCCTCCAGCTTGTCCATGCTCTCGTCATCCAAAAACTTGAGGGCAAAGCGGGCAAGCATTTCCTCGCCCATCAGCCGAGCGCACGCGTCATCATAATTTGCGCCGATCTTCTCATACGCCTCACGCATGGAAATCATGGATTAAAACTCCTTTGGTCAAACTAAATCGTGGGAAACGCGACAACGTCGGCGGGGCGTGCCAACGTCTCGGCAATACGGTCTTGCACCTCGAGCAGGCAGTCGAGCAACAGCGGGTTAAAGGTGCCGCACTTACCGTCCAGGATCATCTGAATCGCCTCCTTGTGCGGGATAGCATCCTTGTACACACGCACGCTCGTCAGAGCATCGTACACGTCGGCCACCGAGACCACCTGTGCGGCAATGGGAATTTCGTCGCCCTTAAGGCCATCGGGATAGCCCTTGCCGTCCCAGCGCTCGTGGTGCCAACGCGCAATCTGGTACGCATATTCCATAAGCGCATTGCCGACGTGATGGCGGCCCAGCTCACGCAGCATGTCGGCGCCGATCGTGGTATGCGTTTTCATAATCTCGAACTCCTCGGGCGTAAGGCGCCCGGGTTTGTTGAGAATCGCATCGTCAATCGACATCTTGCCGATATCGTGCAGCGCCGAAGCCAGGGCAATCGTAGAGCGTTCCTCATTGTCGAGGGAGATCGTGCCGCTACGCTGGACCAGACAGCCAAGCAGCAGCTCGGTCAGCTTCTCGATATTCGTAACGTGCCTGCCGCTCTCGCCGTTGCGAAGCTCCATGACGCCGGCCATGATGTCGATGAGCATGCGACTGTTCTTGACGCGCTCGTTGTACTGCTGGGACAGCAGGTTCGTCAGGCGGCGCTGTTTGGCGTATAGACGGATGGTGTTGCTTACACGGCGGCGCACGACACGGGAGTCAAACGGGCGGTTGATATAGTCCGAGGCGCCCAGCTCGTACGCGCGCAGAACCGCATCATCGGAATCTTCGCTCGAAATCATGATGACAGGCAGATTATCGATACCCGATCGGCGCGACAGATCGGCCAGCACCTCAAAGCCACTTATGCCCGGCATGACAATGTCCAGCAGCACGAGCGATAACTCATCGCCATAGCGGTCGACCATGTCGAGCGCCGTACGACCGTTGTCGGCCTCGAGGATGCAATACTCGTCCTTGAGCATCTCGTTGAGAATGGCTCGGTTCATCTCGGAGTCATCGGCGATAAGCACCAAAGGCTTTTCGCTTTGGAAGGCCTCGATGGAATCGGCATCGGTCACGACCGTACCGGCTTTTGCCTTAGCGCGGCTCAGTAACTGGACAGCACGGCCAACGCCCTCATCGACCGTCTCGCCATGAATGCGAACGCCACCAACACATGCCGTCAAGCTCACGTACTCATGGCCCGGAATAATCGTGGAATGAACGGCTTCGGATACCTGATGCAGGCGACGGGCGAAGTCATCGGAGGGAATATTGGGCATGACGACCACAAACTTGTCGCAGCCATAGCGCACAAGCTCGTCAGTCGAACGAATTCCGCTGCGTATGGCTGTCGCCACAGCACCGAGTGCAAGGTCGCCGGCATGACGGCCACACGTATCGTTGAAGGCCCTAAAATCATCAAGGTCAATCATCGCAACGCCGGCATTCATGCGGGCGCTTCGGAGCTTTTCCTCGTAATATCGGCGATTGCGCACACTCGTCAGCACGTCGGTGTAGACAAGGTCCTCTTCTGCAGCCTCTTGCTCATCGATCGGACGCACCATCAGCAGGACGTGAGGCTCGCCCTCGACCTTCAGAGGGCGCAGGCGAGCGCGGTACTCGGTACCATCATTGAGCAGCTGCTCCGATACATCATCGGAACCTGCCAAGGCCTCAAGACTTGACTGGCGCAGACAAGGGCACCGATTGCCGGCGAGCAGGCAGTTAGGCTCGCTCTTAATCTGATCGGCCGACAGCAAACGCACCACGGGGTAGGTCTTCGCGACGCGGGCGACCTCAGCGGCAGCCTCCTCGTCGGTTAGATTGACCTCGTGATTATTGAGCATATGGGGCCCTTTCGATAGTTTCGCATGGTAGCGATGGGTTCCAAATGTTACAAGGGTAACACCTTGCCGATTCAGGTAAGCACGTGAATGCTGTTACATTTTTATGAGTTGGCAGACGGCGCGATTGAAGCCGCAGACGTGAGGTTTTGAGCGCATCTGTTAACACGGCCGAAACGTTTGCGGGTGAAGCCTGCTTTGGTTATTGCGGGTGCTAGAGCCCCAGGATGCCACGGACAGTCTGGGCAGCCGCTGTCGGGCGATCGCGCAGACCGTTGTGCGCGCCGGGAACCATTACGAGTGGACAGTCCAAAAGCTCAGCCGCCGCCCTTGTGCCCGCCTCGCGAGGCGTGCCAATCGAGAGCTCACCCAGGAGCACGGCGGTCACCGTTTTCGACGCGCGAACGCTATCCCAATCGGGAGCGCAGGTCATAGTAATCCCGTATTCGTTTGCCATAAAGCAACGACCATTGCGCAGGGCATGTTTGGCTTCCGCTTCGGTCGTCCCGGGAGCCTCGGGGTCCAAGTCGCCGAGGGCTCCCAAGAAAAGCCGGAGCGCCCTTGAAACCTTTCCAGCCGCAATCATATCGAGCAAAACCGGAGCTGCGCCCATGCCGACGCCTTCGGCCGACACAGCCGGCTCATGCAGAATCGCACGGGCGACGAGATGGGGTTCGGTGCGAAGAAGCTCCAGCGCCACCAACGTACCGGCGCTATGCGCAAGCACATTTGCCGGAGCGCCAACGTGTTCGATCACGGCTTGCAGGTCGGCGGCCTGAGCGGCAAGATCATAGCTGCCGTCTGCCGCATCACTGCTGCCACCGCAGCCGCGGCGGTCGTAGGCAATTACGCGGTAGTTGCGGCTGAGCTCACAAGCGATACCGTCGAAAAATGTGCCGTCGACACAAGCGCCGTGCACGCACACCAAGGCAGGAGCATCAGGCGACACATCTGGGCCGGCATATTCGCGACAGGCAATCGTGGTGCCCGCATTCTCGACCGTAAAATTCATGTTGTGCCCCCATCATCAATGCTCATCCAGTTGCACGTCAGCGCGGTTGGATGGACCCACATTGCCTTACACCTTGTTAACAGATTAACTTTACCCGACCCGAGGCTTTTCATGGCGCGGCATAATGGGCGACGTGAAAAAACGAAACTTGTAAAGCAAGAGCCCGCACCTTGCTTTGGAGCCGATGCTATGCTTAGGCACAATTGTCTTGAGGAGCATATGCCTATGTCTACGTTTTTGAATGCCAGCCCCATCTTTGGGCCCGTTCGCAGCCGTCGCCTTGGTCTCTCGCTCGGCGTCAACATGATGCCGGCCAGCGGCAAAATCTGCACGTTCGACTGCATTTACTGCGAAAACGGCCTCAACGCCGAGCGCCCCTGCCATGAGCCGTACAACACAGCTGCCGTGGTACTCGACGCGCTCGAGGCAAAGCTGCGCGAGATGGCAGCCGAGGGCGAGCTCCCCGATGTGATCACCTTCGCAGGAAACGGCGAGCCCACCGCCGCACCGGAGTTTCCCCAGGCGATTGCCGGCGCCGTCGCGCTGCGCGATCAGCTGGCCCCAAACTCCAAAATCGCCGTGCTCTCCAACGGTACGCGCGCCGACCGCCCCGAGGTGCACGATGCGCTCATGATGGTCGACGACAACATCCTCAAGCTCGATACGGTCGATCCGGCATTTATCCAGCTGCTCGACCAGCCTGTTGGCCCCTACGACGTCGAGCACCAGATTGAGACGTTCGCAAGCTTTGACGGTCACGTTATTATCCAGACGATCTTTTTGACCGGTGAGTATCTGGGCAAGCCCATCGACAACACCGGCGAGGAGTACGTTGCCCCCTGGCTCGCGGCACTTGAGCGCATTCGCCCACAAGAAGCGACCATCTACACGGTGGCTCGCGAGACGCCGGTCGCCGGCCTTGCCAAAGCAGCGCCCGAGGCCCTCGACGCCATCGCCGCGCGCGTGCGCGCCCTCGGCATTCCCTGCCAGGTGAGCTACTAGCGCGCAGCTGCCCTGTGAGTGGGCTATACTAGCTGCGAATGAAAGGAAGTTAGCCATGTTTGACAATGGACCCGTGCCCGGCCGCAACGACGTCTGCTGGTGCGGCAGCGGCAAAAAATATAAGAAATGCCATAGCGCCTTTGATGAGCGCCTCGAGCGCTTGTGGGAAGAGGGCTGGGAGGTTCTGCCCCGCACGCTCTACAAGACGCCCGCCGATATCGAGGGCATCAAGCGCTCGGCCGCCATCAACGTGGGTGTGCTCGATTACGTAGGCGAACACATCGCCGCGGGCATGACCACCAACCAGATCGACCAGATGATCTACGACTACACCGTCGAGCACGGCGGCACGCCGGCCGATCTTAACTACGAGGGCTATCCCAAGAGCGTGTGCACCTCGATCAACGACGTCGTCTGCCACGGTATCCCCTGCGATACGGATGTGCTGCACGAGGGCGACATCATCAACGTGGACTGCTCCACGATCCTGGACGGTTACTTTAGTGATTCGAGCCGTATGTTCTGCATCGGCGAGGTCTCGGCCGAGCGCCAGCGCCTGGTCGACGTCACCCGCGCCAGCGTGGAGGCGGGTCTGGCGGCCGTCAAGCCATGGCTACCGCTGTCCGTGATGGCCGAGGCCGTGCAAAAGACGGTCGAGGACGCCGGCTTTAGCGTGGTGCGCGAGTACGGCGGACACGGTATCGGTAAGGAGTTCCACGAGGACCCGTTTGTGGGCTTTACCACCGAGGCGCCCGATGTGGACACCATCATGGCTCCGGGCATGGTCTTTACCATCGAGCCCATGGTCAACGCCGGAGCGCCCGACATCAAGATCAGCAAGGGTGACGGCTGGTGCGTGCGCACCAAGGACGGCAGCGATTCGGCCCAGTGCGAGGTACAGCTCGTGGTGACCGAGGATGGTTACGAGCTGCTGAGCTGGTAGCTGTGGATGCGCCGGGCTACGCGATGGATATGTTGACCATCGCGTAGCCCGGCGTTTTTATAACGTTTTGCCTGATACAACCTGCCAAAATAAACCTGTCCCTTTTTGGCAGGTCGAGCGGAAAGGACTGCTTGTGAACATCCTGGTTTTGCTGCCCGTCAACGACCGCCATCGCGCAATTCTTGAGTCGAGCGCTCCGGGCGAGGACTTTATCTACACGAGCTCCGACGCCATCACGCGTGAACAGGTCGCCAATGCCGACGTGATCCTGGGCAACATAGACCCTTCCCTGCTGACCGCATGCGAGCGCCTCCAGCTGCTGCAACTGCAGACCGCCGGCTATGACGACTATCTCGCCGCCGGCACCGTGCCGGCTGAAGCCAAGCTGTCTTGCTCAATCGGCGCCTACGGCCAGGCCGTGAGCGAGCACATGTTTGCCATGGTGCTGTCTATGATGAAGCGCCTGCCCGGCTACCAGGACCTGCAGCGCGAGCATCGCTGGGAGGATTTGGGGCCGGTCACCTCGCTCAAAAACGCCAATGTGCTGGTGCTGGGCGCGGGCGATATCGGTGGCCACTTCGCCACGCTCTGCCGCAACATGGGTGCGCACGTCCGCGGCATCAAGCGCCATCCGCTCGTCTACCCCATTGTATTTGAGGACATGGACGGCATGGACGGCATGTCCGAGCGACTAGCCGAGGCCGACGTCGTCGCATCCTTTATGCCCAGCACGCCCGAGACCCGCGGCTTGGCGAACGCCGAGTTCTTCGCCGCGATGAAACCGGGCGCCTTCTTTGCCAACGGCGGCCGCGGCGATCTTGTGGTCGCCGACGACTTGGTTGCCGCCCTGGAGTCGGGTCATCTCGCCGGCGCCGCGGTCGACGTCACCGACCCCGAGCCGCTGCCTGAGACAAGCCCACTGTGGGATGCACCCAACATGCTCATCACGCCGCACGTCTCCGGTTGGTTTCACCTGGCAGCCACGCTCAACAATGTGGTCGACATTGCCGCAGAGAATCTGCGTCACCTGCAGGCTGGCGAGACCCTGCGCTGCTGGATCGAACATTAGGGTTCCGCCGTTCTAACGAACGGCGGACCGGTCGACGCTGCGAGCCCGCCAGAGCGGCAATCTGCCTTTCAATCGTCGGGCATGACCAGAAGGTCAATGCCCTCCTCTTTCAAGGCACCTTGCTCACTCTGGCGGGTTCTCACTGACTTTTATTCAACCTGCGGCGCTTTGCTGGCGCGGCCCTACCTGTGGGCTCTCGCTGACTTTTATTCGATCTGCAGGGTCTTCAAACTGCTAGAGCGTTGCTAAGTAATTCTTTGCGTCTTCTGCGCTCATTGCTGCGACGGGTACGTGTGAACAGAGCTTGACATCGTTGGTGACCAGTAAATCTGCTTGGGCGCGTATCGCTGCCGCAATGATTAAATCATCTTCGTAATCGCTATGGAGCTCACGCTGCCTGCTCGCCATCCATATGTCACTCAGGTCGCAGGGTACCGGCGTGGCAAATTGCGACAACACGTCGAGGCAATCCCATGCAAGTGATGTCGCCGCCACGGCGGCATCTTGGGATAGCGAGCCATGCTCGCGCCGATACCACGCCTTATGTTCGCTCGAAATCAAATAGAACAGATCTTTGGACGATGTCGCCGCATACAGCAAATCCACCTGCGCCGTGCATGCATCGCGTAAAAACTCAATCGCCACCGAACGACCACGTCGTGAGGGAATGAAGTAATCGAGCCACACGTTGGTGTCAACCAAGATGCGCCTTGGAGCCTCACTCATAGAGCCAGCTCATCTCCTCGCCATAGCGATCCGCATAGGCATTCCGTTTGAGCTCTTCGTCGTCCGATGGCTGAGCCTTGACCATATCGATTCCCGACTCACGGCAAGCGGCAGCGAACAGCTTCGACCCCTGATCCATGAGCTCGAGCTTACGTTTGGCGGCCTTTTCGCGCTCGCGCTGTTCCGCCCGGGCACGACTAGGCAGCAGGATATCCTCGAGCGCACCGGGGCGATCGGCCAGCGACGCTGCAAGCCGCCAGAGCGCTCGCACCGCCTGGCTCGGCGTCATACCGGCCCTGGAGAGAGCGGCGTCCCCATTCCTTTTAAGATCGGCATCGAGACGTACGTTGATCTGAGCGGCTGTTGTGGTCATGACCTCTCCTTAATACTTTACAATCATCATAAAACTCTATGGTAGATACGTAAAGCATGTATAGCATTTATAAGCATTAGCAGTACTCTGTACACAAAAAGCCGCCGAGGCACACTGCACCTCGGCGGCTACGTATCACCGATCTAGTTCGGTTTCACCCTTTGCATTCGTCCAGATAAAACCTGCCAAAATGAACCTGCCCCTTTTTGGTAGGTTTTAGAGCTCCACGCTTTCGGCGCCGTTGATGGTTAGGTTGCGCTCGTAGAAGGCGGTGAGGGCGCGGATGGCGTACATCACGTCGCGCACGCCGCCGGTCTCGTAGCTCGAGTGCATGGCAAGCTGCGGCAGGCCCACGTCCACGGCATGCATGCTCGCCTGCATATTGGACAGGTTACCGAGCGTGGAGCCGCCGGCCATATCGCTCTTGTTGGCGAAGGCCTGCGTGGGCACGTCGGCGTCATCGCAGATGGCCTGGAACACCGCGCGGCTAAAGGCATCGGTGCAATAGTGCTGGTTGGCGGCCTCCTTGATGACAATACCGCCGTTGAGCACCACCTGGTTGCGGGCGTCACACTTCTCGGCGTGGTTGGGGTGCACGGCATGTGCGTTGTCGCAGCTTACAAGCATCGATGCGGCAAGTGCACGATGGTACGACTCGTCGTCAAAGCCCAGCGAGCCGTTAATGCGGCGCAGCGCATCGGCCAAGAACGTCGACATGGCGCCCTGCTTGGTCTCGGAGCCAACCTCCTCGTTATCAAAGCAGCAGAAGACCGAAACGTCGTGCGCGTTCTCGGCACCCAAAAATGCCTGCAGCGAGGTGTAGGCGCATGCCAGGTCGTCGAGCTTGGGCGTCGAGATAAACTCGTCGGCCCAGCCCCAAATGCGCGCATCCTGACGATTGACCAGGAACAGATCGCGGCCCAGGATCTGCTCGGGCTCAACGTCCAGTTCATCAGCGATCAGGGCGTCAAAATCTCCCTGCTTAAGGTCACCGGCGCTGATGAGCGGGCACAGGTCGACGGCGCGGTTGGGCGCAAAGCCCTCGTTGACGCCGCGGTTCATATGGATGGCAAGGCTCGGAATAATAGCGACCTCGCGCTCGGTAGCGAGCAGACGGCTCTCGATGCGGTCGCCCTCGCGCACCAACACGCGCCCCGCGAGCGCCAGCGGACGATCGAACCAGGTGTAGTCGATCATGCCGCCGTAGGCCTCGGTGTTCAGGCGCAGCGTTTCGCCCGCGCCGTCGAGCTCGGGCACGGCCTTAACCTTAAACGTCGGCGAGTCGCTGTGCGACGCCGTCAGCTGAAAATGGTAGTCGCCGGCAACGCCGTCCTCGCCCCACGTCGCGGCCAGGTCCTCGCCCACCTTAAAGGCAACAACGCTCGAGGTGTTGCGCTGCGTGTAATAGCGACCGCCCGGCTCGATATCCCACGCCGCATTCTCGGGCAGGTAGGTAAAGCCCGCCTCGTCGAGTTCGGCCATAATGGTCGCCGCCGTATGGAACATGCTGGGGCATGCCTCGATAAAGTCAATGAGGTCGTTGGCGGCCTCGATATCATCGGCCGTCACATGCGCGCGCTCGGGCGTTTCCTGATCCGTCATGCTCTCCCCTTTCGCTGGGTTGATGGTCCCTTCCAGCATACCCCGCCGCGCCAGCGCCGCACTCTTCATTCCGTGTTTAATCCCGCGCCGCTCGCCAAGTTGAGCCATCATGCCCGTGCACCTTTTGCGACAATTACGCTAACAGGACGAGAGGAGCCGTCATGAAGCCACGTAACATTGCCATCGCCTGCGGTGTCGCGGGAGTCGCCGTCGGCCTTGCCGCTGCCACCGGTATCGTTTATCACAAGCAAATCAAGTCCGCCGCGTCGCTCAAACGCTTGACCGGCTACGCGGATAGCTATGACCTGTACGCAATCGACATCGCCTACGACTACGATCTTGATCGCATCATCGCCGCTGGCGTGCGCGACGACCAGGCCTACATCGATGCCGTGGTGGCGCAGGTGCTGCCCGGTGTGCCGGTACATGTCCGGGCGCCCCAGTTTGCCTGCAGCGCTTTTGTCGCCGTAGATGCCGAAGGCCGCGTGCGCACCGGTCGCAATTACGACTTTAAGGACGACACCTCGGCGCTGCTGGTGCGCAATCACCCACGCGGCGGCTATGCCTCCATCGGCTTTGCGGCCCTCAATAACCTGGGCGCCAACACTCCGCTTGACTCCGTCGCCGGACGCGCCGCCGCACTCATGGGCCCGTTTGCCCAGCTCGACGGTGTTAACGAATGCGGCGTGTCCATTGCCGTACTCACCCTGGATTCCAAGCCCTGTGACCAGGACACGCAACGCCCCGTCATCAATACCTCGCTCGCCATCCGTCTGGTGCTCGACCGTGCCGCCACCACGCAAGAAGCTGTCGACCTGCTTTCCGCCTACGACATGCACTCCATGGCAGGACGCGATTACCACTTCTTTATCAACGACGCCGCCGGTGACGCGCGCGTAGTAGAGTGGGATCCGCGCGATCCGGACCGTGCTTTCAAAGCGACTCCTGTACGCCAGGTTACGAACTTCTACGCCTGCTATGGCGACGAAGTGCTGCCCAACCAAAAGAATGACGAGCTGGGCCATGGTAAAGAGCGCGCCGTCGCAATCGCCGATGTCCTCGACGCCCATGCCGGCGCCCAGGACGAAACGATTGCCTGGGAAGCCCTGCGAGCCGCAGCCCAAGAGCCCAATCCGGAAGACATCACCAGCAATACGCAATGGTCGGTCGTCTTTGACAATACCGAGCCCGCTGCCGCCGTCACGCTGCGCCGCCACTGGGGCAACGTCGATGCCTTCGCACTGTAAGGAGCCAGGCCCGTCGACCTTACGTTCCCTGACGTTGCTTACATTTCCATACGCTTGAGCTAACACGTTTTACCCCCGTATCAACAGTGTGCGGGGGTAAACTTATGCGCATGTTATAACTTGCCCGGAAGGATTCACCATGCTTAGGATCGGTCTTCTTACTAGTGGCGGCGACTGCCAGGCGCTCAACGCCACCATGCGCGGCATCGTCAAAACGCTTATGACCAATAGCGAAGAACCTATCGAGATCTACGGTTTTGAGGACGGCTACCAGGGCCTTATCTACAGCAGGTTCCATGTCATGACGCCCGCCGATTTTAGCGGCATCCTCACCCGCGGCGGCACCATCTTGGGCACGAGCCGCACACCGTTCAAGCGTCTGGACATTCCCGAGGCTGACGGCGTCGAGAAGGTGCCGGCGATGGTCCACACCTATCACAAGCTGCAGCTCGACTGCCTGTTTATGCTGGGCGGAAACGGCTCCACCAAGACCGCCAACCGCCTGCGCGAAGAGGGCCTCAACGTTATCGCCCTGCCCAAGACCATCGATAACGACACCTGGGGCACCGAGCTGACGTTTGGCTTTACGAGCGCCATCGACGTCGCCACCAAGTGCATCGACGACATCCACACCACTGCCTCGAGTCACGGCCGCGTGTTTGTCATCGAGATCATGGGCCACAAGGTTGGCTGGATTCCGCTGTATGCCGGTGTCGCGGGCGGTGCGGACGTCATCCTGATCCCCGAGATTCCCTACGACATGGATAACGTCATCAAGACCATCGAGCATCGCATGGAGACCGGCAGCCGCTTTACGATTGTAGCCGTCGCCGAGGGTGCCATCTCCAAGGAGGACGCGGCGCTGTCCAAGAAGGAGTACAAGAAGAAGCTTGCCGAGCGCACGAGCCCGTCGATCGTCTACGACATCGCCAAGGAGATCGAGGCCAAGACCGGTCGCGAGACCCGCGTCGCCATCCCCGGCCACACGCAGCGCGGCGGCCAACCCGACGCCCAGGACCGCATCTTTGCGACCCAGTGCGGCGTCGAGGCAGCACTGGGATGCCTGCGCGGCGAGTTTGGCTACATGATTGCCCTGCGTGACGGCAAGATGTGCCACATGCCGCTCGAGAAGGTCGCCGGCAAGCTCAAGTATGTCGACCCCCAGAGCGATCTGGTGCGCGAGGCCAAGGCGTTGGGCATCAGCTTCGGCGACGAATAGCCTCGGCGAAATCCATCCCATCGGGCCCTCCGACCCCGCCCGACGTATTTCGATTTGGCTCCTCCCTTGACTCCGTCAAAGGTCGCCAATCGAAATCGTCGGACGGGGTCGGAGGGCCCTGCGTTTACATACTCGCCGAGGTTATTCGTCTTCTTGCTGCGGATGCGTGGGCTGAGATTTTGGGATGTTGCAGGCTCTTAGCTGAGAGTAGCACTGACATTTGTCCTGAAATGGCTGGTCGTTAGGGGTTGCTACCGGTAGTTGCGGTAGGGTTGGGGCAGATTCTAACTAGAAATGGTGGTCGCTACCGGTTGTTCTCGGCATACTCGGCTCATTCGATTACGGTCACCACATGAAAGGAACTGCCATGGATCTTGCGATGGCGCAGCGGCTCGTTGATCGCCGCAAGGCTGCCGGGCTTTCTCAGGAGGCGCTTGCCGCCCAGCTGGGTGTGAGTCGTCAGGCTGTCAGTAAATGGGAACGCAGCGAATCCTCGCCCGATACCGATAACCTTATTGCGCTCGCCGCGCTGTATGGCGTGTCGCTGGATGAGCTGTTGTATGGGGAGGCAGTGGATAGCACTGACGACTCGCAGGCTGATGATGAGGCACAGGACAGCGACGCCGGCGCCAAAGCTTCAGATAGGGCTGAGGAGGCTGAGGCTTCTACTGAGCACGCCGATTGCGGCGACAAACCACTTGTCGATATTTCCCTCGCGCGCGGCATCCACGTCATTGATCCCAATAAAGGCGAGGAAGTCCATGTTGGCTGGAGCGGCATCCATGTGACCAACGAGCGCAAGGGCGAAGAGGTGCATGTGGGGCCGGACGGCGTGCATGTCGATACGCTTGAGGACGATGGACATAGCGTGCATACCAATGACGACGGCACCGTCACCATCGACGGCGAGACGTTTTCCAGCTGGAAGGAAGCACACGACAAGCTCGACCATCATGGCAAGCATTTCCACACCAAGGTCGGACGTACATGGAACAAATTCCCCTTCCCCGCGCTTGTCGCCCTCGCCTATCTGGTGCTCGGCATCGTCTACGGCACATGGGCTACGGGGCTCTTCCTCGTCTTTTTGATTCCCGTCTATTACGCGCTTGGCGACTTTATCGACCAACGCCATTTGTCAAAGCTCATTGAATGCGTCTATCCAGCAGCCGCCATTGCATGGTTCCTCTACATGTGGCTCTGTTTGGGACAGCCCCATCCTGCATGGATCATCCTCATCACGATTCCCATCGTAAAGGCGCTCATGCGCTGGTGTCGCAAACAATGGAAGTGCCGCAAACAGGCCTAAACCGCCCCAACCAGCCAGCGCCACTCATCCGACACCGCCCGCCCCTTCCAAGTTGCGGTGATATAGGGACTGTTTTGAGACTCCAAAGCGCCAAACAGTCCGTATATCACCGCAACTTACAAACAACTGGGTCAGTTCCGGCACGAAGATTAGCATTGAGCTGACCGCGCGCCAAGAAAAGGGCCTATTTACTACGTTTAACTCGATGGGGCCGACCATGACCGCCTTTTTCGAAAATCGACAGGCCTTCTACCTGCGGTTTTATTTTTCGTTTTCCTGGCATGGTTGAGGGTATCCAATTTAACGTAGTAGATAGGCCCGTTTTGTGGCATACGACCCATTCAAGCCCAATCTCGAAGGCTAAGAGAGCCTCTCATCCGCACCTGCGAGCGAAAACCAAATAGAATGAAAGGCAAATGGAAAGCCCATTTGACGAGCGGAGGACATATGCGCGACGTAGCCGAAAGCGACTGGAAGCTGTTTAAGAAAATGCTTCCCCAATGGCAAGAACGTTATATGGAAAAGCTCATCGGCCAGTACGTTGAGATGCTGAACGGCGACAGCGAAGCGTCCAGTAGATTTTGGGCACTAGAAGAGCGCCTCAATAGAGACAAGCTGTCCTCGGGCGTAATTTCAAACAACATTCGCCGCAGCACAATGCACCGCGAGATAGCCAATTTGCTTATCGACAGCGTGATCACCCTTGACGACCTTGACGGTTTTACCGAGGACATTAAGAGCTATGCGCAACACTGGATTGGTCAGTAAGAGCGCTGAACGACAAACATCCCCAGCAAAACGGGGCAAACGCCGGGCCACCTAATGGTTGTCCGGCGTTTGCCCCGATAAAACCTGCCAAAATAAACCCGTCCCTTTTTGGCAGGCTACTCGGCGCTTTTGAGGGCGCCGACCATGTCGATCTTGTTGAGGGTACGATTGGTGGCGAGGTTGACGATAAACGTAAAGCCAAAGGAAAGCACCACGGCAAGCACGTAGCTTAGCGGCTCGACCTCGACGTCAAAGTACAGCGACGGCATCTGCAAAATGTAGGTAAAGCTCTCGGCCAGCAAGCCGCCCAGTGGCACGCCCAGCGCGGCGCCAATTGCCGTGAGGATCAACGTCTCCTTGTTGACGTAGTGGTGCACCTCGCCACGGCGGAAGCCCAGCACCTTAATGGTCGCCAGCTCGCGCTCGCGCTCCGAAATGTTGGTGTTGGACAGCGTAAACACCACCACAAACGACAGGCACGCCGCCATAAAGGTCACGAGCACCACGACAGAATTGATAATCGTAAAGTTCGCCTCGTAGTTCTGCCAATGTTCGGCCGTGCTCGAAATCGTAAGCCAGCCGTCACTCTTAAGATTCTTGCCAAACGCAATCTGGTCAGAAGATGAGCCCTTAAGCAGTACAAAGACGCCGTTAAGGCGCACGCTTCGACCGAACGCGCGCTCATAGGTGCCCTGCGTCATATAAAGCGTATTGCCCAGATAGTTGAGCGAGATGTCGCTGACCTTGACCTTGGCGACGTTGAGTGACGAATCCTGGACGTGCGCCGTGTCGCCCGGCTTGATTCCCAGCACCAGCTGCGAGCTCTTGCTTAAATACACGTCCCCGTCACGCAGGGCGAGCGGTTCTTTGGACTCATCCTCCAGGCGCACGTAATCGCCCAAGTCACCCGTGCGGTCATCGGGCACCACGATCAGCTGCACGGTCTCGCTCTTGCCGCCAAATGTAAAGGTGACGTTGTCGGTCATAATCGGCAGCGTCGAAGTCACGGTCACGTTGGAATCATTGGCCGCGCTGCGCTCATCCAATGCCGCGCACGTCTGCGAAAAATCGTCGGGATTGGCGACCGCCAGCAGATCGTAGCGTGTGATGTGGCCGTACTGCTTGGGCGAAAGCGCGACCGACGTGTCGCGAATACCCATACCGCAGATCACAAGCGCGGTGCAACCCGCGATGCCGAAGATGGTCATAAAGGCGCGCTTTTTGTAGCGGAACAGGTTACGCGCCGCCACCTTGTTCAAAAAGCCCATGCGGCGCCAGATAAAGCCGATGCGCTCGAGCAAGATGCGCGAGCCAGCGCGCGGGGCCTTGGGGCGCATGAGCGAGGCAGGGGTCTCGGCCATCTCGTGGCGGCAGGCAACAATCGTGGCGCCCACCACGCCCACGGCAAACAGCGCCACCGACACAATCGACGACACGATGTCGTACGAAAGCAGCATCTGGGGCAGCGAGTACATGTCGTCGAACACCGTAAACAGGAACAGCGGCAGGCCCACAAATCCGATGATATTGCCGAGCACGCCGCCGATCAGACAAGCCCACAGCGCATAGTCCACGTATTTGGACAGGATACGTCCGCGCGAATAACCGAGCGCCTTATACAGGCCGATGAGCGTGCGCTCCTCCTCGACCATACGCGTAGCGGTGGTGAGGCTGATGAGCACGGCAACGATAAAGAAGATGAACGGGAACACCGTGGCGATGGCCTCAATTGACGAGCTATCGCTCTCCACGCTCGAGTAGCTTGCGATATTGCCGCGGTCCTGGATGTACCAGGTGCATTCACCAAGGTCAGAGAGCTCGGCGCGGGCATCGGCAAACTGCTGGTCGGCGGCGGCGCGACGCTGGTCCAGGTCGGCTTGCGCCTGCGCACGCTCGTCGCTGCCCTCGGCCATGCGGTTGATGTTGTCCTGCTCAATCCCAAAGAGCATATTCGCCTGGCGCTCGGCCGCATCCAAGCTTGCCGGCGTGTCGACCGTCAGTTCCTGAGCGCGCGCCTTCTCACGCTCCTCGCGGATCTTCTCGATATTGCCCTTGACCTCATTGATCTTTGCCGCGTAGGCATCCGAATAGGAGTTGAGGCTCTTGGCTCCCTCGACGATCACGTGGACCGCGGAGTAGGAAGAAGATGTCGCGGCGTCCTCGCTCACATAGAACTTATAGTCCGCCGCCGAAGCAGCGCGAAAGGCGTTAACTGTCGAGTCGGAGCTCACATCAGTGGGATCGAGGACCTCGGCCGTAATGGTGTAATCGTCCGCGGCAAACTGATCCTTGGCGCTTTGGTTCGACGAGCTCGCGTCATTGGCGGCAAAACTCACCGTATCGCCGATTTTCTTGCCCGAAGCCTTCAGGAACTTCGAAGTCACCGCGACTTCATCGGCGCTCTCGGGCAAATCGCCGTTCACGAGCACCGGCTGATCGATGTTCTCCTTGGAGAGACTTTGCACGACCACGCGCTCGCGCGTTGTGCCCACGGCGGTGTAGGCGGTCTCGGTGTAGATGCCCTCGGCCGTTTCGACGCCATCGACCTCTTGGATGGCGTCGAGATCATCGTCAGTCAGGCCATAGGTCGACTGCACGTTAATGTCATAGACATTTTGCTGGTCGAAGTAGGCGTCAACCGAATCGCACAGGTCCTCGCAACCCGCCTTAAGGCCGCACATCACGCTCACGCCAAGCGCGGTGATGACCACGATTGACAAGAAGCGCTTAAGACTGCCTCGGATTGTGCGGTAGATGCCACGGCGAAAAACCGTCGGCACCATATCGTTTGAGCTTTGGGCAGTGCGGTAGGTCGTATAATCCTGCTCGCGCTCCGTGTTCTGCACGTCGCGGCGTAGGCTGTTTTGGCGGTCCTGATCCATGGGCGCTACCACTCGATCGTCTCGATAGGCACGGGATTTTGCTGGACCGTCTCGCTCTCCACGCGACCGCTCTTAAAGCGGATCAGGCGATCGGCCATGGGTGCTAGCGCGGAGTTGTGAGTGATGATGATGACCGTAATGCCCTGCTTGCGGCAAGTGTCCTGTAGCAGCTGCAAGATCTGCTTGCCGGTTTTATAGTCAAGCGCGCCCGTGGGCTCGTCGCACAAAAGCAGCTTGGGGTTCTTTGCCAGTGCGCGGGCAATGGACACGCGCTGCTGCTCGCCGCCCGAAAGCTGCGCGGGGAAGTTGGCGAGGCGCTCGCCCAGGCCAACCTGGCAAAGCGTTTGTTCGGCATCGAGCGAATCGGGGCAGATCTGAGCTGCGAGCTCAACGTTTTCGAGCGCCGTCAGGTTGGGGACCAGATTGTAGAACTGGAAGACAAAGCCCACGTCGGCGCGGCGGTATTCCACGAGCTGAGCCTCGTTGGCGGAGCTCACGTCGCGCCCGTCCACCGTCACGGTGCCGGAAGTCGCCGTATCCATGCCACCCAGAATGTTGAGCGCCGTGGTCTTGCCAGCACCCGAAGCACCCAGAATGATGGCGAGCTCACCGCGCTCAACGGTAAAGCTCGCGCCGTCGAGCGCGTGAATGCGGGCATCGCCCTCGCCGTATGCTTTGATGACGTCTTTAAATTCGATATAGGCCATCGATCGGTTCCCATCTGGTCGGATAACTCTTTAGTATTACCCATTTCGCACCGACCAAAAAGGGACAGGTTCATTTTGGCAGGTTTTATATGGGGAAACGGCAGCTATAGACGAGGCGCCGGGGAGGCAGAGAAATCATCGATTGGGTCGGGCCGACCGCCAAACACAACGCACGCATCTCAGTCTGTCAGCCAAATCATTCGAACAGCTGTTCGTTTCTATGATATGATCCAGCTATCTA
This sequence comes from uncultured Collinsella sp., assembly GCA_905205145.1. GTDB lineage: Bacteria > Actinomycetota > Coriobacteriia > Coriobacteriales > Coriobacteriaceae > Collinsella. Next base: position 17,428 of record CAJLCM010000037.1, read on the forward strand.
AGCAGACCAATACGCAGAAAGGCGGCCAACATGGCGTTCGACTTTAAGAAGGTATGCAAGGAGTTCTACAAACCTGCAAGCAAGCCGAGTATCGTAACTGTCCCGCCTATGAGCTACGTTGCCGTTCGCGGAAAGGGCGACCCAAATACCGAAGGTGGCGAGTATCAAAATGCCCTGCCGATGCTTTACGGCATCGCCTATACCGTCAAGATGTCAAAGAAAGGCTCAAGGAGTATCGAGGGCTATTTCGACTTTATGGTACCGCCGCTCGAGGGCTTCTGGTGGCAAGACTCCCCGAGCGGCGACATCGATTATGTACGCAAGGACGATTTCAACTTTATCTCGTGCATCCGCCTGCCCGATTTCGTCACTCAGGATGACTTTGACTGGGCGGTCGCGGAAGCCACGGCCAAAAAGAAACTGGACTTTTCTGCCGTCGAGCTGCTTAAAGTTGACGAGGGTCTCTGCGTTCAATGCATGCATACCGGACCCTACGACAGCGAGCCGGCAACCGTAGACGCCATGCATGAATATGCGACCGAGCAGGGCTATGTCCCCGACTTCTCAGACACCCGTTTACATCACGAAATCTATCTTTCCGATCCACGCAAGTGTGCGCCGGAGAAACTTAAGACTGTGGTTCGTCATCCTATCAAGCGCGCTGAATAGCGTGGAGCGTCATTTCACGCGCTGGGTTTTAAGCCAGCCAACCAGCCGCCTCCTAGGCCGTCCGGTAATTATCTTGACGCGGCCCGTCGCATCTTATAAGTTTGTTTTGCTAAAGCTGGAAAGCCTCTCAACGATGCGCAACTCCAGCTCTTTTTCTATCAAGAGGCTTAATGAAATACCAGAAGTCGCGGATATCCATCAACGAACAAATAGCACTATTGGCAGAAAACAAGGGTCTTAAGTGCTCTGATCAAAGCGAACTCGAGCGAGCTTTGGTCGAAGCCAACCACTACAGACTGTCGGCCTACTGGTTTCCCTACAAAACCAAATGCAAGTCCGGGATTACCATCTTTCGCGAAGGCACAACATTCGAAACCATCATCTACACGTATGAATTTGACCGAGCCCTCCGGCAGTTAATGTTTGATGCGGTCGGCAGTGCGGTCGGCAGAATTGAGATCTACCTCAGAAGCAGAATTTCCTATCTTGCCTCTGAGGAACGCGGGCCTTTCTGTTACCCAGATGTCGCCATAACGAGGCTCAACTCGGCATGCCCGTCGAGCTCTGCGCCGCACTGGGCTACGCAGCCGTCTTTGGCAGCGCCACCAATACGCTGCTCGCACCCATCCTTATTGGCTGCGAAGTCTTCGGCTTTGGTAACTTGCCGATGTTCATTATTGTCTGCGTTGTGGCTTACCTGTTCAACATGGATAAGTCCATCTACGCCCTGCAGGAGCGGGCGTAGATCGATGTCCAGGCAGGTGGTCTCAGCCGGAAACGGTGTCCCACTCTGAGGCTGTATTCCGGGACACGGTTTCCGCTTGGAACGCCATTCGGAAAGCGCATCCCGCTTTAAAACGGAATTCCGGGACGTAGTTTCCGTCTGAGCCTCCATTCGGAAAGCATGTCCCGTTCTTTCACGGCATCTTGGCTATGCAAAGCGCTCGAGTGTTACTCCTCGTACGCGCCCTCAAGCCGAAGCAGCCACTCCTTGCGATCAAGCCCGCCGGCATATCCGTTAAGCGAGCCGTCGGCCGCCACCACGCGATGGCATGGCACAATAATCGAAACAGGGTTGCGAGCGACCGCGGCCCCCACGGCACGGGGAGACACAACGGGTGTCTCATTTCCCGGCACACGATGTCGAGCCGCAACACGCTGGGCGATCTCGCCATACGTAGCGACCTCGCCACGCGGAATAGAAAGCAGCTCGTACCAAACTTCACGCTGAAACGCCGTGCCAATCAAATGCAACGGCGGCGTAAACCGAGGTTCCTGCCCTGCAAAATAAGCATTCAGCCAAGCCCACGAACGCTCAAGCACCGAAGAAGCCGCACCATTTGCAGGACTCACCGACGACATGCCGCCAGCACCAGAAACTGCATCGGCGCCTTCAACATGTTCAGGATCTTCTTTGAGAAGCGTGGAGCCAAAATGCTCCTGTCCCTCAAACCAAAGCCCCGTCAGACCGCGGCCATCAGCGGCAAGCAAGATTTCGCCCAAAGGCGAAGCAAACGTCGTCGTGACCACCAGCGGCTCCTTTCAAAACTCCGCAACATAATACCGCGAATTGTGCAGACAACCCCAATCGACCCCAAAGTCACCCAAGGCAGCAGGCGCGCAGCGCCGAGGCCGCCGCCGGGACCAGGGCCCGCAACAGCCACGCGCCCCCACATCAGCCCAGC
>CAJLCM010000038.1:0-18244 GCA_905205145.1 uncultured Collinsella sp.
GCGCCTCACGTGCGCTCACGGCGCTGGCAGCGGCGTCGCGGCGCGTGGTCGCCGCCTGCTGCAGCACCTTGGCGACCGCGGCGGAGCTCACCCCGCCCTCCTCGGCATACTTGGCGGCGGCATCGATCTGGTCGTCAGTCACCGTGTCGGCCGAAGGCACCTTGAGCTTAAAGGTGGCCTGGGCGCTCAAATCCTGCCCATCGCTCTTAATGGTGACCTGCGCCTTGGTGGTCGGGACAGTGTAGATGGTGCCGTCTTCCGCGATGGGGGATCCAGCAATGGAGAGCGTGTAATCGCCGGGCAGCAGCTTAATGCCACGGCCGTGCTCGTCAACATAGAGTGTTTCGCTCACGGAGGATCCGTCAGAATCCTGGCCACTCACTTGTACGGGAATCTTGGAGCCGGCGGAACAGTCGAGCCCCGCGGCATGTACGCCAATCTGCACCGACATCATCGTGTGGGCATTGGCGGCGGTGATGGCAGCCTGCTCTTGCCGGTATCCGTTCCAGGCTGCGTAGCCTGTGCCGCCGGCGACGAGCGCGACGGCCACAACGCCGGCAACCATCAGGTTGCGGCGCTTGGGCGGCATCTTGCGATGACGAACCTCGGCTTCGCGTGCCGAAGGAACGGACGGTAGGGGAATATCGCCCATGGCGATGGTCTCGTCCACGGCAGGCGCGGACCCCAGGCCGGGAAGCTCGCGGGTCAGCGAATCTTCGGCCGGCAAGCTGTCGAGCAAGATGGTTTCCTCGCTCGTGTCGGATTCGGGTTGGTCGTCGGCCTCGCTATCGTCCTCTTCGGCTTCGGCTTCGTCAGGAGCGTCTTTGGCGTCGCTGTTTTCGTCCTCGGTGCCTTCGTGTGCCTCGTCCTGCGCGTCGACGGCCGAATCGCTAAACGAGAGCTCGTCTAGTGTGATCTGGTCTAGGCTCTCCAGGGCCTCGGCACACGCTTCTGCATCTTGGGCCGCATCCTCTTGGCCCATCGTCTCATCTTTCATATATCCCCCAAGCTCAATATCGGGACAACACTGTACCCAAAAATGGAGCCATATAAAGCGCATGCGAAATTTAAGATCCGATTTAACCCGAGCGCATCGTTCAGTCGCATCCTCGCGGCAGCAAAAAGCCCCCGGAACGCGAACGAATCACATTCCGGGGGCTCTGCAGTGCCTTGAGTTGCGCGGAGCCGGCTATGCGGCTTCGTGCTCAAGCGATGTTTGCGTCAGGCGCGTTACTCGGCGTGCGCGTAATCGACCTTGGCGCGGCGAGCGGTGGCCTTCTCCCAATCGCTGGTGCCCTCAAAGACATCCTGCTTGTAGGGGTTGCGGCCGAGTTTCTTGGCGCGGTAGGCGATGTAGATGATGGCGGCGATGTTGGCGATCAGTGCGACAACCGAAACCGCGGTGGCGGCGCCTGCGTCGAGCGTGGAGTGCGTCACAAAGATGGACTCCTCCTGGAAGTAGGGGAACACCTGGGCAAACATGCACCAAATGGCCAGCGTAAAGGCGCGGTTCTGGATCCAACCGCCCTTGTTCCAGATAAAGGCGGCGACGGTGGGCGCCAGCAGCAGCGCAAAGCCGCAGAACCAGGAGTGGGTGGGCAGGCAGTTGTAGGTGTAGCAGAAGTTCCAGATATCGTAGGCGATGATGTAGACCCAGGTCATGTCGGGCCACAGCATATCGGTCTTGTCCTCGCTGGCGTAGACGCTCCACCAACCGGTCATGCAGAAGATGTTGATGATGCCGGCGATGCCGTTGAACACGTTGTTCCAACCGGCTAGCTGCGTAGCACCTTCGGAGGTGACCCAGGTGGACTCGCCCAGGACAAAGAAGTGATAGGCGCTTTCAAAGTCGGACACGACGGCGATCATGATGTTGATGGCGACGATCACAAACGGCCATGCGCGGAACCAGTGCGCCTTGCCGATCTTGCCCCACTGGTACTTAATGGCAATGAAGCCCCAGCAGCCGGCGAGCGCCGCGTACACCTTGGCGTAGTGGAACCAGCTGTTCTGGTACACGTGGGTGGGGTTGGTGAGCGCCCACTCGGCACCCTGCGACACGCCGACGGCGATGGCGATGCAGTAGATGGTCATGGCAAGCGGAGCCACGCCAAAGATAATGGCTGCGCCCAGCTTGGTGCGGCGGCCGACCTCGTTGAGCACGATTAGGCCAATAAAAACCATGGCCCAGCCGAGCCAGTGGATAAGGGTATCGCTACCCCAAACATCGAACAGCATGCTGCTCTCCTTTCATGAGCCCGCGGCCCCTCTTCCAATCGCGGGCAATTTGGCCAAATGTCGTCAGTTCTGGGGCTTGCGCTCCGGATACTTGGCGGTGTAGCCCTCGATGTGGAGTGTCGAGGCGATGATTTCCTTGACCGTCTCGTCGGGCACATCGGGGTGCGTGCGGATATACATCAACAACCCCATGATGAGGGTGTAGAACGTTTCGTAGACATGGTCGATGCGTAGCTCATGATGGGCGACAAAATCCACCACGGTGGTGTCGCAGATATACTGCGCCACGCGCTGAACCACGTTGTGCAAAAAGCCGCCGTAGAGCGCGCCGCTGCTCGAGGTGAGCGTGCTCGGCAGTTCGTGGCCGCTGGCGACCAGGCGCTTAAAGAGCGGGGCGACGGTGTCGAGTGCGCCCTCGATATCGCCGACGGTGCGGCTGGCATTCCACTGCTCGAGCTCGGAGATAAAACCGTCGATTGCCTCGTCCATGACGGCGGTGACGGCGGCGTCCATATCGGCAAAGTAGTGGTAGAACAGCGAGCGCGTGCAGCCGGCGCGTTTGGTCACGGCCGATACCGATAGGTGGGACACGCCCAGCTCGGAGCTTACGGTGCGCACGGCGGCGAGGATCTCGCGACGGCGTTCGTCGCCCGTCAGACGCTTGGCCGCGCTATCGGGCGCGGGGAGGGTATCGGCCACAGAGGTGTTCACTGCGTTATCGCTCATGCGCTTGCCGCCTCTCATCCTCTTTTGCCTGACCGTTCGCCTAACAGTCTTGAATATTGTTGACGGTTCGTCAATACTATTTTTGACACAATGTCAACAATGGCGGGTGAACGGCATGGGGGCATGCCCGGCCTGCAAAAAAAGAGGGGCGCTGCGGCCTCGTCGGGCTGCGGCAAGAGAAGGGACAACCATGATTCTCAACGGACCGGGGATTAGTTACACCGAGCCCGACATCGGTTCGGAGTTCGTGCCGCCGCTGCCGGAGCATCCGCGCGAGGCCATCGTCAAGCTGTGCGAGCATTGCACCAACCGCCTGCTGCATCGCGACGAGCTGCTGGGCTACGAGTACTGGTCGTTTGCCGAGGCCGCAACCGACGAGCAGGCCGAAGTGCTCTGCAAGATGAAGATGCGTCGTCCCTATACGCTGCCCGAGATGGTCAAGCTCACCGGCATGCCCGAGGCCGATATCGAGAAGATGCTCGACGATATGAGCTACACGGGCCTGCTCGAGTACAACTGGGAAAATCCCGAGCGCGCCAAACAGTGGGTGCTGCCCATGCTGGTGCCCGGTTCTGCCGAGTTCCTCAACATGCGCGTGAACCAGCTCGAGGAGCACCCGGTCTATGCCAAGTTCTTTGAGCAGGCGTCCAAGGGCCCGCTGTCCAAGGCGACGCCGATGGTGCCGCCCGGAGGCGCCGGCATCGGCATGCACGTGATTCCGGTCGAGAAGGCTATCGATGCCTCGAGCACCTCGGTGCCGATCGAGCACATCGAGCACTGGCTCGACAAATACGACGGCAAATATGCCGCCAGCACCTGCAGCTGCCGCGCGAGCCGTCGCGTGATGGGCGAGGGCTGCGCCGACGACCCCGCCGACTGGTGCATCGCCGTGGGCGATATGGCCGACTATGTTGTTGAGACCGACCGTGGCCATTACGTGACCCGCGACGAGGTCTACGACATCCTGCGCCAGGCCGAGGACAACGGCTTTGTGCACCAGATCACCAATATCGATGGCGAGAACAAGATCTTCGCCATCTGCAACTGCAACGTCAACGTGTGCTATGCCCTGCGCACCTCGCAGCTGTTCAACACGCCCAACCTGTCGCGCTCGGCCTATGTCGCCAAGGTCGAGAAGGACAAGTGCGTGGCCTGCGGTCGCTGCGTTGAGGTGTGTCCGGCCGGCGCTGCCAAGCTGGGCCAGAAGCTCTGCAGTAAAAAGGCCGGCGGACAGGTGCCCGAGTATCCGCGCCAGGAGCTGCCCGATGCCACCAAGTGGGACCACACCAAGTGGTCGCCCAACTACCGCAACGACAACCGCATCGAGACGCATGAGTCCGGCACCGCTCCCTGCAAGACGGCCTGTCCCGCGCACGTTGCCGTTCAGGGCTATTTGAAGCTCGCGGCGCAGGGTCGCTATGACGAGGCCCTAGCACTCATTAAGCGCGAGAACCCGCTGCCCGCTATCTGCGGCCGTGTGTGCAACCGCCGCTGTGAGGATGCCTGCACCCGCGGCCGTGTGGACGCCGCCGTGGCCATCGACGAGGTCAAGAAGTTCATCGCCCAGCGCGATCTGGATGCCGCGACCCGCTATGTCCCACCTGTGGTGACCCCAACGCGTGCCGGCGGCTTCGACCAGAAGATCGCCATAATCGGCGCCGGTCCGGCCGGTCTGTCCTGCGCCTTTTATCTGGCCGAGAAGGGCTACAGGCCCGTCGTGTTCGAGAAGAACGAGCACCCGGGCGGCATGCTTACCTACGGCATTCCCAGCTTTAAGCTGCAGAAGGATGTTATCGAGGCCGAGGTCGAGGTCATTCGCCTGATGGGTGCCGAGTTCCGCTATGGCGTGGAAGTCGGTCGCGACGTGACGCTCGACGAGCTGCGCGCGCAGGGCTTTAAGGCCTTCTACGTTGCCATTGGCTGCCAGGGCGGCCGCCTTGCCGGCATTCCGGGCGAGGATGCCGAGGACGTGACCGTAGCCGTCGACTTTTTGCGCGAGGTCAACAGTGGCAAGATCGACGCGTTGCCCGGCCGCACCATTGTGGTGGGCGGCGGCAACGTGGCTATCGACGTTGCCCGCAACGCCTGCCGTCTGGGTTCTGAGCACGTTGAGATGTTCTGCCTGGAGAGCGAGGCCCAGATGCCCGCCAGCGAGGAAGAACGTCGCGAGGCCGTTGAGGACGGCGCGCACATCAGCTGCGGCTGGGGCCCCAAGGAGATTCACTTGGACGAGGCCGGTCGTGTGTGCGGTATCACCTTCAAGCGCTGCACGCGTGTCTTTGACGACGAGGGCCGTTTTGCGCCCGAGTACGACGAGAACGACCTGCGCCGTGTCGATGCCGACCGTGTCGTCATGTCGATTGGCCAGTCCATTGTGTGGGGCGACCTGCTGGCTGGCTCCAAAGTGGAGCTCGGCCGCGGCCAGGGTGCCCTTGCCGATCCCCAGACCTACCAGACCGCCGAGCCAGACATCTTTGTGGGCGGCGACGTCTACACCGGCCCCAGCTTTGCCATCGACGCCATCGCCGCCGGCCACGAGGCCGCGGTGTCCATCCATCGCTTTGTGCAGCCGGGCTCCACGCTCACCATCGGCCGCAACCAGCGCCGCTACACCTCGCTCGACCGCGACGATGCCGTGATCGAAAGCTACGACAACGCGAGCCGCGAGGTTGCCCACGTGGACCGCGAGCGCGAGAAGGCTGCACCGTTTAGCGAGTATGTTGAGACCTTTTCCGAGGAGCAGGTGCGCGCCGAGACCGCCCGCTGCCTGGGCTGCGGCGCCTCGATCGTCGACCCCAACAAGTGCATCGGCTGTGGCCTGTGCACCACCAAGTGCGCGTTCGACGCCATCCATCTGGATCGCGACCGCCCCGAGTGCTCCACGATGGTCAAATACGAGCAAAAGCTCCCAAGCCTGGGCAAGTACGCGCTCAAGCGCGCCATCAAGATTAAGTTCGGTCGCAAGTAAGTAGCCATAACGGGAACGGCGGAAGAAAAAGTGCATGAATTGGGGATCGTTTACCACATCATTCGCGATGTCGAGAATGTAGCGCGCGCTCATGGCGTGCGTCGCGTTTCGAGCGTAACGTTGCTGTTGGGCGAGGTCTCGGGCGTCGTTCCCGACTTGCTGCTCGACGCTTGGCGCTGGGCAGCAGATAAAAAGCCTATCGCGCAGGGCGCGGAGCTTGTTGTGGAGCCCGTCGAGGCTGTGACGCATTGCGAGGCATGTGGCCGCGACTACGCGACGGTCGAGCACGGCAAGACCTGTCCCCATTGCGGTAGCGGCGAGACATACCTGCTGCAGGGCCAAGAGGTCATGATCAAACAGATCGAGACCCCCGACGAGGACCCGGCAGACGCTGCTCCTGACGGCCTCTCCGACGCCCCCGATGCCGTCGACGCCGCCAACCCTCTCCACATCGCCTAGGATTCCCTATAAGTTGCGGTGAAATAGTTCCTAAATTCAGCCTTCTGGCTCTTAAACAAGAACTATTCCACCGCAACTATTTTGAGTGGTTTCATAGATCATAAGTCACGAAAATAGTCAAGCCATGTCTGTTTAAACAAAATAGCGGCAGTACAAGCGCGTTCGCGCTTGCCTAAAATCGATATTAATGAACAGCCTGCTTGTATCTGTAAAATGCATGGCTTGATGAGCGACGCCTTGTCGTGTAATGAGTCAAAAAGCAGCAACGTAATCAATTTGTAACAAACATAGACGTTTAAATAAATAATCCAACCTTTTGCGAATTTAGCTATAATTCCACAATCCAAACAGGTACAATCCTTTCATGTCGTGTAGGAAATACGTAGACAAAAAGGAGGTTATGTGATGGTAAGTATTGTTCTTGCTAGCCACGGGGACTTGGCAGCTGGAATCAAGCAGACGGGCTCGATGGTCTTTGGCGATCAGCCGTCTGTTGCCGTGGTCTCGCTCGAGCCGAGCATGGGCCCCGACGACTTCCGTGCCAAGGTCGAGGAAGCAATCGCTTCCTTCGAAGACCAGGAGCAGGTGCTCTTCCTCGTTGATCTGTGGGGCGGCACGCCGTTCAACCAGATCAGCGGGCTCATCGAGGGTCACGATTCCTGGGCTATCGTCACCGGTGTCAACCTGCCTATGCTCATCGAGGCATATTCGCAGCGCTTTGACGCAAAGAACACTGCACATGCGATCGCAAAACATCTCGTGACTGAGGCTAAGGCTGGCGTGCGCGTCAAGCCCGAGTCTCTGGAGCCCGAGGAGAAGAAGCCGGCTGCGGCCGCCGCTGCTCCTGCAGGCGCCATCCCTCCGGGAACGGTCATCGGCGACGGGCACATCAAGATTGCCCACGTCCGTATCGACACCCGTCTGCTTCATGGTCAGGTGGCCACCACGTGGACCAAGCAGATCAACCCCAACCGCATCATCGTGGTTTCCGACGGCGTTGCTCACGACGAGCTCCGCAAGACCATGATCGAGCAGGCTGCCCCTCCGGGAGTCCATGCCAACGTCGTGCCCATCAAGAAGATGGCCGAGGTCGTCAAGGACACGCGCTTTGGTGACACCAAGGCCATGCTGCTCTTTGAGAACCCGCAGGATCTGCTCAAGGCCATCGAGGCCGGCGTCGACATCAAGGAAGTCAACATCGGTTCCATGGCTCACTCCAAGGGCAAGGTCGTCGTCACCAACGCCGTCGCTATGGGCGATGACGACGTCAAGACTCTCGAGGCCCTCAAGGCCAAGGGCGTCAAGTTCGAGGTCCGCAAGGTTCCTTCGGATTCCTCCGAGGATCTCGACGCCATGTTGAAGAAAGCTAAGGCCGAACTGGCCGCTCAAGCATAGTAAAGGAGGGTCCGATACATGTCTGCAATCACTATTCTGCTTGTTGCGATTGTCGCGTTGCTTGCCGGTATGGAAGGCATTCTGGATGAGTTCCAGTTCCATCAGCCGCTCGTGGCATGCACGCTTATCGGTCTCGTAACCGGTCACCTTCAGGAGGGCATCCTCCTGGGCGGTTCGCTCCAGATGATGGCCCTTGGCTGGGCTAACGTCGGCGCCGCCGTCGCGCCTGACGCCGCTCTGGCCTCGGTCGCTTCTTCGATCATCATGGTGCTCGCCCTCAACGGTGGCGCCACCGACTCGGCCAAGGCCGTTACCGCCGCTATCGCCGTCGCCGTCCCGCTGTCGGTCGCTGGTCTGTTCCTGACCATGATCTGCCGTACCCTGGCCACCGCTATCGCTCACGCCATGGACGGTTGCGCCGAGAAGGGCGACTTCTCCGGCATCGAGCGCTGGCAGTACGCTGCTATCCTCATGCAGGGCCTTCGTATCGCCATCCCGGCAGTACTTCTGTGCATCATCCCGGCCGAGGCTGTTACCAACGCGCTTAACGCTATGCCCGACTGGCTGTCCGGCGGTATGGCTGTCGGCGGCGGCATGGTCGCTTCCGTCGGTTACGCCATGGTCATCAACATGATGGCCACCAAGGAGACCTGGCCGTTCTTCATCCTCGGCTTTGTCCTTGCTGCCATCCCTCAGCTCACGCTGATCGCCCTTGGCCTCATCGGCATCTCCCTTGCCCTCATCTACCTTGGCCTTAAGGATCTGGCCAAGCAGGGTGGCGGCATGGGCGGCGGCTCCGGTGACCCGCTCGGCGACATTCTGAACGATTACGAGTAGGAGGGGAGTGATACATATGGCAGAGAACAAGATTCAGCTCACCAAGGCTGACCGCAAGAAGGTTTGCTTCCGTCATCAGTTCCTTCAGGGCTCGTGGAACTACGAGCGTATGCAGAACGGCGGCTGGTGCTTCGCAATGATCCCTGCGATCAAGAAGCTCTACACCAGCAAGGATGACCAGATTGCCGCTCTTAAGCGCCACCTGGAGTTCTATAACACCCACCCCTATGTTTCCGCCCCCGTCATTGGCGTTACCCTCGCTCTCGAGGAGGAGCGCGCCAACGGTGCCCCGATTGACGACGTCGCCATTCAGGGCGTCAAGGTCGGTATGATGGGCCCGCTCGCCGGTGTCGGCGACCCCGCCTTCTGGTTCACCCTTCGCCCGATTCTGGGTGCTCTGGGCGCTTCCCTGGCCCTGTCCGGCAGCATCGCCGGTCCGCTGCTGTTCTTCTTCGCGTGGAACATCATCCGTTACGCCTTCCTGTGGTACACGCAGGAGTTTGGCTACAAGGTCGGCTCCTCCATCGCCAAGGACCTCTCCGGCGGTCTGATGGGCAAGGTCACCGAGGGTGCTTCCATCCTGGGTATGTTCATCATTGGCGCCCTGGTCGAGCGCTGGGTGTCCATCTCCTTCACCCCGGTCGTCTCCAAGGTCACGCAGTCTGCTGGCGCCTTTATCGACTGGGCTAACCTGCCCTCCGGTTCTGAGGGTGTCAAGGAAGCACTGACGATGTATAACTCCATCGGTGCTAACGCCCTTGATCAGGTGAAGGTCACCACGCTTCAGGCCAACCTCGATCAGCTCATCCCTGGCCTTGCCGCCGTGTGCCTGACCCTGCTGGTCTGCAAGCTCCTCAAGAAGAAGGTCAGCCCGATCGTCATCATCCTGGCTCTCTTCGCCATCGGCATCATCGGTCGCGTCTGCGGCTTCATGTAAGCACGTTTCGGCTTAAGACCGAGAATTGCTAGGCAAGGGCTTTTGAGCCATTGAAACGGACCGCACCCGGTGGGTACACTGGATGCGGTCCGATTGTTTTATTTGGAGGGCGAGGCGCGCATGGCGCAATCTCAGAACAGCACGGTCGATCTGGCAACGCCGGCAACCTGCCTGATGGGGCTTACCAGCCACGGTAACGTGATGGTGGGCAATAAGGCGTTCGAGTATTACAACGAGCGTAATCCCGAGGATTATATTCAAATCCCGTGGGACGAGGTCGACTATATTGCCGCCGAGGTTTTGCGCGGCACCAAGAAGATCACGCGTTTTGCCATCTTCACCAAGGACAACGGTCACTTTACGTTTTCGACGCGCGACGACAAAGAGACGTTGCGCGCGGTCCGCAAGTACGTCGACGAGGATAAGCTCGTGCGTTCGCCCGACTTTATCGATGTGACGGCCAAGGGCGCCAAGAGCATCCCCTCCGTCATCAAAAGCCTCTTCCACAAAGGCAACTAGTCGCCTCCGACGTTCTTAAACGACTAGTCATTAAAGAACGTCCCCAATGACTATCCCGCGACGATAGTGCAAATCTGCTACACTAGTACAGCATGCCTCCGTAGCTCAGGGGATAGAGCACCGCTCTCCTAAAGCGGGTGTCGACGGTTCGAATCCGCCCGGGGGCACCAGAGGAATATCGAGCTCGGTACCGCCACGGTGCCGGGCTCTTCTGGTCTAAGGGCAGGATTCGGACCGTCGACGCCCGCGTCACCAATTTCCTCGCGGGGGGGGGTTTCGAATCCGTCCGGGGGCATCAGCGATTGATCGAGCCCGGTACCACCACGGTGCCGGGCTCTTCTGGTTCATGCCATGTCAAAAACGAAGCGCCCACTTGCTGGGGGAGCAAGCGGGCGCCTGTGAGCGAATATGTTTGCGGCGAGAGCCGTGATGAGCGGTGGGGTGGCGACTAGTTGGTCGTACCGGAATCGTCACCCGTGCCCGAGCCAGAGCCCGAACCCGAGCCAGAAAGTGCGACCGTCAGCGTGATCGTGCTGTCGGTGGACTGCTTGCCGGTGGGGGAGACGCCCGTAACGGTGGCATCCTCGTTACCGCTCACGGGATTGCCGTTCTGGTCACAGAAGCCGATGTTATAGAAACCGGCGTTGTTGAGCGCGGTAACAGCGGCGGAAATGCTCTTACCGTACAGGTTGCCCGGGACGGCGGCCTTGCCGGACTTCTTGGCAATGACGACGGTAATCGTGGCGCCGGGCTTCTGCTTGCCGCTGGGGTTCCAGCTGATCACGGTGCCCTCGGTAACCGAGTCGTTCTCCTGGTAGCTCACGTCGACGCCAAAGCCTGCCATATCGAGGGCGTTGCGCGCCTGGGCCTCGGTCATGTCGGTCAGGTCGGGGACGGACGTGGTATCTGGGCCGCTCGAGACCTTGTACGAGATGGTCGTGCCCTTCGCGACTTCCTTACCGGCTTCGGTGCCCTGCTCAAAGACCTGGCCCTCATCGGCCTCGTTGGCCTCCTCGGAGGCGTTGCCCTTCAGGCCAACGCTTGCCAGCGCGGCCTCGGCCTGGTCTTTGGTCAGGCCGACAAGCTGGGGAACCTCAACCTTCTCGGAGGGCTTGGGGCCCTTGGAGATTACCAGGTTCACCTTGGTGCCCTTGGCCTTCTTGGTGTTGCCGTTGGGCGTCTGCTCGGCGACCTTGCCCTCGTCGACATCGTCATTGTAGCTTTGGTCGATGGTGCCGACCTCGAGGCCGGCTTCCTTGATCAGCTCGACGGCAGTCTGCTGGTCCTTGCCCAGCACGTCGGGCACGGTGACCTGCTCGCCGCCAAAGAGTCCTGTGGCAAAGGCCACCACGATGCCGATGACGGCAACGGCTGCCACCATGGCGGCGATGATCTTGTTCTTGTTGGATTTGGGCTCTTCGACCTCGTAGGAGCCGGTGGAGCCCGAAACCGAGCTACGGGCGGTATTCTGGCCGCTCACGCCCGAGACGGGACGCACCATGGCGCGCGTCTGATCGGAAAGCTCGCGAGTCTTGGTGGCGCCCAGCTCACCGGGGGCACCGATGATGCGCGTGGGCTCCGAGACGTTGACGGCACGGCCCGACAGGTAGCTGTTGAGCACCTGACGCAGCTCGTCGGCGGTCTGGAAGCGGTTTGCCGGGTCCTTCTCCATGCACTTGAGGATGATGCGCTCAAGGTCGGCGTCGACACCGGAGTTGATCTGGCTCGGCGGAATAGGCAGCTCGTTGACCTGCTTGAGTGCGACCGAGATAGCGTCGTCACCGTCAAAGGGAACGCGGCCGGTGGCGCACTCATACATCACGACGCCCAGCGAGTAGATATCCGAGGTGGGGCCGAGGTCCTGACCGCGGGTCTGCTCGGGGCTGACGTAGTGGGCGGTTCCCAGCACGTTGTTGTCTTGCGTGAGGTGGCTGTTCTTGGCGCGCGCGATGCCAAAGTCCATCACCTTGATGTTGCCGTCGGGCAGCACCATGATGTTTTGCGGCTTAATGTCGCGGTGGATGATCTCGTGCTTGTGGGCGACCGAAAGCGCGGAGCTGATCTGCGAGCCGATCTGGGCGACCTTCTTGGGGTCGAGGGCGCCGTGGCTCTTGATGCCGCTCTTAAGGTCGGTTCCGCGCAGGTACTCCATGACGATGTAATAGGTGTCGCCGTCCTTGCCCCAATCGTAGACGCCCACGATATAGGGGGAGGAGAGACCGGCTGCTGCCTGGGCCTCCTGCTTAAAGCGTGCGGCGAAGGTTGCGTCGCCAGCATACTGCGGCAGCATGATCTTGACGGCTACCGTGCGGTCGAGGACCTGGTCCTGTGCACGGTAGACGGTCGCCATGCCGCCTGTTCCCACCTTATCCTTGAGGAGGTATCTTCCCCCGAGGACCCTCTGTTCCATTCCTGCTCCTAACATAACTATTCGCTCAACGATATGTGTAGTACCTACGATGTGGCCGCTGGGGCCGTGTGGCGCGTTGCCGCTAACTCTTCGGCCGCGGCGCGCCTCGGGTGTCCGATTCGATCATGGGCATCACGCTCCCTGTGCGGCAAGCGCCGCGGTCAGGACGGTACCGGCGATCTTGGCGGCCTCGACGTCATGCTTGTCGAAATCCTCCAAGGCCACCGAGATGGCGACCGTGGGTGAATCGTAAGGTGCAAAGCCAACGAACATAGAGTTGACGTTGGTGCCGCCGGTCTCGGCCGAGCCGGTCTTGCCGGCGACCTTGACGCCGGGGATTTGGGCATCGGTGCCGGTGCCGGATTGGACGACGGCAAGCATGGCCTGCTTGACCTGGTCGGCCGTGGCGGAGCTGACGGCCTGACCCAGCGAGCGGGACTGCGTGGTCTTGACCACGGTTCCGTCCGGGGCAAGTACCTGGGCTACAAAGTACGGGTCCATGACCACGCCACTGTTAGCGATGGCGGCGGCAATCACGGCGTTTTGCATGACGGTGGTCTGCGGGCCGGGCGTGTGGTCCATGCCGACAGGCTGGCCGGCGCCGGCCCAGGCGGTCTCCCACTCGGTCATGAGCGACGGGTCGGCCATGATGGAGGCCGCGGAGGTCAGGTCCTGGCCGAGCTTTTGGCCGTAGCCAAAGGCGTTGGCAAACTGCACGAGCGTGTTTGCGCCAACTTCGTTTGCCACCTGGCCAAAGACGACGTTGGAGGACACGGCAAAGGCCTGCTGCAGGCTGATGGTGCCGTAGCTCTCGTTGGCAGAGTTGGTGACCGGTGCGTTGCCGATGTCCATGGAGCCGGGCGCCTGGTAGGTGCTGGTAAGGCTGGCGGTACCGGTCTCGAGTGCCGCGGAAAGCGTAACGACCTTAAACGTTGAGCCCGGCGTGTACAGCGCGTCCATGGCGCGATTGTACATGGAGCCGTCCTCGCCGCCGCCCGCCTGCAGCAGGGCGTCGATGTTGGTGTTGTCGTAGGTGGGCGAGCTGGCACATGCGAGCACCGCGCCGGTACGCGGGTCGATGACCACTACAGCGCCCTTAAAGCCCTTGAGCGCCTGCTCGGCCGCCGTCTGGATACGCGAGTCGATGGTGAGCTTGGCGGTGTTGCCCGGCTGGGTCTGGCCCGCGAGCGACGCGATGGCGTTGTTCCAGCTGGAGTAATCCTTAGAGCCGGTGAGCGTGCCGTTCATGACGCTCTCGATGGCGGTGGTGCCATACTGCTGGCTCACGTAGCCAACCACGTGCGCTGCCAGGTTGCCGTTGGGGTAGGAGCGTACGTAGGTGCCGTCCTCCTGCTGCAGCGACTCGGCCAGCGTCACGCCGTCGGACGTGATGATGGAGCCGCGCTGGATGTACTTGGAGCGGGCGATGGTGTGGTTGTTGGTCGGCATGTCCTGATAGTCTTTGGCCTTGATGACCTGGACATAGGTGAGGTTGCCGATAAGGATGGCGAACAGCGCCGTAAAGGCGAGCACCGCACGGGTTAGACGGTTGGCGAGCGCAACGCGGCCGAGCACACCGGATTCAGGCGTGTCGAGCAGGCGACGGCGCATGCGCGAGCCGACGGAATGGCTGCCGCTGCCGTAGGAAGACGAGGTGGCAAAGCGCGTGCCCGTCGGGGCGGCGGCAGATGCGACCTGATCATCGGTGATGGCGGCCATGGTGCCGGTGCCGGTAAGCTCGGCCTCGCGTCCGGTCGCCTCGTCACCGGCGCGCAGCAGGAGCGCGACGATGATGAAGCTCGCCAGCAGCGAGGAGCCGCCCTGGCTCATAAAGGGCAGGGTGACGCCGGTCAGCGGAATCAGGCGGGTTACGCCGCCAACGATCAAGAAGGCCTGGAAGCTGATGGCGGCCGTAAGGCCCGTGGCGCTAAAGGCAGCGAGGTCGGATTTAGCGCGGGCAGCCGTGGTGAGGCCACGCACGGCAAAGAGCATAAACAGGATGAGCACGGCGCCGCCGCCCAAAAGGCCCATCTCCTCGCCGATAGCCGAGAAGATAAAGTCGGACTCGACGACAGGGATGTTGTTGGCCATGCCGTTGCCGATGCCAACACCGACCAGACCGCCATCGGCAAGCGAGAAGAGCGACTGGACGATCTGGTAGCCCTGGCCCTGGGCGTCCTTAAACGGATCGACCCAAACCTGGAAACGCACCTGAACGTGCGACAGGAACTTGTAGGCGCCCACGGCTCCAACGGCCAAGAGCGCAAGACCGATAACGACATACGAGAATCGTCCCGTGGCAACGTAGAGCATCAGCAAGAAGATGGTGTAGAACAGCACGGCCGAACCCAGGTCGCGTTCGAAGACGACGACGAGCAGGCACACACCCCACACGGCAAACAGCGGCAGCAGCAGTCGCAGGCGAGGGATCTTAAAGCCCAGGATCTTGCGGTTGGAGATGGAGAGCAACTCGCGGTTCTCGGCCAGGTACCCGGCCAGGAACAGCACGATAAAGACCTTGGCGAACTCGCCGGGCTGGATGGTAAAGCCCGCGATGCGAATCCACAGCTTGGAGCCCGAGATCGTGGTGCCGATAAAGATAGGCAGCATCAGCAGAATGATGCCGATGATGCCAAAGGTGTACTTGTAGCGCATGACTACGTCGAGGTTTTTGACCAGTGCGAGCGTTCCCACCATGAGCGCCACCGAGACAAACAGGATGATGAGCTGTGAGATGGCGAGAGCGGGGGCGAGACGCGTCACGAACGTGATGCCGATGCCCGAAAGTATAAATACGATGGGCAGGATGGCGGGGTCGGCACCGGGCGCCAAGATGCGCACGGCAATGTGGGCCGCGGCAAAGGCGGCAAAGAGGCCGATCGGTACGGCGAGCGTCTCAAAGGAGATGGCAGCGCCCGCGGTGAGGACGTACATCGCATACAGCAGGATGACGGGGAACGCCGAGGCGATGAGCAAGAGCAGCTCGGTGTTGCGGCGACTCATAAGCGGCACTCCCTTTCTAATTCTTATCGGAGGCTTCGGCCTCGGCGGACTGTTCGGCGGTTTTCTCGGAATCTGATTCGGAGGTCGATCCCTGATTGGTGTTGTCGCGAATCGTTTGCGCGTCGATCACCTGGCGGGTCTGCTCCTCGTCGATCTGGTGGCGGTACTTGGATATCGTGTCCTGCGCATCGTCGACACTTGTTTGCGGAATGCCCGCCTTGAGGCGGTTTTGCGTGTCTTCGGGCAGGTCGGACAGCTTGATGCTGGTTTCGCTTTCGAGCCAGTGGAGCTTGAGTCCGAGTGGCTTGCCGGGCAGGCCGCGCCAGACGGCGACATTGCCCTGGTAGGTACCCAGGTAGTACGAGCCGGTGACACCCGTGTAGGCCCAGATGCCAGCTGCCAGCACAAAGACGAGGGCCAGGATGGCGGCGATAGTAATGTTGCGGCGACGCACGCGCTGCGCCTCGCGCATGACGCCATCGTCAACCAGGTCAACGACTACTACGGTCACGTTGTCGTGGCCGCCGGCGGCAAGCGCCGCGTCCACTAGGTTGTCGACGCAGATTTGCGCGGTTGAGGACTGCGTGGCGATGTTCTCGATATCGCTATCGGGAATCATGCTCGAAAGGCCGTCGGAGCACAGGATCAGGCGGTCGCCTTCCTCGATATGCAGAGTGAAGTGGTCGGCATACATAGCGGGGTCCGAGCCCAGCGCGCGGGTGATGACCGAACGGTTGGGGTGGACGCGAGCCTCATCTGCCGTGATCTCGCCGGCGTCCACGAGCTCCTCCACGTAGGAGTGGTCGCGGGTCACGCGGATGAGTGTGCCCTCGTGGAGCAGGTAGGCGCGAGAGTCACCCACGTGGGCGATGGCGAGCGTGTCGTTTTCGATATAGGCGCAAGTGGCTGTGCAGCCCATGCCGGGCTTGCCCAGGCCATTCAGGGCCGCCTCGATTACGGCAGCGTTGGCGGCCTCGACGGCTGCCGCCAGGCGTGCGGCGTCGGCAGACTGAGGAGCTGTCTTGGCGATGGTCTCGACAGCGATAGAAGAGGCCACCTCGCCGGCAGCGTGACCACCCATGCCGTCGCATACGCAAAAGAGCGGCGACTGCACCAGGTAGGAATCCTCATTGTGCGGGCGCACGCAGCCAACGTCGGAGCGGGCGCCCCACATGAGTTGCGTGGTGGTGCCGGCATCATAGGTCGAGTCGGTCTCGATGCGCTCCTCGGTCAGGGGCTCAAAGCTCATGGTCGAGCCGGGGTCTTTGAGTTTGGCCTCAACGGCGGCAACGTCGATCTCTGCTGTGTCACCGGGAGAGACGGTGTCGGTCTCGGCGTTTGATTCGGAATCGCCGGTGTCCGGGGAGTCGGGCTCCTCGGAAACGCGGGCGGTCGACTCGTCGTCTTGCGGGCTGACGTCTATAGACTCGGGCGTCGCAAAGTGCGACGGCGCGGGCGTGTTTTTCGACTGGGCGGCGGGCTCGGCCACGGCATCGGACTCGCTTGCGGGCGCAGGCTGCGGGGTCTTGGGTGCAGGGCCGTCCTCGGGGGATGGCCCTGCCTCGGGCGCCGGCGTAGACGCGGGCGCAACCTCGGATGCCGGGGCTATGGGAAACGCCGGCGCGGCGGGCTCGGGTGCCGCAAACACCGCAGCGCTCTCGTTGATTGCCGCGGCGACGGGCTCTGCAAAGTGAGCCGGCGCCGGGGTTGCTTCGGGCGCTGTGGGCTGTTCCGCAGCATGTGCGCCGATGGGCGCCGCTACGGCATCCTCTTCGTCCTCGTTATCGGCGAGATCCGAAATATCATGCGTTACATGCGAAAGAGGCAGGGAGAACACGGTGTCCTCGGGCTCCACGGGTGCGGAGCCTGCCGGAGCGGCGTGGGCCGGCGCAGCTGTGGTGGCGGCCGGTGCCTCGGTCATAGTTGCGGACTTGTTCTCCTCGTCGATCATCGACGGTTCACCTTCATGACCACGTCGCCAATCTGGACTTCGTCGCTCTCGCGCAGCGTTGCGGGCTCCACGAGCTGGCGGCCGTTGACGAGCGTGCCGTTAAGCGAGTTGAGGTCCTCGATGATGAGTGCCGGGCCCTGCAGCGAAAAGCGCGCATGCGAGGCCGAGACGAACGGTTCGTTGATGCAGATGTCCGAAGATGGCGAGCGACCGACGATGACGGGGCCGAGCATGTCTACGTGGATGCCGCGGATACCGCGCGGACCCTTGTCCACATCGATCGTCCAGATAGCCGAGTCGCGGCGCTGCCCGCGCACGAGTCCCACGCCGGTCTTCATGACGGCGAACAAGAAGATATAGAGCAGGGCGACCAGGACGATGCGGCCTGCAAAAAGGACGATATCGATGTTCATAAGCGACTATCCCCTAAATTCAAAGGTACTCAGGCCAAACGTCAGCAGATCGCCGTTGCGCAGCGGGCAGCGCGTAATGCGGCGGTTGTTGACGAGCGTGCCGTTGGTGGAATTGAGGTCCTCGATCGACCAATCCGAGCCCGTAAAGGTGAGCTGGGCGTGGCGGCGCGACACGTTGGGGTCGCGCAGGGCAATGTCGGAAACTGAGCGCTCGCGACCGATGGTCACCTGTGCGGAGGTGATGCTATGGCTCTCGCCGCTCACGACGTCGACGAGCTGGGCGAGCGGGCGCTGCGGGGCGCGAGTGCTCGCCATGTTGGAGGCGATGCCGGCTGCGGCGCCTAGGCCCACGGCGGCACCGGTCGCGGCGGCTCCGCCCATGCCGGCA
>CAJLCM010000039.1:0-18048 GCA_905205145.1 uncultured Collinsella sp.
AAAATGAACCCACCTAAAACAGGTGGGTGCCCTCATCGACTGTTCCAGCGTCCTTAACAACGAAGGATACCTGTACTAGGTACGACTGTGTGGGCTCCCTAAATAAACGCGACGGTTCACCCAGTTGCTCCGCGGGGGGCGGAATACCTACATCATAAAGCGGCACTTTGTGGATTCCAGTCTTGACAATACAAAAATCGTGTCGGACGATTACGGCGCCTTAGGGACGGAGCCGTCTGCGCGGTCCGGGCCTTTACATTTGAGCTGCTGAATTGTTGTTTTGGAGCATGTTTTTATGCCGACGTCTTTGACCGATCTTTTTTCGCCCGCCTGCCATTTGTGTCCGCGCCGTTGCGGTGCGGCGCGCGATGAGGGCGCGCACGGCGTATGCGGTGCTAACGACACGCTCAAGGTGGCCCGAGCGGCGCTTCATATGTGGGAGGAGCCGCCTATCTCGGGCGAGGCCGGTTCGGGCACGATCTTCTTTAGCGGCTGTTCGCTTAAATGTATCTACTGCCAGAACCACGAGATCTCGACCGGCAATTTTGGCCTTGAGATTTCGCCTGAGCGCCTGGTCGAGATTATGCTGGAACTGCAGGACCAGGGTGCCAACAACATCAATTTGGTGACGGCGACGCACTATGCGCACCTGTTGCCTGCCGCGATTGCCGCGGCACGGGCGCGCGGGCTGGTCATCCCGATCGTCTACAACACGAGTGGTTACGAGCGCGCGAGTGCCGTGGCGGCGCTGGGCGACCTGGTCGATGTGTGGCTTACCGACTTTAAATATGCCGATGCGGGGCTTGCGCAGTCGCTCTCCCACATTAAGGATTACCCACGTGTGGCCGTGTCAGGCCTGGCTCAGATGGCGCGCGAGATCGAGCGCCGCGGGGGAGAGATGGTGGATGAGGGCGGGCTCATGAAGCGCGGCATGATTGTGCGCCATCTGGTACTGCCGGGACATGCAGACGATTCGTGTCGCGTGCTGGACCTGGTGTGGCAGACGGTGGGCGATGTGCCGATCTCGGTCATGAACCAGTACACGCCCAATGCACTTATGCGCGAGCAGGGCGGCGACCTGGCGCGTGCCGTGACGCGCGAGGAGTACGAGCAGGTGCTCGACCATGCCGACGACCTGGGTTTTACGACGATGTTCTGGCAAGAGGGCGGCGCGGTAGACGAGAGCTTCACCCCGGCCTTCGACACCACCGGTGTTCTTACCAGCGCAAAGTAGTGCGTTCGTCGATGATTTTTCTGGGACGGGGATAAAAAATCATCGAGAGGATCGCCTGTTCGAAAAGTTGCCAAAATAGCCGCGCCCCAAAAAGACTGGTTATTGGGCGTTGACAGTTGGCGAGCCGTAGGTAAAATATCGACTTGTCCTGGGGACGTAGCTCAGTTGGGAGAGCGCTGCCGTCGCATGGCAGAGGCCGAGGGTTCGACTCCCTTCGTCTCCACCCTTGGATTTGATAAGCCGCTGACATTGTGTCGGCGGCTTTTTTTAAAAGAAAGGGCTGTACCATGGCCGAGCTTGAGTCCCAACCATTGTCCGACGAGGAGCGCGCTGAGTTGGAAGAGCTCCGCGCCGAGAAGGCCCGCCGCGAGGCTCGTGAAGAGGCCCGTCGCGAGCGTGAGGAGCTGGCTGTCCTGCGTGCCGAGCGTGCGAAGGCCGAGGAGATCGCCGCGAACGCCGCATCCGCATCGGCGCCCGCGCCCGCACCCAAGCCCGCTGCTGCGAAGCCTGCACCTGCCGCGCCCAAACCTCAGCCTAAAAAGGCCGCTCGTCCCAAGTCCGTCGAGCCTAAGCCGAGTCGTGACGAGATGACCTTTGCCCAGCGCATGGTTACCTCCAAGGAGCCTACGGGCGAGAACGAGGTCCCTGGCATGGCGCCGGCTCAAAAAATCATCATTGTCCTTGCCCTCATCGCGTTTGTCATCTTTATGGGCTACACGATCCTGACCAGCATGGGCCTGCTCTAACCGATTTGCATCGGGCGTCATGTCCGCATGCTCTGCTCTCGTCCAACCCTCAAATTCTGCACCACACATCCGAAAGGTCGCCCCATGGCTTTGACCGACATCTCTCATCCCACCGACATCGCAATGCTCACCGATCTGTACGAGCTCACTATGGCCCAGGGCCTGTGGGAGAGCGGCAAGGCCAATGAGCAGGGTTGTTTTACCGCGTTTTACCGCGACCATCCCTTTGGCAGCGCCTATGCCGTCATGTGCGGCACCGCCGAACTGCCCGAGCTGGTCGAGAATCTACGCTTTACGCCCGAGGACATCGACTACCTCGCCTCGCTCCAGGCCCCTGCCGGCGGCGCGATGTTCAAGCCTGGATTCCTCGACTACCTGCGTGATTTTCGTGCGCATGTAAACATCGACGCCGTTCCCGAAGGCGAGCTCGTCTTTCCGCGCGAGCCCATGGTGCGCGTCACCGGCCCCGCGCTGGAGTGCCAGCTGCTCGAGACGGCGCTGCTCAACATCGTCGGGTTCCAGACGCTTGTCGCCACCAAGACGGCGCGCGTGGTGCTCGCCGCCGACGGTCGCCCTGTGGCGGAGTTTGGCCTGCGCCGAGCCCAGGGTCCCGATGGCGGCCTGGCCGTCGCGCGCGCGAGCTACGTTGCCGGCTGCTCCTCTACGTCCAATGTACTCGCCGGCCGCCGTTACGGTATTCCCGTCTTTGGCACGCATGCGCACAGCTGGGTGATGAGCTTCGATTCCGAGCTCGAAGCCTTCCGCGCCTTTGCCAAGTCGAGCCCCAAGAATTGTACGCTGCTCATCGACACCTATGACGTGCGCGAGGGCTGTGAACATGCCATTACGGTTGCCAAGGAGATGGAAGCGATGGGCGAGCGCCTGTCGGCCATTCGCATCGACTCCGGCGACCTCGCCAAGCTCTCCAAGTATGTGCGCGGCCGTTTTGATGCCGAGGGCCTGCCCTATGTGGGGATCTCGGTTTCTAACGATCTGGATGAGTACACGATTCAGTCGCTGCTCGACCAGGGCGCGCCCATCGACAGTTTTGGCGTGGGTACCAAGCTCGCGACCTGCTATGACCAGCCGGCGCTGGGTGGCGTGTACAAGCTTTCCGCCCGCCGTGCGAGCGAGACAGATCCATGGACGCCGGTGGTCAAGCTCTCCGAGCAGCCCTACAAGCGCACGATCCCGGGTGTGCAACGCGTGCGCCGTTATTTCGACGGCTTTGGCGGCCCGGTCTGCGACATGATCTACGACGAGGACCATCTGGCGGGGGAGGGCGCCGCGCGCGGCAATACCCTCGTGGCCGTGAATGATGCCGCCCTGGTGACCGACGTGTCCGAACTTGAGTATCGCGAGCTGCTGGTGCCGATCGTGCGCGATGGCAGTGCGGTGGCTCCGCGTGAGAGCATCCAGGACGCGCGCGAGCGCTGTGCTTGGGCGCTCGATCATCTGGACGCAGCTTTCAAGCGCTTCCTGTACCCGCAGACCTATGTGGTGGGCATGGAGCAGGGCCTGGCTCAGGTGCGCGACGAGCTCGTGCGCAAGAACATGGCCGCGGCTTCTGCCTTTCCTTGGACTCACTAATTCCTTGGGCGGTAGGGGCGAGTCACGCTCCCTTGGCCGCCAACTCGGCCGTTCGCTGAACAGTTGATTGGTTTGACGTATGACGACTTCTTATAAAACGATGGTGGTAAAGATCGGTTCGTCCACGGTGGTGGGTGCCGATGGCAAGGTCAACCGCGCCTTTATCGGCGGACTTGCCGATCAGGCCGCAGCGCTGCGCAAGCTCGGCTGGCGTCTGGTCGTGGTGAGCTCGGGCGCTATCGCCTGTGGCTATCCCGTGTTGGGCTTCGACCGCAAGCCGGTCGGCGACCTTCCGAGCCTGCAGGCTTGCGCCTCGGCTGGTCAGTGCATCATCTCGTCGGCCTACGACGAGGAGTTCCATGCGCGCGACCTGCTCACCTCGCTCGTGCTGCTCACGCGCCACGATACGGCCCGCCGCACGTCCTACCTGCACGCGCGCGACGCCCTGCTGCGCCTCGTGGAGCTTGGCGTGGTGCCGGTCGTCAACGAGAACGATACCGTTACCGTCGATGAGATCAAGTTCGGCGACAACGACACACTGGCGGCGCTTGTGAGCTGCCTGGTTTCTGCCGATCTGTGCGTGACGCTCTCGGACATCGATGGCCTCTATACTGCCAATCCGCATGAGGACCCCACGGCCGAGTTTGTTCCTGTCGTGCATAAGATCGATGCCAAGATTATTGCCTCGGCGGGCGATTCTTCCACATCGGTGGGCACGGGCGGCATGATTACCAAGATTCGCGCGAGCCGCATCCTGATGACGGCGGGCATTCAGAGCGTGATTTGCTCGGGCGAGGAGCCCGATGCGCTCGTGCGCCTAGCCCGCGGCGAGAGCGTGGGCACGCTGTTCGATCCGCCGGCGGAGCGTCTGGACATCGCACCCCGCAAGTTGTGGATCGCGCTGGGTGACAAGGCACATGGCTCGGTAACGGTTGACGACGGTGCCGCGAAGGCGCTGGTCAGCCGTGGTTCTTCCTTGCTTGCGGTGGGTATTCGCGAGGTTGATGGCCAGTTTGCCGAGGGCGATGTGCTCGATGTGTGCGATCCGAGAGGTATGGTCGTCGCCCGCGGTATCGCCGAGGCCGATTCGGACGTGCTGGAACTTGCCGCCGGCCGCCGCCAGGACCAGATCGCCAGCAACCGCCTGCTGGCAGACCTGGCCGAGAAGCCGGCGATACACAGGGATAACTTGATCGTATTTGCATAAAGAAAGACAGCGCTGCGGATCGTTTCCCGCAGCGCTGTCTTTCTCGTGCCGGCACTTGGGGACGTTCCTTATGTGCCGGCACTTTGGGACACTCCTTTGCTAGAAGATCTAGCGCAGGTCTCCGCGGTTGAGGGCTTCGTCGAAGAGGTGCTTGAATACCACGCTGCCGTGCAGGCCGTCGTGCTCGAACTCGTTGGTCACCCAGGCATGCGAGTTGCCCACGCGGCTGAGCGTATCAAGCTGCAGGCCCGAATCCACGTACATGTCGTCGAAATACACCGCGGCCTGCAGGGGCACCTCGTTGCACGCCAGTCGCTGCGGGTCGTAGATCTTGTCCCAGCTGGTGTCTTCCATCAGCAGGTCCATGGCGGGCTTGAAGGGCTTGAGCTCGGGCATCTGCTCGAACATCCACGGGAACATGGCCTCGCCGGTAAACATGAGCGGGCGCGCGAGTGTGTCGAACTCGGCACGACGGGCCTTCTCCTCTGCTGCGGCCCAGCGAATGGGCATGGTGTCGCCGTCGGCGTAGATAAACTCCTGCAGTGTCCAGTACAGCGGGTTCGTGCGTGTGTTGGTGCGCTCGAAGGCGCGCATCAAAAAGCTGTCGGATACCGAGGAGCCGCAGCTCAGCGTACCGTCGCCAGTAACAAAAGCGTGATCGATAGTCCAATGCATGCGCTCAAAGCTCGGCTTCATGCCAAAGTCGCTGCCCATGAGCTGTAGGCGCTCGACCGTCATCGGCGAGCCGTCGGGCAGCACGGGCTTCTGAGCCTCGAGCGCATCGGCCAGGGCTGCCACGCGCTCGACGTCAGCGGGATAGCGGTCATAATACTGCTGCGTCTTGGCGGCCATGCGCGGGAAGGTGTGCGCGTAGACCTCGCTTGCGCTCGCCGGTACGTGGGGGATGCCGCCGCAGGTAAAGCTCGCCGCCACGCCCTCGGGGAAGAGCGACAGGTAGCTCAGCGTCAAAAAACCGCCGTAGCTTTGGCCGAGCGTGACCCACGGCTTGCCGCCAAAGCCCACTAGGCGCAGGTACTCAAAATCGCGCACGATGGAGCTGGCGAGGTGGCGCTTGAGGAAGTCCGCCTGCGAGCGTGCTGTATCGGCGTCGGCGGCCGTTGCGCGATCACCCAGTGCCTTGATCGTGCGTCCGTCCACGCAGCTACTGCGTCCGGTGCCGCGCTGGTCGGGAAGGACCACGCGGAAGTGCTTGACGGCCTCCTCGATCCAGCCGTCGCTTGTGGGCGACAGCGGACGTGGGCTCTCGCCGCCGGGGCCGCCCTGCAAAAACAGGAGCAGCGGCAGATCGTCGTTGATGCGGTCGGGCGCGCTAACCACGCGGTAGAAGAGCTTGATGCTCTCGGGCGCGCCGGCGATGGGTGCCGGCATGGCGCCGCGGCGCATGGTACTGCCGACGGCCAGGAGCATCGGCTCCAGGCCGCGCCAGTCAAGGGGGACGTCGATGCTGTGGTCCTCGACGTAAAGGCCGGGGACGTGGTACGAAGTGATGAGGGCCATGTGAGTCTTCCGTTCGTTGCGGTGTTTCGGGTTGACCAATTCTACAGCCGCGGGCGAGGCCATGCGCAAATCGGCTACCATGGTTGCAAACTTCTAGGAGAAAGGGCCGCCCATGTCGGTCGATATAGCCACGTATGTCCACGATCTTGCCGTTGCCGCCAAGGCAGCGTCGGCCTCGCTTGCCACGGCGAGCGATGAACAGCGCCAGGAGGCCGTGCGCGCCATGGCCGCAGCACTGCGCAACGGTGTCGACTCCATCGTCGCCGCTAACGAGCTCGATATGTCCGCCGCGCGCGATGCGGGTACCTCGGCCGGACTGCTCGATCGCCTGCTGCTGACGCCCGAGCGCGTCGAGGGCATGGCCGCCGGCCTGGAAAAGCTTGCCGAGCTGCCCGATCCCGTGGGCCGCGTGCTCGACCACCGCGTGCTTGCAAGCGGCGTGGACCTGACCCGTGTGAGTGTGCCGCTGGGCCTGGTCGCTATGGTCTACGAGGCGCGCCCCAACGTGACGGCCGACGCCGCAGGCATCTGCATCCGTACCGGCAACGCCTGCATTCTGCGCGGCGGCTCGCTGGCCTATCACTCGTGTGCCATGATCGCCGAGCTGCTGGCCGATGCGCTCGAGGCCAAGGGCTTCCCGCGCGAGGCCGTCTCGATGATTGAGTCCACCGATCGCGAAGCCACCGGCGAGCTCATGAAGCTCCGCGGTATCGTCGACGTGCTCATTCCGCGCGGCGGTGCAGGCCTGATTCAGCGCTGCGTGCGCGAGTCGCTCGTTCCGGTGATCGAGACGGGCACGGGCAACTGCCACATCTACGTGCATGAATCCGCCGACTTTGATAAGGCGCTCAACATTATCGTCAATGCCAAGACCCAGCGCGTAGGCGTGTGCAATGCCGCCGAGTCGCTGCTGGTCGACCGTGCTGTGGCCGATGCGTTTTTGCCTGCGGTCGTTGCCGTGCTGCACGACCACGGCGTGCTCATTCACGGCGACGAGGCCACGTGCGCCGCGTGCGCCGACGCCGGCTTTGTAGAGGGCGATGACTACGTCGCCGCGACTGAGGAGGACTGGGGTCGCGAGTACCTGGCGCTCGAGATGAGCGTGAAGGTCGTGGCAAGCGAGGACGAGGCCATCGCACACATCAACCGCTACGGTACCATGCATTCCGAGGCCATCATTTCCGAGGACGTGGACGCCTGCGAGCGCTTCTTGGATGCGGTCGATGCCTCGGCCGTATATGCCAACGCCAGCACGCGCTTTACCGACGGCGGCGAGTTTGGCCTGGGCGCCGAGATCGGCATCTCGACCCAAAAGCTCCATGCCCGCGGCCCCTTTGCCGCCGAGGCCCTCACCACCTACAAATACAAGCTCCGCGGCACCGGCCAGGTCCGCCCCTAACGCCCGCACAAGAAAAACCACCACAAAGGCGCCTGTCCCCTTTGTGGTGGTTTTAGGTGGCGTGGGCGGTTAGGCCTGGAAGGTGTCGCGGTCGGGCGCGAAGGACTGCATGGCCGCGATGGTGCGGTCAAAGAGCTCGGGGAGCTCCCAGCCGAGCATCTCGGCGCCCTTCGAAATCACGTCGCGCGAGCAGCCGGCGGCAAAGCGCTTGTCCTTGAACTTCTTCTTGAGCGACTTGGTCGTAAAGTCCATAACGCTCTTGCTCGGGCGCATGATGACTGCAGCGCCAATCAGGCCGGTGAGCTCATCGCAGGCAAACAGGATCTTTTCCATCTGCAGCTCGGGCTTGGGCAGCGAGGTGTTGAAGTCGGACGTGTGCGTCTGGATGGCGCGAATGAGCTCGGGAGACGCACCTTCGCCCTTAAGAATCTCGGCAGCATAGATGGTGTGGTTCATGGGGTCGTCCTCATGCTCCTCCCAATCCAGGTCGTGCAGCAGACCGACGATGCCCCAAAACTCCTCGTTCTCGGGGTCGAACTCGCGCGCAAAGTAGCGCATAGTGCCCTCGACCGTCTCGCCATGGGTGATATGGAACGGGTCCTTGTTGTGCTCGTTGAGCAGTTCGAACGCGCGGTCGCGGGTGATTCCGGCGGTAAGCGGCTCTGCCATAGGAGACTCCTTGTGCTCGTGGGTATCGATAAGAATGAATACTACTAGAACAAGAAAACCACCACAAAGGTGCCTGTCCCCTTTGTGGTGGTTTTGGCGCGGTTGGGTTAGTTGAGGGCGGCTTGGGCTAGGCGGGCTTCGGCGGCCTCCTCGGTGACGCCCAAGGCCACAGCGAACTCCTCGATGGAGCGGCGCTTGGCTTCCTTGAGTACGCGCATGTAGTAGGAGCTGGGCTTTTTATCAGCTTCCTCGGCCTGGCGAATGCGGTACATCATGGTCTTTGCCACGCGGACCGTCTCGGGCGCGCCCAGCTTGAGCTGCTGCTTAAAGTGCGTCTCCTCAAGCGAGCTGTTGCGCTCGGTAAAGGTGTCGCACTCCAGCTCGTCATAGTGGCTCAGCAGGTGCTCGGCATCTTGCTGCGAGATGGCGGCGTGCAAACGGTCGGCCTGCGCCACGGGGTACATGAGGATCGTCTGCGCATGTCCCTGCTTGGTCTCGAGCAGCAGCATGGGCTGCGGCGTATCGTCCCTAAAACCGACGACGGTGCAGACTCCCTGGCCCGGATGAATGACGTGTTGACCGATTGAGAACATGCTACCTCCAACTTATACGAATTTACGTATGTCTAGAATAACACGCTGACGTGCGCAAACCCTTACTTTATGCAGGAAAAGCACACAACTCTGATAGGTAAGAGTATTCGATAACAGACGCAGCTCATTCACACCTTTATGCATTTTCAACGCGTGCATAATTTGCAGGCAGACCGGCATCTTTGAGTGACTCCATACAAGCTGTAGTCATTTTTGTGCATATGCAATATCTATTAGCTTTACCCTGCGACAGTGCCCGTCGCTTGTGATAGAGTGCTACAAACTCTGGCTTTTGCCCCACGAGTGACCAAGAGCTCGGGGGCTTTAACACAAGGAGGATCTATGCCCGAGAAGATTGAAGAGCTGGTACGCGCTGCGCTTGCTGCGGCCCAGGAGGCCGGCGACCTTTCCGCATTTGAACTTGACGATTGCGCTATCGAGCGACCGGCTGACACTTCTCATGGCGAGTGGACCTCTACCATGGCCCTGAAGTCCGCCAAGCTGGCCCACTGCGCCCCGCGCAAGATCGCCGAGGCCATCGTTGCCCATATGCCCGAGGACCCCGCGATCGAGAAGGTCGAGATCGCAGGCCCCGGCTTCATCAACTTCTACCTCTCCGTTGCCGTCAAGAATGCCATCTTTGGCGAGGCTCGCGAGAAGGGTATGGACTTCGCTAAGTCCAACGTCGGTGGTGGCCTGAAGACCCAGGTCGAGTTCGTTTCCGCCAACCCCGTCGGCCCCATGCACATCGGCCACGGCCGCTGGGCCGCGCTGGGCGACTCGCTCTGCCGCGTTATGGACCACGCCGGTTACGACATCCAGCGTGAGTTCTACATCAACGACCACGGCTCTCAGATGAACACCTTCGGCAACTCCATCAGCACGCGCTATATGCAGCTTGCCGACATCATCGCCAAGCAGGGCGTTGATGTCGACGAGGCTCACAAGCTGCTGATCGCCGACCGTGACGCCTTCGTTGCCGATGAGAACGACGAGCATCCCGAGACCCATCCGTACCAGGATAACTTTGCCGAGACCCTGGGCAAGGACTCCTATGGCGGCGACTACATCATCGACGAGGCTGCCGAGTTCTGGCGCACCGACGGCGATAAGTGGGTTGAGGCTGATCCGCAGGAGCGCATGGAGAGCTTCCGTGAGCGCGGCTACGTGAAGATGGTCGACAACATGCGCGACCTCTGCCATGCCGTCAACTGCGACTTCGATCGTTGGTACTCCGAGCGCTCGCTGTATGTGAAGGACACCGAGGGCGAGACCGCCGGCACCTCCGCCGTTGACCGCGCTTTTGAGAAGCTCGACAAGATGGGCTACCTCTACACCAAGGACGGCGCTCTGTGGTTCCGTTCCACCGATCTGGGCGACGACAAGGACCGCGTGCTGATCAAGTCCGACGGCGAGTACACCTACTTTGCCTCCGACGTCGCCTATCACTGGGATAAGTTCCAGCGCGTCGACCACGTCATCGACATCTGGGGCGCCGACCACCACGGCTACATCGAGCGCGTCCGCTGCGTCTGCGATGCCTTGGGTTACCCCGGCAAGTTCGAGGTTCTGCTGGGCCAGCTCGTCAACCTGCTGCGTAACGGCAAGCCCGTCCGTATGTCCAAGCGCAAGGGCACCATGGTGACCCTGCAGGAGCTCGTCGACGAGGTCGGCTCCGACGCCGCTCGTTACACGCTCATCTCCAAGAGCTCCAACCAGATGGTCGACTTCGATATCGAGGCTGTTAAGAAACGCGACAATTCCAACCCGGTCTATTACGTGCAGTATGCTCACGCCCGCGTGTGCTCCATCCTGCGCCGTGCCGCTGACGTTACGCCCGAGCAGGCTGACGAGATGGGCATGAAGGCCGTCGCCGCGAAGGCCATCGGTGAGAACGTCGATTACTCGCTGCTGACCGACCCGACCGAGCTCGCCCTTTCGCGTAAGCTCAACGAGCTCACCGACCTCATCGCCAGCTGCGCTCGCGACCGCGCTCCGTTCCGTCTGACGCACTTTGCCGAGGAGCTCGCCGGCGACTTCCACAGCTTCTATGCTGCCTGCCAGGTGCTGCCGAGCGAGGGCCGTCCCGTCGACCCCGAGCTTTCGCGCGCCCGTCTGGCCGCTTGCGACGCCGTCCGCGTGACGCTCGCCCTGGTGCTCACCCTTGTTGGTGTCTCCGCTCCCGAGCAGATGTAATCTGCGGGTCATTTGACCGTACAGACTTGGTTTAACTAAGCCTTGAAAGCCCGATCTCCCACGGAGGTCGGGCTTTTTTGCAAACGCCGACGTATTGACGAATTTGGAACTGCTGGAAATACGAAACTATGCCGGTTTACTACGATGAATTGAGATATTCCAACCACGCCGGCTTTTAGCTAAAAAGTGCAAGGCATCTACCTGCGGTTTTAGTTCAACAAGTTTCGGAGTGGTCGCGGTTGAGCGATTCATCGTAGTAAACCGCCATAGTTTTGGCGGAGGCAGTCAGATTTGTGGGCGGTAAACCAAAGAGTGTCCCTTTTGAATAGTCGTTTAAGAACGTCCCCAATGACTAAGTTGCAGGTGGCGGCGGTTGTGTTACACTAACGCTGCGTATATGACGCAAATATCTCGATACAGATCAATGATGTCCGTCGGTATTTGACGGAGCTAGACTGTTTAGCCGCCCTGAAGGTTTATGCAGGGAGCATGTGATCACAGGGCTTGAAAAGAAAGTTGAGCAAACACTGTGTCTGATCAACAGCAAGAAAACGAAATAACGACGACGCAAGCCGCTCCCGCTGCACCGGTTGCGTCGGACCAGGTCGCGGCGCCCGCGCAAGCCTCGGCTCCCGAGACGCCTAAGGCTGCTTCGACGCCTACGCCTGTAGCGGCTGAGAAGGCCGTGCCTGCAACTGGTGAGGAGGCTGCTCCGGCAAAGCCCAAGCGCACGCGCCGCACGGCCAAGCCTGCCGCTGACGGCGAGGAGGTCACCAAGCCCAAGCGCCGTACCACGCGCACGACGCGCGCCAAGCGCACTGTTGCAGCTGACTCCTCGGCGCCGATTTCCGATGAGGTCGCGCAGGCACGTGCGTTGGCGCAGATTAGCGAGGCTCAGGTGGTGCGCGCCCGCCGCCGTGCTGCCGAGCGCGAGGCCGCGGCTCTGACCGAGCTTGCAGCTCCGTCTGTGCCCGAGACCCCTGCCGCCGACCAGCCGACCGAGAAGCCGGCACCGCGCACACGCCGTCGCACGGTTGCTAAGGCCGAGCAGGTTGCCGATCAGGTAACCCCCGAGCTCACCGAGGCTTCGGTTCGTTCCACGTCAGGGGAGGGCATATCGCCTGCTGAGCCTGCTGCGCCTGTCGAGGTCAGCGAAGTTCCCGTTGTCGATCCGGCTTTGCGCCCGCACCGTCGCGGTCGCAAGCCCAAGGCCTTCGTCGAGGCAGAGAAGGCCGCAGCCGCAGCTGCAGCCGCTCGGGATGCTGCGGCGACCGCCGAGTCTGCAACCGCTGCCGATGCACCCGTCCAAGATGCTACGACTTCCGAGGCCGCTCCCGCCGATGTCGAGCCCGCCGACGTCCGTCCTGGTCGCAGCCATCGTACTGCTGCTAAGCGCACGTCCAAGGCCAAGACTGCCAAGAAGGGTGCGTCCGAGGATTCCGCCGAGACGACCGTCGATGCATCGACTGATGCCGCCGAGCCCCAAGACGTCGAACAGTCTGCGTCCGAGAAGCCCAAGCGCGGTCGTAAGAAGTCCGCTAAGGCCAAGGCGTCCGAGCAGCAGGCTGATGCCGAAGCGCAGATTGATTCCGGCGCCGAGG
Source organism: uncultured Collinsella sp. (assembly GCA_905205145.1). Lineage (GTDB taxonomy): Bacteria > Actinomycetota > Coriobacteriia > Coriobacteriales > Coriobacteriaceae > Collinsella. The sequence continues at coordinate 12,754 of CAJLCM010000039.1, forward strand.
CCAATGACGCCGCTACGGCCAATGCCGGCGCCGCCGCAACCGATGGCGCCGCGCCCGCCGAGGCCGAAGACGGCGCTCGCCCCAACCGTCGCCAGCACAAGCGCAACGACGAGCGCAATGAGCGCAAGGACGAGCGCAACAACGACCGTCGCAACCGCCAGCGCGATCGCAAACAGCGCAACAAGGAGCGCAACGCCGCCCCCACCGAGCCCACGCTTTCGCGCGAGGAGCTCGCTGCCATGAAGGTCGCCGAACTGCGCGAGAAGGCCAAGGAGTTCGAGATCGAGACGACCGGCAAGAAGAAAGCCGAGCTCGTCGAGGAGATCTACGTCACCGCCGCGAAGGCCGAGGGCTTCCGCGATATCAAGGGCATTCTGCAGATTCGCCCGGACAGCTCCGGCATTATCCACGCCCATGGCTACATGAAGTCCAACGACGACGCCTTCGTGCCTGCCTACCTCATCCGCTCCGCGCGCCTGCGCACGGGCGACGTCATCGAGGGCTCGCTGCGTCCTTCGCGCGGCGGCGACAAGCGCGCCGGCCTCGCCAAAATCACGACCGTCAACGGTCTGGACCCCGAGCAGATTCGCAACCGTCCCAAATTCGGCGACCTCACCCCGGTCTATCCCAATGAGCCGCTGCGCATGGAGCACGGCAAGGACTCCATTACCGGTCGCGCCATCGACATCGTGTCGCCGATCGGCAAGGGTCAGCGTGGCCTGATCGTGTCCCCGCCCAAGGCCGGCAAGACCACGATCCTCAAGAAGATCTGCCAGTCTATCTCGATTAACAATCCCGAGGTGCACCTCATCTGCCTGCTCGTCGACGAGCGCCCCGAAGAGGTCACCGATATGCAGCGTTCCATCAAGGGCGAGGTTGTTGCGTCGACCTTCGATATGCCCGCCGACAACCACACTCGCGTGGCAGAGCTCGTCATCGAGCGCGCCAAGCGCATCGTGGAGCTGGGCGGCGATGTCGTGGTGGTGCTCGACTCCATTACGCGTCTTGCCCGTGCCTACAACTTGGCGGCGCCCGCCTCAGGTCGCATCCTTTCGGGTGGCGTCGATTCGGCGGCACTGTATCCGCCCAAGCGCTTCCTGGGCGCAGCCCGTAATATCGAGAACGGTGGCTCGCTCACCATCCTGGCCTCTGCCCTCATCGACACCGGTTCCAAGATGGACGAGGTCATCTTTGAGGAGTTCAAGGGCACCGGCAACATGGAGCTTAAGCTCGACCGCGACCTGGCCGACCGTCGCATCTTCCCGGCTATCGACCCCGTTGCCTCCGGTACGCGTAATGAGGACCTGTTGGTCGACGAGCAGATGCGTCCGTTTGTCTTTGGTCTGCGTCGCATTCTTGCCGGCATGAACAACACCGAGCGCGCAGCCGCATCGTTTATCAAGGGTCTTAAGGGCACCAACACCAACCAGGAGTTCCTGGTGCGTTCGGCTAAAAAACACAGCGACTACGAGCAGACGTTCTAGGTTGTCATCCACGCGCAGCGATAGTCATCAATGCGATAAAGGGTCGGGGCTTTGAGCCTCGGCCCTTTTCCATATCGCCGCTCGGCGCTTATTTTTAACCATAAGAACGACGAGCAGCAGGTTTCCCGTTTCAATCCGACATCGTCGCTTGCAATCGACAGGGCGGTTTCGCATAATAGCTTTTAAGCTTCGCGACGGAAAACGCAGATGAAACGAACCATATACCGTTGCTTTGGGGCATAGCCCCGCTTCATCTTCTCTCGCGCAGCCAACTGAATGATGCGATTTGGGTGCTGGAAGATGGGGAGAGCTCATGGCTTCTTCTGATGCAACACAACGAGCAGTCCTTGCCGGACTTTCGTGCGGGATCGGCCTTGCCGCTCCCGTGGTTATGTATGCCGCGACGCTACCGTTTTCGTCGGTGAACGAGACGGTTGTGGCGGGTGCGGTTCCCTTCGCCGTGGGCGCGGTGGCGGGCGTGGGTATCTATGCCGCCTCGCTGGGTATCTCCGAGTACCGTGCGCAGCGTGAAGAGCGTCTGTTCCAGCCCGATGCCATGGGCGGTGCCGCCAATCTCAATCAGCATCAAAGCGAGTTCAAGACCGCCTCGATTCCAGCTCAGCAGCAGGATGCTACTCCTTTCACTGCGGCTTCTGCTTCTCAGACTCAGCCGGAGCAGTCTACCTCGGCATTCCTTTCCGGCCTGACTGGTGCGTTCCAGCGCCGTCATGCCGATGATGGTGTCCCTACCATCGCTCGAGCCGCAGATGCTATGGACGAGGACGAGGCTTGGTCCATGATCGACAGTATGCTCGACGACGATTCGCCGGTGAGCTGCGACCCTGCACACTCGCGCGACGTCTATCAAGTCGCCATCGACGAGCTCACCAACGGCGGGCAGACCGGCTCCTTCAATCGTGACGACATCGCCGCCGCGGCACGCGCCGTGTCTGGCTCCCAGGCCGCCCCTGCGGGCAGCACGGCGGCTTTCGTGGCGCTCGTCGCCAACGCGGCAGCCAATAACGCCTACAGCGCTACCTCGGCGGACGCGAACGCTTCTGCCGACAATTCGTACGTTGATGAAGCCATGGCCGCGGACGAGGAGGCCGTTGCCGCCCGCCGTGCCGCCGAAAGCTCGCTGTGGGGCGCTCCTGCCCGGCAGCAGGCGGCTGAGGCTGCGCCGTACAATGCAAACCTCGCCAGCATGCCTATCATCTCCGGTGCCGCGGACATCGATCTCGATGACCTCGATGAGCCTGCAGCCATCACCGCATCGATTGATGCCCAAGATCGCATCGACACCGGCGACCTTCCGGACGCCTCGCTCGAGGTTGATGTCCCCATGGCCGATTACTCGGGCCACGAGGACATGTGGGCCGCCGCCACCGCGATTCTGGATGAGATTGACGAGCCCGCTCCTGTTGCAGCCCCCGCTCCCGTCGCTGCCCCTCAGCCTGCTGCCCCCGCCTATGTCGGCCGTCACAGCGCTGTGTTCCCCGAGGATACTGCCCGTATCTCGCGCGAGAGCATCGAGCGGGCCGAGGCTATTGCCGCCGGCATTATGGAAAACCGTCGTCACGAGCGCGTCAATCAGATCCTCGAGGAAGAGATCGAGCGCCTGCAGTCCTCTACCGCCAAGCGTACGGGCCGTGCCTATCTGAGCGTTATCGAGGGCGGTACCGCCAGCTTCGCGCCGCTCCGCGCGGAGGCATAACTTCTGCATGGTTAAGATCAATCGAAAATGGGCGGTCGTGACCTGCCTGATGGCGCTCTTGATCTGGGGCAATTCGCTGGTTCCCGGCTCGGGGTCGGGCTCGCTGAGCCTAACGGTCATGGAAGCTATCCGCGGTTTCCTGCACGGCGTGGGACTTCCATATGAATGGGTGACCAACTTTGTTGTTCGCAAGTGCGCGCATTTTACCGAGTATATGGTGCTCGGCATCCTGGCAACGCACGCCTTTGATTTTGAGGGCCGGCGCACCTTTGACGTGCTGCTGCCCACGGCGGTGTTCCTGCTGCTGATTCCCTCGATCGACGAGACGATTCAGCTCTTTGTGCCGGGACGCGCCGGCATGATCACCGATGTGATGATCGACTGCTGTGGAGCGGCAACGGGCGTTGTGCTCCGATATCTCTTACGGTCGCTGATGCACGCCAAAAAAGCCGCCTAGGACGTATTGTTTGGTCCTAGGCGGCCTTTTTTATTTGAGGGCTTATATGGGGCGTGGTGGCGTCGTTCCGTAGGTTAGATTTGCCGAGCGCGCCACGCCCTGTGGGTGCGTCTGCTACTGAAGCGCCTGTGCGCCCAGGGCCAGGCAGCCCATGATGCCCTGCTTGCCCTCGAGGCTGTTGTTGACAATGTAGGTATCGATGTCGTTGACCTCGGGCGTGACGATATAGCCGTTGAGTATTTCGGCACACTTTTTGCGTGCGAGCGGCACGATGGGGGTGTGGTCGGCCACGCCGCCGCCGATGATAATCTTTTGCGGTGCGTAGCACAGCGTGTAGGTCATGAGCGCCTGTGCCAGATAGCCGGCGAGCAGGTCCATGGCCTCCGGGTCATCGGCCATGTCTCCGGCGCTCTTGCCATCCCAGCGCTTTTTAACGCCGGGGCCGGCGATGAGGCCCTCGAGGCAGTTGTCGTGGAAGGGACAGGCGCTATGCTCGCCGATGGTGTCGCGCGGGTCACGCGTGACCAGGATGTGGCCGGCCTCGGGATGCATCATGCCGTGCACGAGCTTACCGCCCGAGAGCACGCCGGCGCCCACGCCGGTACCGATGGTCAGGTAGACCACGTCGGTGAGGCCCTTGGCGCAACCAAACGTGACCTCGCCCAGGCAGGCGACGTTGACGTCGGTATCGTAGCCGCAGGGGATATTGAGCTCGTTTTGGATAGTGCCCAGCAGGTCAAAGTAGCGCCATGCCGTTTTGGGCGTCTCCAGGATCTTGCCGTATTGGGGTGAAGCGGGGTTGACTGCGGTGGGGCCAAATGCGCCGATGCCCAGCGCGGCGATGCCCTTGTCGGCAAACCATGCGTTGACGGCCTCAACGGTCTCCTGCGGGGTCGTGGTCGCAATCTGCTCGCGCTCCAGGACCGTACCGTCTGCATAGCCCGTGGCGCAGACCATCTTGGTGCCGCCGGCCTCGAGCGCTCCGATAAGCTGCTGTTCTGCCATAGTATTCCTCTCTGGGACGAGTTGCTCCGTGACTAAAGTATAGAGCTCTAAACCATTTAAGAAAGCGCTATAGAAAGAAGCCTCGCAACGCGGCGGGCGGTGCGAGGCTTCTTTGGTTGCTTTAGTTGCCGGGCCGTCCTTACCCGCGCGGCTTGATTTTATCACGCAGGGACTTGAGGTTCTCCAGTGCCGCGTTAAGCGTCTCGTCTCGCTTGGCAAAGTGGAAACGAATCAGATGGTTGACGGGCTCGCGGAAGAAGCTCGAGCCGGGCACTGCGCCCACGCCCACCTTAGACGCGAGGTCCTCACAGAATTCGAGGTCGCTGTCATAGCCAAACTCAGAGATGTCCATCATGACGTAGTAGGCGCCCTGCGGCACGTTATGCTCAAGACCGATGCTGTCGAGTCCCTGGCAGAACAGGTCGCGCTTGGCGGTGTAGAGGTCGAGGACCTCATCGTAATAGCTGTCGTCGAAGTTGAGGGCGGTGACGACAGCTTCCTGCAGGGGAGCGGCGGCGCCCACGGTGAGGAAGTCGTGGACCTTTTTGATGCGCTCGGTGATCTCGGCAGGGGCGATGGTGTAGCCCAGGCGCCAGCCGGTGATGGAGTACGTCTTAGACAGCGAGCTGCAGCTG
>CAJLCM010000040.1:0-17747 GCA_905205145.1 uncultured Collinsella sp.
CTCCGGCGCCTGCCGCCGCGCCCGCGGCCGGCACGTGGACCTGCAGCTGCGGCGCCACCAACACCGGCAAGTTCTGCCCCGAGTGCGGCAGCCCCGCGCCTGCCCCGGCACCGGCCAAGTGGTTCTGCCCCAACTGCGGTAGCGAAAACGGCGGCAAGTTCTGCAGCAACTGCGGAACGCCCAGGCCCTAGCCCCTCTATCTGGTAATTGGCGGGGGATCCGCCGCCCCCGCTCCTGCTTCTATGGGTTTCGTTCGATTAAGGAGGACACCATGAAGACAACGTTCAAAAAGTCCGTGCTCGCATTCCTGACATGCGTCCTGGCGCTCGCCTTTGCCCTGACGGGCTGCAGCGGCGGCGCCAAAGACCCCAAGGCCGACTTCGTCGGCAGCTGGGAGCTCTCGGGTGGAACCGTGGATGGCGAAGAGCTGACCGATGAGTACATGAAGATGCTCGAGGATTGGGGTGTCCACTGCGTCCTGATTCTCGATGAGGACGGTACAGGCGCCCTCGACCTGTTCCTTGAGGTTGTCGACCTTAAATGGGAGGCAAAGGACGCCACCACCGTGACGATCACCGCCGAAGATGAGTCGCACGACATGAAGCTCAAGGACGGCAAACTCATCCTCGAAGAGGATGACGGCAACCTCGTCTTTACCAAGTCCGACAAGGATCTGTCCGGCACGGTGAAGAAGGATCGCGAGGCTGCCGAAAAGGAAGATGAGATCGATGAGGCCGTCGAAGACGACGACGTCCAGAGCGTCGAAATCTCCCCCGCCGTCACCGTCGCCGATGACGATCTGTGCACCATCACCATCACCGAGAAGTTCAAGGACGACTGGGGCGACATCGGCTTTGTCGTCAACATCACCAACAAGAGCGACAAGGACCTGACCTTCTACGCTCCCAGCGGTAAGACCAACGTCAACGGCACCATGAAGGAACCCTGGTTCTCGGCTCACCTGATGCCCGGCACCAACGCCACCGAGGAATTCACGTTCTCGAGCGGCGAGCTCGATAGCCTCGACGACCTGGTCAACACGACCATTGGCATCGACGCCTACCTGACCGATTCCTACGAGGACGTCGCCTCCTACAGCGCAACCATCGCGTAACGGCAGACCACGACAGCCGCGGATTGGCGGACACATCCGCGCACACAAGACGGGGCCGCAGTAGTTGATCCTGCGGCCCCGTCACTTTGCGCCGATAGGTAACGAGCGTTAGCGCTCCATGTTGGGAACAATGCTGCCCTCCGTTACCGCGTGCACGGCCAGGCGCATGATGTTGTCGTAGCCGGTCTTGTTGAGAATCTCCGAGATGCGGCGCTTGATGGTGCCCTCGCTCATAAACAACTCGGCCGCGATCTCGCGACGGCTCTTGCCTTCGCAGGCAAGGCGCAAAATCGACAACTCAACGTCGTCGAGCGCCGCCGTGCCCGAAAAGATGCTTTCGGGCGGCTTGGGAAACGTGCAATAGCCCGCCAGCGTGGAGCGCATCACGGCAAAGAGCTCATCGATGCCGACGTTCTTGTACACAAAGCTGTCGACGCCCGCCTCGCGCGCCTGATCGACAAAGGTGATCTCGGGCATGCCCGTCATGATGATGACGCGGCACTCGGGCAGCTCCTCTTTAATGCGCGCCGCCGCCACGATGCCGTTGGAGTCGTGCTCGGTGCACACGTCCATCAGTATCATGTCCGGGCGCTCCCTGAGTACAACGTCGAGGGCTTCGGAAGCGTCGGCGATCGCGGCGACGACGGTCATATCGGGCTGGTCGCCAACGGAGCGCGCCAGGCTTTCGCGCAGGATGGCCTGATCTTCGACAATTAACACGCGAATCATGAGCTTCTCCTTTGGGACGTGTCGTTGGCGTTAAGCGGAATGGATACCGTAAGCGTAAAGGGCGGGGCGGCGTTGACCTCCAGGCCGCCGCCCAAATCTTGCGCGACATGCCTCATACCTGGGATACCCGTTCCCTCGCGATACGATACGGGGGCCGGGGACCCGTCGTTAGAAATCGTCATGCGCGCGACAGCGCCAGCATTCGCCCCCTCCTGCCACAGGCGCACATGGACCCGATGCGCCTGCGCATGCTTAGTGGCATTGGTCGAGGCCTCGCGGATAATCTGCAAAAATGCGGCGGCGACACGCGCGTCCTCAGGCAGCGCACCCTCAACATCGATCTGCACACTCACCAAGCCAAAGGCGTGGACGATATCACCCAGCTGCTCTGCAGGCTCGCTGGTACCGCCACTGCGCAAATCGGCGGCGATTGAACGCAGCAACGGATCGATCTGCCCGAGCGACTCGTCGTCCAGGCGCCCCTCCTCCAAATAGCGATGGAGGATGGACAGGCGCTGGCCGATCACATCGTGCACGCGGGAACGCATACGCAGGTAGGCCGCATTGTCGGCAACTTTTTTGACTTCTTCGATCTGGGCCTGGAGCTCTTGCCCCGCAAGCTCAAGCAGGTGGTTTGCTTGTGCCAGACGGTCATGAGCATGCGCATACTCCGTCACATCAAAACCGATAATGCGCTCGAATGAACGGCCCGAAACCACAACGTCGTCATGCACAAATAAGCGAATCTCGGCGGGAGAGACCTCGACCACCGCACGCGCCTCACCAAAGCGGTCCAGATTAATCCGCACACGGTTCCTGCTGCTTTCGGGCATTTGCATGCTAAGTTTGCGCAGGTCGTTCCATGTGTTGCTCATGTCGCACAGATCGGTGGGCATATGAAGCTCCACCAGGTTCTTGCGCATGCAGCGGTTCATGAGCAGCGGACGGCCCCTCGGGTCCAGATACAGGATGCCCACGGGAATCACGTTGATGGTTTCGATGGTCGAGAACGCGGTAATGTCCTCCTGGCGGTTACGGACGTCCATCAAGAGCGCCGCGATGGAACGGAACAGAAAGAACGCTCCCTCTGCGATAAGGACAACGGTCCACGCCGAGCCCATGGCAACAACCACTGGCGGTGTCACAGCGGCGACAAGCAGCAGCTCAGCCAGCATGACGGGACGACGATAGCGCACCATAAGCACCACGCCATAGGCAAAAATCGCGGCATTGAGCCACAGCGCTCCGCCCATTGCCCTGGCGCAAACGCCAAGCGGCGCCACCAGATACGAGCCAGACGACGCGAACAGGATAAGCGCCGAAACCATCAGGTGAACCACGAGGCTCGCCTCGTAGGCGCAAATCACCTTACGGTTATAGGACAAGCGACGCGATACGATGAGCGGAACGTGGATTGTCTGCAGGCAAGCAGCCAAGGCAAAGGCAATATCGAGCGCAACGATTTGGGGGAGAATGAGCGGGATCTGCATCGTCACTCACCCGCCCGCGGCATCAACACGACCATGCGCAGCTGGCCGGGCTCGCCCTCAAGGCGATATGCCACGTTGCGCCCTTGCAAAGCGCTTTCGAGCTCTTGCGCAGCGGGTGTCTGCGAAAGATCCTCCTCGTCGTTGGAGAAAAGCGTGGCACGCAACTCGACGCTGCATCGATCGTGGTCGCCCAAGTGATACATAAGCGCCGGATGGTCGGTGGTGTAGGCAAAAAACGCAAAGTCATACACGCAGTCGTACAGGGCGCTTACCGTACTGGCGTGCATCGGGCGCCGTATGGCGATAATCGAGGCGCAATCGACATCGATGGTGCGCAGGTCGCTTGCGAGCTCGTTGGCAATGAGCTGAATGCGGTCGCGATCAAAACCGCTCTCCCCGTACTGTGCCAACGTGAGCGACCCCTTACGCTTGCAATAGGCGACGAGCATCTTGGCGCGCTGTAGCATGCGGTAACGCTCGTGCGAAGACGCTTCGCCGGTCAACGGCGGCAGCGAGCTCAGCAGGTCGTACATCCCTTCGAGCGCGCGGGCAAGCGCCTGGTCCACGTCTTGGACCAGCAAGGTCTCGGCCTCTTGATCTGCCAAATGCGTCTTAAGGTCGTAATCGGCGGCGAGCAGCTCGTTTTGACGCTGCAACTCCATGCGACGATGCGCCAGTTCACGGTTAAGCTCGTTGAGCTCCGACACGTCTTGGGCAAGCAGGGCCGATCCGCCCAGCAGTGGGAAGGCACGGTACATTACATCGGGATCGGACGCCACGGCAAAGGCATGGGCGCGGCCGTGCTCCTGGATCCGCAACTCCTCGCGCACGCCCACCGGCATTGGCTTTGACACTGGCGTGGCATAGACTTCCTGCAGGTCGCGCGTTAGAACTTTGAGGTCAAGCGGCAAGGTGTCGAAGATGCCGGCGATGTCGTGATACGACGGAATGACACCGCGATCGAGACAGATTTCCATCGCCACCACGCACAGAACGCAATAGACGAGCGAAAAGTTGAGCTTCCATGCCCAGGGCACGCGCAACGCATACGAGATGGCAAAGAATGCGCCACCCAGCAGTACGAGCGCCGCCGTACCCGAGAAACGCTGGATGCGAAAGGACGAGGACCGACCAACCAGGATAAAAAGGTCACGAAGTTAAAGGCCGTCCACACTAAGACGGCGAAATAACCCCAGCCGTACGTGTAATCGTTGCTCCAGGTGTCGCTTGTACGGTCAAAGCGGAAGACCTGCTGGTGAAAATCGTTGGTGAGCACAAATCCGATAAGCAGGATGGCCACAATCCACAGCGCAGCGCAGTAGCGGCGACCCAGGCGGTGTTGCTCCAGGCCCGCAAGGCGCAGACCACACAACTGGTAGAGCAGCGGAATGAGCGTCATGGGCACGTAGTACAGGTACCACAGCACGGTGGCATAGAACGGCGTGAACGACTTGTACTTGAGAATGACTTCGATCATCCACAGGGCGCAGATGGTGGCGACGGCAACAAGGCGCCGGCGCAACACATAGTCCAAACAGCGCAGATAGACCGATACGCCCCAAATCGAAAATACAATTGCGGCGACAAGCAGCGGGAGAGAGCTCGAATGGGCGAGCGCATCCACGACCTCTTCGGACACCTCGCTATAGGCGGGCACGGCGTTAGAAAGTTTGGGGTCGAAGGCGAACAGCGACGGCAAGACCGCCAAAAGCATGAGGAACAGCGCGGTGATGGCGCCGGCGATAGCAAAGACGCGGTGACGGTACACCTGATGTGTTATGCCAACCAGGAATCGCGGCATGGCGAAGAGCCTGCCGCCCCTGGGATCCGCCACGGGAGCGGATCGGGCGGCCGCGTGGCCGATATGTCGCTCGCGGGTACCCATAGTGCTTTTAGTGTACCGACAGATGGGTCGAAAAAGCGGGCCGCATGTCCCAAAATTCGCAGACGGCAAGGCGCCCGGCGAGCACATACTCGCCGGGCGCCTTGGTTAGGAGGCTACGGTTATCGGGAAAGCCTAGGCCAAATCTTCGCCGTTGGTGGCGATAACCTTCTTGTACCAGTCGAAGCTCTTCTTCTTGGAACGCTTGAGGGTGCCGTTGCCCGCATCATCGCGGTCGACATAGATAAAGCCGTAGCGCTTGGACATCTCGCCTGTGCCGGCAGACACCAGGTCGATCGGGCCCCAGGTGGTGTAGCCCAGCAGGTCAACGCCGTCCTCGGTCACCGCATCACGCATCGCGGCGATATGCTGGCGCAGGTAGTCGATGCGGTAGTCGTCGTTGATGGAGCCGTCCTCCTCGACAACATCCTTGGCGCCCAGGCCGTTCTCGACCACAAACAGCGGCTTCTGATAACGGTCGTACAGGTCGTTAAGGGTGATGCGGAAGCCCAGCGGATCGATGGCCCAGCCCCACTGGCTCTCCTGCAGGTAGGGGTTCTTGGCGCCGGCGAAGGCGTTGCCCTGGGTGCGCTCGACATCGGGGTTATCGGCACCGGCGGAGCAACGGGTGCTGTAATAGCTAAAGCTGATGAAGTCGACGGTGTGGGCGGCCAGGATTTCGCGGTCCTCGTCCGTCATGCCCACATCGATGCCCAGGCGCTCGAGCTTCTTGACGGCATAGGCCGGGTAGTAGCCACGGCTCTGGACATCGACAAAGAAGTAGTTGTCCTGATTGTCGAGCTGCGCCTGGCGAACATCGCCCGGACGGCAGCTGTAGGGGTAGTAGCTACCCGCGGCGAGCATGCAGCCGATCTTGACCTCGGGGTCGATCTCGTGGGCGATCTTGGTTGCCCACGCGCTGGCGACGAGCTCGTTGTGGGCGGCCAGGTACTCGACGGCCTCCTTGTTCTCGCCCTCCTCAAAGACCAGGCCGGCACCCATGAACGGCAGGTGCAGGATCATGTTGATCTCGTTGAAGGTGAGCCAGTACTTCACCAGGCCCTTGTAGCGGGTGAAGATCGTGGTCGCGAGGTTCTTGTAAAAGTCAATGAGCTTGCGGTTGCGCCAGCCGCCGTATTCCTTGATGAGGCGAATGGGGCAGTCAAAGTGCGTGATGGTCACGAGCGGCTCGATGCCGTGCGCCTGACACTCGCGGAATACGTCCTCGTAGAAGGACAGACCAGCCTCATTGGGCTCGGTCTCGTCGCCGTTGGGGAAGATGCGGGTCCACGCCAGGCTCATGCGGAAGGTCTTAAAGCCCATCTCGGCAAAGAGGGCGATGTCCTCCTTGTAATGGTGATAGAAATCGATGCCGGTCTGCGCGGGATAGTAATAGCCGTCCTCGAAGTCGAGCATTTTACGCTGGCCGGAGACCACCGCATAGCGCTCGGGGCCGTGCGGAGCCACGTCCACGTTGGCAAGGCCGCGGCCGTCCACGTTATAGGCGCCCTCGCACTGGTTGGCAGCCGTCGCGCCGCCCCACAGGAAGTCATTACGGAAAGCCATGTATCAACCCCTTCGCACGCTGTTGTCATAGGTTCAGTATCCCTGCAAACAACGCGTCGCTCAACGGCAACGGCACGGGCCGATACTTCTTTTCGCACACGGCGGCCCAGCAGCCGCCCCCGCCTGACACTTTTTGATACCGCCGCCCCAAACCACCACAAAGGGGACAGGCACCTTTGTGGTGGTGTAGGGCGGTTTGTCTCGATCTGTAACAGTTAGGTCGCCAAAACCGGGCCTGGTGTTACAGATCGAGATTGTTAGGCCTGTCCCCTACGGTTTGTCTAAATCTGTAACAAGTAGAGACGATTTAGCCCGCTAGATGTTACAGATCGAGACAGAAGATTCTAGTCGCAGGTGATGTCGAGGTTCTTGCCGATGAGACCTACGTAGCCGCCCTCGGCAGCCTTGGGGCTGTCGGCGTGGCAGAGGACCCACTTGTCGGCCTTCCAGTAGCAGTAGCTGTCACCGGTGGCAGGCATGTCGGCTGCGGCCTCGGGGCGCGGGCCGTTGGTGCCCGCCGGCAGCGCCACCATCACCTGGAAGCCGCCTTCGTCGACCATGCACGGCGTGTAGTGGAGCGTGGTGTTGAAAACCTCGACAACCTTGCCCGCCGGCACGCGGAACGCCTTGACGCACGCGATATCGAGCTTGCCGTCCTCGATCTCCCAGCGATGCGCCACGAGCAGGATAAAATCGCGAGCACCCAGGTTGAACTCGCTGGCGCGGTGGTACTCCAGGCAGTTGAGGCGCGTGTTGTGACCGTTGCACCAGCCGAGCTGGAAGGGACGGCCACCAAACATGAGAAAGCCCAACTTATCGGCATCCTTGGCGCCCTCGAGCTCCGGCGCACTTGCTACGTACTTGCTGCCCTCGGGAATGGGCGTGGCAGAGAGCGCCTCGAGCACGGGCGACGTGAGCTCGGACGAAACGTCATCCCAAACGTTGCCATAGGATTTGAACTCGGGATCGTTGACAGAGTAGATATGCATGTTCACTCCTGTTCGTAAATGTGACTATACGAACATTCTAGAACAAACATGAGCGATTTTGAACGCTCGTCCTGACCAATCAACAAAAAGGCGCCCCCGCATAAGCGAAGGCGCCCAATGCGCTCGTTTTGGGCGACAAAGCTCTTACGCCTGCTGATAGTGCAGGTGCTTCTCGTCGATATCGGCCAGGTCGCGGTCGAGGTAACGGCGTGCGAGCCAGTTAGCCATGGGAAGGTTCTGGTCCAAGTAGTTGCCGCACTCCTCAGGAGCGGCACCGGGGACATCGCCCTCAAAGCCAGCAACAAACTCGAACAGCTCGCGCACGAGCGGCAGAATCTCCTCGCTCGTCACCTCGCCAAACACGACGAGGTAAAAGCCCGTGCGGCAGCCCATGGGCCCAAAGTAGACAATGCGGCTCGACCACTCGGCATGGTTGCGGAGGAACGTCGCGCCCAGGTGTTCGATGGTGTGGCACTCGGCCGTGTTCATGACCGGCTCCTTATTGGGTGTGGTCAGGCGCAGGTCAAAGGTGGTGACGGCGGCGCCGGTCGCCGGATCGCGGTCGATGCGGCTCACATACACGCCGGGCTCAAGCAGCAGATGGTCAACGGAAAAGCTCGCGATGCGCTCCATGGCAGATCCTCTCGGTAGTCAATTTGGGACGGGTTCTTTTAGCTGGTTCGAATGGTCGCACCAATCATACCAGTCAAAAAAGCCCCGTCCCAAAAAGACAACTTAGCCCAAGACATGGGCCATACGTGTCTTGAACTCGGACAGGAAGCGCGGAGCATCCACGGTCAGTGCCACAAGCGCGCTCTTGTCCGGATCGGACAGGCGGCGCTCATCGCAGATGGTGCGACCGCGGTACTCGCCCAGCAGATCAACACGCAGGTTGCAGCCGAGCGCGCCCACGAGCGTGGGGTCAATCGCCACGGCAACGGCAAGCGGATCGTGCAGCGCGCAGCCACCCAGGTAGGGGGCGTTCATCTCGTACGAGCCAATGTAGTGCTCGACCATGCCCGCAAACGCGCAGCCCGCCATGGTGCCCGAACCCGTCCAGCCGGCGATATCGCGGCGCGTCAGCACCACACGATGCGTCACATCAAGGCCCACCATGGTGAGCTTGCGGCCCGAGCGCAGCACGGCATCGGCGGCCTCGGGGTCGCTTGCCATGTTAGCCTCGGCGCCCGCGCTCACGTTGCCGGGCACGGTAAGGGCGCCGCCCATCACGACCACGCGGCCAATAGACATCATCGCCGCCGCATCACGCTCAAGGGCGAGCGCCAAGTTGGAGAGCGGACCGGTCGCCACGTAGACCAAATCGGGGCCATAGGTGCGCGCGGCATCGATCAGATAATCGACCGCCGCGTTACCATCGGCCGATGTCGCCCCCACCGGCTCGTAGGGCGACGCGGGCACGCTCGCCCCACCAATGCCGTTTTTGCCGTGGATGAGCGTGGTAGACGCCGGCGGCGTATAGGGCTCGGTCGCCTTAACGGGGCGATCGGCGCCCAGGTATACCGGCACCTCGGGACGACCCAGCAGGTCGAGTACCGCCAGGCAGTTATGCGCCGACTGCTCGACGCGCACGTTGCCAAAGCACGTGGTAATGCCGACGAGCTCCACCTCGGGGCTCGCGATGGCATAGGCGAGCGCCATGGCGTCGTCCACGCCCATATCCAGATCAAGGATCAGCTTCTTGGTTGCCATTGTTCTACTCCGCTTCTCCGTCTCAATCGTTCAACCAAACCAATGTTCAACTTCGGCGCGCGTGGGAATCGACTGCTGCGCGCCCAAACGCGACACCGTTACTGCCGAGGCGCGAGCGCCTGCGGCCATGCACTCAAAGAGCGGCAAGCCCTCCAGGCGAGCCGCGGCAAGCGCGCCGATAAACGTATCGCCGGCGGCCGTCGTGTCGACCACCGCGCTCGAAAGCGCCGGCATACGCAGCAGCTCACCGTCGTCACCCAGCGTAACCGAGCCGGCACCGCCCAGCGTGATGACCGCGGCACCGGCACCCTTAGCGAGCAAGGCCTTAAGCGCGGCCACGCAGCTCGCGTCATCCGTGGGCAAGATGCCCGTCAGCACCTGGCACTCGGTCTCGTTGGGACAAACCAAGTCGACCGCAGGCCACACTCCCGCCGGCAGATCGCAGGCGGGCGCCGGGTTAAAGACCGTATAGAACCCCAGCCTGTGGGCGCAAGAGAGCGCCTCGGCCGTGGCCATCAGGTCGCATTCGCCCTGGGCGATAAAGACGCCGCCGGCCGCCGGGGCGAGGTCGCAGATATCATCATCGAGTTCATCGACCACTAGGTAACGCAGCGCGCAGGCCACGTCCTCGCCCAAAAGCGCATGGTTGGCGCCCGGCGACAACACGATGCGGTTGTCGTTCTCGCAGCGAATGATAGTCGCGGTGCCAGTCTCCACGTCATAGCGACGCGCCACGAATTCAACGTCCACGCCGGCATCTTGGAGCCCCGCCACCAGTGCGTCGCCAAATGCATCGCGCCCGACAGCGCCGATCATGCACGTGCGCGCACCCATGCGCGCGGCGGCCACAGCCTGATTGGCACCCTTGCCGCCGGCATTGGTGATAAAACCGCTGCCACCGACCGTCTCGCCCGCGCGCGGCATGCGCTCGCACGCCACCGAAAGGTCCATGTTCATGCTGCCGAACACCGCAACGATGCCGCGATCTGCCATGGAAACCTCCTCGTCTGCGGGCTTTATGCCCACCGTCGGCCGTCAATCGTATGCTTTCGCACTCTATAACTTTAGTTCACTTTGATGTGAACGCGCGCTTGAGGTTGCGCCAGCAGCAAGCATTCACAGGAGCGGGCAGCTACAATGAATACGTGCTGATTATTCTCGTCATTGGATGATGTTTTATGGAACAACTCCCGCAATCGAGCCCACGCGGCACGCGCCGTGCGCCCGATAACCAGGCGCCGCACGAACGCCCGCGCACCGAGCGCCGCGCCGGCGAGCCGCGTCGTGCCACGAGCCCCCATCGTGTGCCCACCAACAAAGCGGACCATGCCAGCGCCGCCACCGCGGACCAGACGCCCACTCATCCCAAATCTCGTTACATTCCCGCGCTCGACGGCCTGCGCACGCTCGCCGTTGTCGCGGTGGTGCTCTATCACCTCAACCTCACGTGGGCGCAGGGCGGCCTGCTCGGCGTCACGATCTTCTTTGTGCTTTCGGGCTATCTGATCACGCGCCTGCTGCTCAACGAAGTCGCCAAGACCGGACGCATCGACCTCAAGAGCTTCTGGATTCGCCGCATCCGCCGTCTGTTCCCCGCCGTGGTGACCGTCGTGGTCGTGACCTGTGCGCTGTGCACCATCTTCAACCACGTGATGCTCACCAAGATGCGCCCCGACATCCTGCCGTCGCTGCTGTTCTTCAACAACTGGTGGCAGATCGCGCAGGACGTCTCGTACTTCAACGCCTTGGGCGACCCCTCGCCGCTCACGCACTTTTGGTCGCTCGCCATCGAGGAGCAGTTCTACCTGGTTTGGCCCCCGCTGTTGTTTGCCATGGTATCCATGCACATGAGTAAACCCAGCACGCGCCGTGTGGTTCTGGGCTTGGCTGCGGTTTCCGCCATCGCCATGATGGTGCTCTACAACCCTGCCGCCGACCCCAGCCGCGTGTACTACGGCACCGACACCCGTGTGTTCTCGCTGCTGCTGGGCGCCTGGATGGCCTTTATCCCCGATCGCGATCTGGCGCCCGTGCGCCTCGCTCATCGTTTGGGGCTCAATCGCCTGGCTGGCGCCGCCAAGCACGGCAAGAACGCCGAGGGCAAGCCTAGCGAGAAGGCCGACGAATCAGCCGAGACCGCCCCGGCACAGCCGAGCGCCCTCATGCGCTTTTGGTCCTCGCCCGCATCCATCGATGTGCTGGGCGTCGTGGGTCTGGTTGGTCTTGCTGCCATGGTCGCGCTCACCAACGGCTACACCGCGTTCCAGTATCGCGGCGGCACGCTGCTGTGCTCGATCCTCACGCTCATGGTCATTGCCGCCTGCGTGCAGCCCCAGGGAATGGTTGCCCGCGCGCTGTCCGCCGAGCCGCTCGTGTGGGTTGGCAAGCGCTCGTACAGCATCTACCTGTGGCACTATCCGCTGCTGTTGCTCATGAACCCGGTCGCCAACATCAACGATACGCCGTGGTGGCAGTACATTTTGCAGGTGTTGTTGGTGGTCGCCGTGGCCGAATGTTCATATCGCTTTATCGAGACGCCGTTTAGAAAGGGCGCCTTCGGCCGCACCGTCGCCGAATTCCGCGATGGCACCGCCACGCCCGCCAACTGGGCACGCGCGCACGTCCTTGTCTGCGCAGCCTGTGCTGTCGTGTTGGTCGTTGCACTGGGCGGCCTGATCTTTGTGCCGGAGACCTCCGCACTGAGCGGCGAGGGCGCCGAAGTCCTCAACAAGGAAGCCAAGAACACCGCGCCCGCCGACCAACAGGCGGCCGACGACACCGACAAGGACAACGACGGCTTCCCCGATGGCTCCTACGATCTGCTTATGATCGGCGACTCCGTGTCGCTGCGTGCCGTGGACACCTTTGATGGCGTGTTCCCGCACAGCCATATCGATGCCGAAAAGGGCCGCCAGTTCGATGCGGGCCGTGCGACATTTGAGGGCTATATCCAGCAGAACCTTGCCGGCAAGATCGTGGTCTTTGCCCTGGGCACCAACGGCTTGGTAACCGACGACCAGATCGACGCCATCATGGCCGATGCAGGAGATAAGCGTATTGTGGTGTTTGTGAACACGCGCAGCCCGCAGCCGTGGGTTGGCTCTACCAACCAGGCCATCGCCAACGCCGCTACGCGCTACAAGAACGTGCGCGTTATCGACTGGTACGGATACAGTGCCAACCGCAACGACCTGTTCGATGGCGATGGCACGCACCTATCGACCACTGGCGTGACTGAGTACCTCAACTTGATCCACGATGCAGTCAAGAAGGACCTGCCCGTGCATCCCGAAGATCACGTCAACGATCCACAGCCGGCAGCCGTCAAGTCTGCCACCGATGCGCTCGTCAATGCGCTCGCCTTCAAGCCGCACAAGCTGGGCACCGACAAGTAACCCGCAGCAAACAACCAAAAATCACTCTTTTCGAGCCGACTCCAAGAGGTCGTGGGCAAAAAAACAGGCCGCAGCCCATCGCTGCGGCCTGTTCGGAAGCAAAAGAGGCGTTAAGCGCTGTAGCCCATCGCTTGCAGCACAAACATGACGACCGTCAGCACCGTAATCACGCCGATAGTCGCCCAAGTGAGCACGTTCCACACGCGGCCGTTGCGGTTGGCGCCCATAATGTGACGGTCGGCGGCGATAACCACCTGAAACACCAGAACCACGGGGAGCAGCACGCCGTTGATGACCTGCGAGGTCATCATGATCTGGAACAGATCGACGCCGGGCATAAGCACCAGCACGGCAGAGATACCGATGATGGCCGTAATGATGCCGCGGTAGACCGGAGCCTCGTCCCAGCTGCGATCGGCGCCGCGCTCCCAGCCAAATGCCTCGCAAATGGCGCTGGACGTAACACCCGGCAGCACGCAGGCGGCCAAGAAGCTCGCGGCGACCAAGCCTGAAGCGAATAACACCGTCGACCACTGACCAGCAATGGGCTCCAGCGCGCGGGCGGCATCGGCAGCATCGCTAATCTGGATACCCGCCGGGAACAGCACCGTACCGGTCGTGATGATGATAAAGCCGGCGATGATATCGGCAGCGATCGAGCCGCTTACGGTATCGATACGCTGCAGCACGATATCGTGCTCGCCCGCATTCTTATCGACCACGTTGTTCTGCGCCAGGAAGATCATCCACGGCGCAATGGTAGTACCAATCGTTGCGACCACGAGTGACACGTAGTTAGGATCGTTTTGAATGTTGGGGGCGACCAAGTCGACCGCGACCTCGCCCCAATTGGGACCAGCCATAAACGCAGCGACGATATAGGTCACGAACACACAGCTCACCAGCAGCAAGATCTTCTCGATGCGCTGGAAACTGCCCGACATGGTAAGCATCCACACCAGCAGCGCCACAAGCGGCACCGAGATGCTCGCCGGGACGCCAAAAAGGGCGAGGCCGCTCGCGATACCCGCGAACTCCGAGATAGTCACGGCCGTGTTGGCGATCAACAGCGCTGCCATGGCCAGCACGCTCTTGCGCACGCCAAAGCGCTCGCGAATGAGCGAAGCCAGGCCCTTGCCCGTGACGCAGCCACAGCGCGCCGCGGTCTCCTGCGTCACGATAAGCAGCACGGTCATGACGGGAAGCATCCAGAGCATCTTGTAGCCATAGCTGGCGCCCGCGCTGGAATACGTGGCGATGCCGCCAGCGTCATTGCCCGAAAGCGCCGCCAGCAGACCAGGGCCCATAGCGCCAAAGATGGCGGCAATGGTCAGCTTTTGCTTGGTGCTCGGCTTTTGCTTCGTGTTTTGCACGCGACCACCTATCCCATGACCGACATGGCGAGCAGCACCGCGGCGATGCAGTACGCCACACACGAGATCATGACGGCGATGACGTTCATGGCGGTGCCCGACGTGTTGAGGTCATGCTCGTCACGCCAGAACAGCACCATCAGGTAAATCACGGCGCTCATGTTGCCAACTAGGCAAATGATGGCAGCGATATTAAAGCACCCGGTAAAGAGTTGCTCCTCAAACATGGGCGCATCGGGGAACGCAGCGGTGCGCACCAGCTGGGCGCACAGGTAGGTCACGAGTGACAGAATCAGGCCCATGCCCGTGCTCTGGAAGAAGAATCCCAGATACGGCTTGGGCTCGTCGTCGTGACCGTCATACTCCAGGAAGTAGTTCTTGACGAACGACACCATGCGCGAGGCCGCCAGCAGTACGAGCGGCATGGCGCACATGGGGAACACCACCAGATGCGCGGAGCCGAGCGCCGTTCCCAGCACGGTCGCCATGATGCACGACGCGATGCCCCATACAACAACCCAGTACTGGCGATGCACGAACCAGCTGAGCACGTTCGTCGAGTCGTCCGACGCGCTATC
Source organism: uncultured Collinsella sp. (assembly GCA_905205145.1). Classification (GTDB taxonomy): domain Bacteria; phylum Actinomycetota; class Coriobacteriia; order Coriobacteriales; family Coriobacteriaceae; genus Collinsella. Next base: position 14,827 of record CAJLCM010000040.1, read on the forward strand.
GCCCGAGCCGACACCGGCGATCTGCAGGTCCTCCTGGTGCTCCTCGGCGATAACGTCCATGGCGTCATCGAAGGTCACGATACCTAGGATGTGGCGGTTCTCGTCGCAGACAGGGATGGCAACCAGGTCGTACTTGGTCATCTCGTCCGTCACGTCTTCCTGGTCCTCGTCGGGCGACACATAGACCAGGTCGCGATAGGCCAGCTGTCCCAGCGTGGCATCGCGGTCAGCTACGATCAGCGTGCGCAGCGAAAGCACGCCCGTCAGCATGCCGCTCGGATCCTCGGTATAGACGTAGTAGACGCTCTCGAAGTCCTCGTCGAGCTCGCGAATCGCCTCGATGGCGTCACCGACCGTTGCCGTGGCGGGCAGGGAGACAAACTCCGAGGTCATGATGCGGCCGGCGGTGTTGTCCTCATACCCCAGCAGGTTACGAATCGCCTTCTCCTCCTTGACGCCCATCAGGCGCAGGAGCTTCTCGGCCTTCTCGTAATCGAGCTCGTCGATCAGGTCAGCTGCATCGTCCGGGTCCATCATGGCCAGCATCGACGATGCGTCCGTGTCGGACAGGCCCTCGAGCATCTCGGTCATAAGCTCGTCGTCATCGAACTCCGAGATGGCCTCGGCGGCCTGGGCAGTATCGAGCTGCGCAAACACCTGCGCACGTAGGCGCGGGTCGAGCTGCTCGATAATGTCGGCGATGTCGGCAGGATGCAGCTCGCCAAGCGTCTTGTGCGACACCGAGAGTTGAATGTTCTTGGTCGAGCGGTCGAGCAGGTCCATGTAGGACCAAGCGATGATGTCCTCACTGAGCGGCTTGCCCAGGTGCTTCATAAAGCCTTCGACGATATGCTCGAGCGCGGGGCTGATGGCGCGTAGCAGACCGCGGGCACCGACCTCGGCGCCCAGCAGACGCAGCTGATTTTCGCCCGACATGGAAAACTTGATGTCGTTTACGCGCACGACCTTCATGCCCTGCGTGTCGACGATCTGCTTGTTGAGCACGTCGCGGGCAAGCAAGAGTTCGGTCGGCTGCAGGTACGAAAAACGGATTTCGGTGGCCGACGTCTTAAGGTGTACACCCGTCTCGTCGATACGATCGACCCATTTGCGCCAGCTGATCATAAACGGCGTCTTGCCGGGGCCGCGGAACGCGAGCGACGTCACGTGCGGAAAAACTTCGCCGGTAGCAATGCCAAAATCGTTGACCACGCCGAGCTTTTCGCCGTCGACGTCCAAGACCGGCAATTTGAGCATCTCACTCAGATAATTCAATGGTGCTCCCCATCATTATTCCCCCGGACGCGGCCGCGCGTGCGGCGTCCGGGGGCTTCTGGATATGTATACGCATGCGCGGGCGGCACGCCGCTCGACGCTTACACCCCGTGCATGCGCAAAAGCACCTGCACGGGGTCATCGACTGTATGGTCGAGGTTTGGATTTCACCTGTAACCTTTCTCTTGACCCTCATTAACCGCAGTAACTATAGCATCAGCATCGCCCTGCGGCATCGAATTTATGCGCTGCACATTGCAGGCATACCAAACGCTGACGCATCCGTGACATAGCCGTTGGGGACGTTCTTAAACGACTACCCAATGACTACTCTGTGGTGTCGTCGTCCTCGGCAAGTTGGGGGAACACGGCGTCCTTGGGCATGGTGACCTTCGTCAGCGAGGTGAGCTTTTTGCTCAGCGACGTGTCCGTCTTGACCAGGTCGCTGAGCGTCACGATCTTGTAGCCGTCGGCAATGAGGCCGTCGATAATCTGCGGCAGCGCCTCGAGCGTCTGCTCGGCGCATTCGTCTCTATCGGTGAGCAGCACGATATTGCCCGGCGTCACCGAATCGAGCACCGTCGAGACCTGCTCGTCGGCACCGTTGAGCAGCCAGTCGCCCGAGTCAATATTCCACGAGACCACGGCGGAGACCAGGTCCATCGCATCAATCCAGTTTTGTTCGTCAAAGGCAGCGTAGGGAGCACGCAGCAGCATCGTCTTCACGCCGGTCGCCGACTTAATCGCATCGGTGCCTTTCGTGATCTGTTCGCGTACCGCCTCACGGTCCTGACCCTTGAGCGAATCGTCGCTGTAGCTGTTGGAGCCGATCTCGCACCCGGCATCGACAATCGCTTTGGCAGTAGCGGGCGAGGCTTCCGCGGCATCGCCCGACAGGAAGAACGTCGCCGTGACGCCCTTTTCCTTGAGCACCTGCAAAATCTGCTTGGTCGCGCCGCTCGGACCCTCGTCAAATGTCAGGGCCACGTACTTTTCGTTGCCCTTGGGCGCTACGCTTGCGCACTCGACCACGCAGTCGGTGGCGGGCACGACCTCGCCGCGATCATGCGTCTTGCCCGACTGCTCGCCGACCCATACCTCGGAGTGACCCTGAACGCCCCAGGTTTTGACATACTCAATGGCACCCGTGCCCTCGACCTTAAGCTTTGGCTCGATAGTCGTGGCCTGGACCTCGTGCTTTTCGTACACGTTGCGGCCGTCCTTGACCGTCACCTTCTCGCCACCCGTAAGCTCGCGACTATCCCATTTGCCTTGCTTCACGCGCCTGCCGTCGACCTTCACCGACAGCTTTTCGCCGCCATGGCGCTTGAGCACGCTGTCGTCGACGGCCAGCAGATCGCCGGCGTCGTACGTTTCGGTCAGGCTTTGATCGTCGATAAGATTCTGCAACGTAGAGCCCACGCGCACCGCGGTCTTTTGCCCGTTGAGCTCCACGTCCACGCTGCGGTTGACGTAGCCCACGACGGCAGCGATAAACAGCACGAGCGCGCAACCCACGGCGATGAGCGCATAGGGCAGGCGGGACGGTCGACGCGGCGAGCGACCGTTGCCGATGTGCGCGCTGCGATCGCTAAACCCACGGCTATGGTTGAGGTACAGCTCGCCGGGCTTACGGCGGCGTCGAG
>CAJLCM010000041.1:0-17727 GCA_905205145.1 uncultured Collinsella sp.
GCGAGCCGTTCGTAAGGACGGTTCGCTTTGTTGTGTAACGAATCCATAAAAAGGAGTGAGCATGCCTATCATCGCAGCGCTCGTTGGTATCGTTTTGGGTGCCATCGCCGCCATTGCCTACATGCGCACCGCCAAGCAGGGTAGTCTTCACGAGGCCGACGAAAAGATCCAGTCGGCACATGCACAGGCTGAGTCCCTGATCGGCGATGCAAAGCGTCAGGCCGAGACCCTCAAAAAAGAGGCTCTGCTCGAGGCTAAAGAGGAGATCATCAAGAACAAGCAGGCCGCCGAGGCCGAGGACAAGCAGCGTAAGAGCGAGATTCGTACGCTCGAGAACCGCGTGATGCAGCGCGAGGAATCCCTTGATCGCCGCAACGACGCTCTCGACAAGCGCGAGCATCAGCTGTCCAGCCAGGCCGGTCAGGTCGAGAAGCGCTCCCGCGAGCTCGAGGAGCTCTGCGCAAAGCAGACCTCCGAGCTCGAGCGCATCGCCGACCTTACCCGCGAGGACGCCCACAAGGAGCTCCTCGATAAGGTTCGCGGCGAGGTCACCCACGAGGCCGCCACGATCATTCGCGAGTCCGAGCAGCAGGTTCGCGCCGAGTGCCACAAGACCGCCCAGGAGATTCTGTCCCTGGCGATTCAGCGCTGCGCTGCCGACCACACAGCCGAGGTCACCGTTACCTCCGTGCACATTCCCTCTGATGACCTCAAGGGCCGTATCATCGGTCGCGAGGGTCGCAACATCCGGACCTTCGAGCAGGTTTCCGGTGTCAACCTCGTGATCGACGATACGCCCGAGACCGTCGTTCTTTCGAGCTTCGACCCGGTCCGTCGTGAGACCGCTCGTGTTGCTCTGGAGAACCTCATCGCCGACGGCCGCATTCACCCCGCCCGCATCGAGGAGATGTATCACAAGGCTGCCGACCTGGTTCAGCAGCGCGTGCGCGAGGCTGGCGAGCAGGCTGCCTTCGATACCGGCATTCACGACCTGCATCCCGAGATCGTCAAGACCCTTGGTGCCCTGCGCTACCGTACTTCGTTTGGTCAGAACGTGCTTCAGCACTCCCTCGAAGTCTCTGACCTGTGCGGCGTGATGGCTTCCGAGCTTGGCCTGGACGTTGTGACCGCCAAGCGCGCCGGCCTGCTGCACGACCTTGGCAAGGCAATCGACCACGACGTCGAGGGCCCGCATGCCGTCATCGGCGCCGAGCTTGCCCGCCGTTATGGTGAGAAGCCCGTTATCGTCCACGCTATCGAGGCTCACCATGCCGATGTCGACCCCAACACGGTGCTCGATGTCCTGGTACAGGCCGCCGATGCTGTCTCTGCCTCTCGCCCCGGTGCCCGTCGCGAGTCTGCCGAGAACTACATCAAGCGTCTTGAGAAGCTCGAGGAGATCGCCAACTCCCATGACGGCGTCGAGCGTACCTATGCCATGCAGGCTGGTCGCGAGGTCCACGTGATGGTTCAGCCGGACAAGATCTCCGATGCCCAGTCCACGGTCCTGGCTCACGATATCGCCCATCAGATCGAGGAAGAGATGGAGTATCCCGGTCAGGTGCGCGTCGTCGTGATTCGCGAGAGCCGCGCTGTCGATATCGCTAAATAACATGAGCGACGCGAACGAGCTCATCTCATTTATCGCGTCGATGTCGGGGGAGGGCAACCTTCGCGTCGAGGAGAACCTTGGCGAGGGGTATGTCCGCCTCCGCGTTTCGGAGGCCGAGCGGCGCCAGGCAAAGCACGACATTCAGCATGTCGAGGATATCGTCATCGAAATGCTCCGTAATGCTCGCGATGCCGGCGCCGACAAGGTCTATCTCGCCACGACCAAGGAAGATGGCGTCCGCACGCTTGTCTTTCTGGATAACGGTTCGGGCGTTCCGCAGGATATGCAAGAGCGAATCTTCGATGCCCGCGTTACCTCCAAGCTCGAGAGCATGAAGATGGACCGTTGGGGCGTTCACGGTCGTGGCATGGCATTGTTTTCGATCAAGCAGAACACCGACGGGGCCCGTGTGGTCACGTCTGGTGTCGACCTTGGCTCGGCCTTTAAGGTGAGCGTTGCGGCCGACCGCCTCAGTGAGCGTGCCGATCAGTCCAGCTGGCCCCAGGCCGTCAAGGATGAGGACGGACGTTATGTCTGTGCTCGCGGCCCGCATAATATTATTCGCGCTGCTTGTGAGTTTGCGCTCGAGGAGTTGCGTGGTTGCGATGTCTATCTTGGTTCTCCGTCTGAGATTGCCGCGACCCTTTATGCTCAGGCGTCAAGTCGGCTCGATACGTCGCGTCTCCTGTTCATTGATGACGAGAGTGAGCTTCCGGTTGTCGATCGTTTAGGCCTTGCCTCTGATGCCGAGGACTTTATCCGTATCTGTTCGGGTTTGGGTCTTGAGATGTCCGAGCGCACGGCTCATCGCATTTTGGCAGGGCAGATTAAGCCCGTTCGCGGTGTGACCGCGCGTCTGCTGCGCGAGCGTGATTCGTCCTCGCATGCGCCGGCTCCTGTCGATCTTGCGAAGGATCGTCGCGGGCTACGTATTGCCAAGGATGACATGGCACAGTTTTCGCGTGCTGTGGAGCGTGACTTTAATGACCTTGCCGCCCGGTACTATCTCAACCTTTGCGGCGACCCAAAGATTCGTGTTTCGCGTGATCGAATCACTGTGACCTTCGATCTTGCCAAAGAGGAATAGTGCCTTTACCGAGTCCACTCGGTACGATACAGTTATTGCAGTTAAAACGTACTTTTAAACGCAGGAGTTTCTTCATGGATTGCCTGAAGGTATCAAGCAAATCATCGCCCGCGTCCGTTGCCGGCGCCATCGCCGGCATGGTCAAGGATGGTGTACCCGTCAACATCCAGTGTGTCGGCGCTGGTGCTGTCAACCAGGCCATTAAGGCCGTGGCTATCGCGCGCGGTTTTTTGATTCCAACCGGTTTTGATATTTCCTGCGCGCCCGTGTTCTCCGACATCCTCATTAACGGGGAGTCGCGCACGGCCATCCGCCTTTCTATCTACGTTCACCAGATCAATCGAGCTGCTATGGATAACGTCGTCATGGATGATGTTAAGCCTGTGGCATAGCTTCTGCTTGCCTCGATTCGCCTTCCTTCCATCGTTAGGACTTATGCACATGGACCAGCGTTCCGTACGCGATATTCTTGCCGGTAAAACCTACTTTATCCGCACCTTTGGCTGCCAGATGAATCAGCACGATTCCGAGCGCGTGAGCGGTCTGCTTGATTCGTATGGCTGTCTCATGGCGCTCGATCCCGAGCATGCCGATATCGTTGTCTTCATGACATGCTGTGTGCGTGAGGCCGCCGATACTCGCCTGTACGGTCAGTGCAATTCCTGCAAAAGCCTGCCGCCTTCGCCTTCGGGCAAGCGCGTGGTTGCCGTTGGTGGTTGCATCGCGCAACGCGATGGCGAGGGTCTGCTCACCAACGTCGATAACGTCAATGTCATCTTTGGCACGCATTCCATCGCACATGTGGCCGAGCTCATTGCCGAGGCGTTCCTGGACGGCAAGCGTCATATCCGCACCAATGAGCATGAGGATACGGATGCCATGAGTATGCCGTGGCACCGTGAGACGCAGTATCACGCCTGGGTGCCCATCATGACGGGCTGCAATAACTTCTGCACCTACTGCATCGTGCCGTACGTGCGCGGTCGCGAAAAGAGTCGCCCCTTCGAGGAGATTGTCGACGAGGTGACCGGCTTGGTGCGCCAGGGCGTGCGTGAGATTACGCTGCTGGGCCAAAACGTTAACTCATATGGCCGCGATTTGTTTGGTAAGCCGCGCTTTGCCGACTTGCTGCGCGCCGTGGGCGATACGGGCGTGGAGCGCATCTTCTTTACGTCTTCGCATCCCAAGGACCTGCTGCCCGAGACCATCGACGCCATGGCCGAGACGCCTGCCGTTATGCCGCAGCTGCACCTGGCCGTCCAGTCAGGTTCGACGCGGATCCTCAAAGAGATGAATCGCCGTTATACACGCGAGGACTATCTGGGCCTGGTCGATCGCATTCGCAACCGCATGCCCGACATCGCGCTCTCGACCGACATTATCGTTGGCTTCCCGGGCGAGACTGAAGAAGACTTTGAGCAGACGCTCTCACTTGCCGAGACGGTCCGCTATGCTCAGGCCTATACCTTCATCTATTCCAAGCGCGCCGGTACCCCGGCCGCCGAGATTGATGATCCTACGCCGCATGAGGTTATTCTCGAGCGTTTCAACCGCCTGGTTAAGGTTATCGAGACCACTGCACACGAGTATAACCAGGGTGAGCTTCATACTGTGGTGCCGGCGCTCATTGAGGGAACGAGTAAAAAGAACGACACGGTCCTGCTTGGCAAGAGTCCCAAGAATCAGACCGTGCATGCGCCTATCCCCGAGGGTTACAGCATCGATCAGCTTGTTGGCAAGATCGTTGATGTTGACGTTGATGTTGCCAAGACCTGGTATTTGTCCGGTTCCGTTGTGGGCGAGCCGCGCTAATGGTTTCTTCCGAGGCAGGTCTTTCCGCCGTTGCGATCGTCGGTCCGACGGCGGTTGGTAAGAGTGATGTTGCCGACCGTTTGGCCGCTCGTCTTTCGTCCGAAGTGCTGTCGTGCGATGCGATGCAAATCTATCGCGGCATGGACATCGGTACCGCAAAGATGGCGCCCGATGAGTGTACGGCGCCGCTGCGTCTCGTCGACATTGTGGAGCCGGGTGTGGCATATTCTGCTGCGCTTTATCAGGCTGACGCTCGCGCGCATGTTGAACGTCTCCTTGGTTCGGGTTGCCTGCCGGTTTTTTGCGGAGGTACGGGGCTGTATCTCAAGGCCGCCCTCGATGAGATGGACTTTCCCTCGGGCGAACTTGAGGACGATCGCCGTGCGGGCTATCAGGAGCTTGCCGAGCGTATTGGTGAGGAAGAACTGCATGCCCTGCTTGCCGAGCGTGACCCCGAGTCCGCTGCGGTCATCCACCCCCATAATGTTTGCCGCGTGATTCGTGCGCTCGAAATGCACGATGATGGTATCTCCTATGCACAGCAAAAAAGTCAGTTTAGTGTTCCGCGCGAGCATTATCATGCTCTATGGTTTGGTCTGACGCGTAATCGCGAGGTTCTCTACGAGCGCATTAACCTACGTGTCGATCTGATGTTTGAACAGGGTCTTGTCGATGAGGTTCGCGGTCTGATGGACCAGGGGCTGGGAGATGCCCTGACGTCGATGCAGGCAATTGGCTATAAAGAGATTATCGATGCTTTTAATGGCGTGATGAGCATGGATGAGGCTCGCGAGCTCATTAAGATGCGTTCGCGTCGTTATGCCAAGCGTCAGCTTTCGTGGTTTAAGCGCGATGACCGTATCGTGTGGTTTGATATGGACGAGTTTACGATCGATGAGGTCGTTGAGGACATCCTGCATCGTATTGAGGCTGCCTAATGGCCCGTTTCCCCCTTGTTCCCACGGCACCCGAGCCCGAGCGTGCCATATTAGTTGGTGTTGAGTGGCGCGACAATGCATGGCCGCTCGATCGTTCGCTTGACGAGCTTGAGTGCCTGGCCCATACGGCTGGCGCCCAGTGCGTGGCGCGTTTGTCACAGCGTCTGGTTAAGCCGTATCCAAAATCGTTTATCGGCTCCGGTAAGGTTGAGGAGCTTTGCGGGCTCGTGCATCGTATGGATGTCGATGTTGTTATCTTCGACGACGATTTATCGCCCTCGCAGCAATCCTATTTGGAGAAAGCCGTGGGTGAGCCGGTAAAGATTATCGATCGTACAGCACTGATCTTGGATATCTTTGGCCTGCATGCTCAGACGCGTGAGGGACGCCTACAGGTACAGCTGGCGCAGCTTCAATATCTGTTGCCTCGTCTGCGTGGCATGTGGAGCCATCTTGCCAAGGAGCAGACGCGCGGCGGCATCGGTTCGCGCTTTGGCCAGGGTGAAAGCCAGCTCGAGGTTGACCGTCGCCTCATTCGTAATAAGATCGCTGCGCTTCGTCGTGAGCTCAAGCAGGTTGAACAGCGTCGCGATGTCCAGTCTAAGAGCCGCATTGAGTCACCGGCGTTTCGCGTCGCGTTAGCCGGTTATACCAATGCGGGTAAATCGACGTTGCTCAATCGTCTGACCGGATCTACGGTACTTTCGCAGGACAAGCTGTTTGCTACGCTCGACCCGACGACGCGTTCGTATCGCCTGCCCGGCGGTCGTGGCATGACGATTACCGATACCGTTGGCTTTATTCAAAAGCTACCGCATGGTCTCGTTGATGCCTTTAAGTCCACACTGTCTGAGGTTCTTGGTGCCGATCTGATCCTTAAAGTTGTGGATGCCTCTGATGAGGACTACGAGCGCCAGCTCGAGGCAGTCGATCGCGTTCTTGACGAGATCGGTGCCGGCGAGCGTTTGACGCTTACGGTGTTCAATAAAATCGATCTTCTCGATAGCGTTGGTCGATTGAGTTTCCGTCGTCGCTATCCCGAGGCCGTGCTGTTCTCGGCCCAGACGGGCGAGGGACTCGACGATCTCGTCGACCGTATTGCTCGTGAGGCGGCTGCCACCGATGTGTTGCTCTCTGCTGATATCCCGTATCGCGAGGGCGCCCTCATCACGCTGGTGCATGAACAGGGAACCCTTTTGCACGAGGAATATCTTGAGGACGGCGTTCGTATTGTGGCGAAGCTGCCGGTTCGTATCGCGCCGCGGCTTAAGCGTTATCGCACCGAGTAGACGAGCTCCAAAAAGCCCAGAATAATGGGCTGATGCAGCAGATAAAAGGGGAGTGCATGACGTCCAAGGCTGGCGAGCGCCGGGACGGGATTGGCGTAGGCCCAGCTTGGGGCGGTCTTATCGATTCCCTTCGCTATGTGTGCGGCGTAGTATCCTGCAAGATACATAAAGAAAAACGGGATGATGGGGTAGTAATCACCTGAGACAAACCCCGGGCTCGGAAATCCCAGCCACGCCAGGTGGGGGACAGGGTAGATCGTTTTGGGGATGCTCCAGGTGAGGGCAAACAACAAAAGGCATAGGGACATGCCCCATCTCGCCGATATCTTCTTAAGGACGGGATCGGTCAACGCCACGATGCCGGTACATGCGGCCATGCAGTAGATGATGCCAAAATTAACAGAATCGTCAATTGAGACAAGTGTTGTTGCCAACCAGACGACGAGTGCTGCTAAGGCGTATTTGGCGGCACGTTTGATATTGTTGCGCGAAAGGGTGCACATCCAACCCGCGATAAACAGGAATACCCAGCTGATGCTGGCACGCCAGATGTCTTGAAAGACGGTCTGTGTAAACCAGGGCATATCCCAACCGTACAGGTAGGCAAGATCGTAGCAAGCGTGAAAACCTGCCATTGAAATCATCGTAAACCCGCGGACGGTATCAAAGATGGTGATGCGTTTCTGCATTACGAGAACCGGCGCATCAAGCCGACGACTTTGCCCAAGATAACGGGATTCGTTGCATAGATAGGCTCCATGGTGTCATTCTCGGGCTGCAGGCGTACGCGTCCCTGCTCCTTGTAGAACGTCTTGACGGTCGCTGAACCATCAATCATGGCCACGACAATTTCGCCGTTCATGGCACTCTTTTGTTCACGGACGATGATGTAATCGCCATTGAAGATGCCGACATTGATCATTGAGCTCCCATGCACCTCAAGGATAAAGGAACCCTGATCGGTGGCGATTTCGGTCGGGATAGTAAAAGTGTCTTCGATATTCTGTTCGGCCAGAATGGGAATCCCAGCCGCGACGCGACCAACGAGCGGTAGCGAGACCGTTCCGCGAGGTGCGGTGGGCTCGTCAGATTTAGAAATTGAGACAGAGGAACCGTCCTCGTTAAAGAGTTCCAGAGCACGTGGTTTGGTGGCATCGCGCTTGAGTAGCCCGCGCGCCTCCAGGGCAGAGAGATGGGCGTGCACGGTGCTGGGAGAGGATAGGCCCACGGCAGATGCCATCTCGCGCACGCTGGGCGGATAACCCTTCTCCTGCTGATATTCCTTGATGAAGTCGTAAATTTGCTGCTGACGCTTGGTAATTTTGCGAGCCATCAGGGCATCCTCTCTACCCATGTCAAACAAATGTTCGAATTTTGCTTGACAGGAACAACTGTTCGAAGATAATAATAACCGAACATTCGTTCTCGCGCTAGACATTTTTGTCCGCGCGGCTTGATAAAACTGTTCTCAGCAAAACACGCGAGAGGAGAACATGATGAACGCAACGAATATGGTCCAGGGAAACCTCGCCCTTAAGCTCGAGACGCCTGCAGAACCCACTTTTACGGTTGTTCAGGGTGGCCGCTCCGGCTTTCAGCCTTTGACCGTAAAGCCTGCTTGCAATCAGCAGGCTGCAGTCGCGCCGGCCCGCCTTTCCCTTAAGGTTCCGACGATTGTTGCCGTCGCCGTTGCGCTCACGCTCTTTTTTGTCCTCGCTACGTCGGTCTTTAGCGCTCGTCACGCCGCGTATGCCGAGTCCGTTTCCAACGTTACCTACGAGACCATTCGCGTTCAGCCTGGCGATTCTCTTTGGTCGCTTGCCGAGGAATATCCAATCGAAGGCCTTTCCACGCAAGAGACTTCCGACATGATCCGTAACGTCAATCATCTGGAGCATGGTTCGCTCGCCGCCGGTGCGTATCTTAAGGTTCCTGCTCGTTCGTAATCATTATCGCGCTGCGCATGGTACCCTTGTTATCGTTTAAGAGGAGGTACCATGCGCTGTCCCAAATGCGGCAAGGCACATACCCGCGTCGTTGATTCCCGTATGCAGGAGTCAAACAACACCATTAAGCGCCGTCGCGAATGCTGCTCGTGTAACTATCGCTTTACAACGTTCGAGCGATGTGAAGACCCAATCGAGGTCATTAAGTCGGACGGAACCAAGCAGCGGTTCGATCGCAATAAGCTGCTCGTCGGCTTGATGCGCGCCACCATCAAGCGCGATATCGACACTAAGAAGCTCAATGAGATTATCGATGACATCGAGGTCGAGCTGCGCTCTCGCACGCTGACGGCCGTTACGTCCCATGAGTTGGGTGACATGGTGCTCAAGCGCTTGGCCAAGATCGACAAGGTGGCGTACATCCGCTTTGCCTCGGTCTACCGCGATTTCAAAGACGTTGATGAGTTTCTGCAAGAGCTCGACAAGCTAAGGTGATTCCATGTCCAACATTACCGTCAACATAAAGCGTCTCGACCCCACCGTCGAGCTTCCCAAATACGCCCATCCCACCGATGCCGGCTTGGATCTGCGCTCCAACGAGGACTGCGTCCTGAAGCCCTTCGAACGCCGTCTGGTCTCTACCGGGCTGGCCATCGCCCTGCCCGATGGCTACGCCGGCTTCGTCCAGCCCCGCAGCGGCTTGGCCATCAAGCAGGGCCTGTCTATAGTCAACACGCCGGGCCTCATCGACGCCCACTACCGAGGAGAACTCAAGGTTATCCTCATCAACCTGGATCCCTCCAACAACATCCAAATCAACAAAGGTGACCGCATAGCCCAACTCGTCATCCAAGAAGTCCCCACGGTCAACCTCATAGAAGTAGAAGAACTAGACGAAACCGATCGAGGCAACGGAGGCTTCGGCTCCAGCGGCGTCGCCTAGTCTTTTGCTTCGTTGAACGGAGTGTCGTAATGTCCGCTCGCCCCTGGGAGGCCCCTATATATCATCCCGTGCTCAAACATTCTCGCTGCGCTGCGAAATTGCGCGCGGGACGATATATAGGGGCCTCCCAGGGGCGAGCTATGTTTACATGCTCGCAATCGGTTATGGCTTCCCATCTGAAGCCTAATGCTGTATCTAGAAGCTGTGTCTAACAAGTAATCCGATCTGACAAAGAGACGGCTCCTTTGTCAGATCGGATTACTTTGATTTTTTGTTTTCGAGTTTCCCTTCGCTGCTTTTAGTAGGGTAACCGATATGGCTGCTAGTGCGTACGTATAGCCGTGGCGCAGGCCGCCCACACATATCGTTTCACGCGCAGTTTCGCAGCGAGCGAAGCGAAGCGAGAATGTTTGAGCATGGAATGATATGTGTGGGCGGCCTGCGCCACGGCGGACAGTCCGGTGCTAGCGGATATGCGCGGGCTTTCCTCCCCAGTAGAAGCGGCAGAAGGCTCGTTTGCGCTTTTGGGGTTTGCCTACTAGCTCCATGGTGGCGATGGCTATGTCTTCGGCTGCGTGGGGGCGGCGTAGTACTTCGCCGTTGGTGAGTAGCGCTTTGAGCGACTCCGGATGATCGTGGAGATGGCGCAACGTCACGATGAGTTCTCGTGCGGTGGTGACATGCATGCTGGCGCCCATGCCGGTGAGCATTGTGGTGTTGGCCTTTTCCTGACCGTATGATTTACCCAGCAGGATCATCGGCAGATGAGCGCACAGGCACTCGGTGACGGTGAGTCCGCCCGATTTGAGGATTGCCAGGTCGCAGCCGTGCATGAGGGCCGCCATGTCGTCTACGTAGTCCAGAACCGTGACGTTGTCGAGCTTCATGGCGTCGAAGAGCGTTTTGAGTCGGGTGGCGTATTCCTTATCCTTGCCCGGTAAAAAGACAAAGTGCATGTCCTCAAAGCTGCGTAAGAAGGGGAGCGTGTGGTCCATCGCGGCGCGGAAACGCACGTATGGTTGGGGCAAACTGGCGCCGGCCATCACCAATACGACGGTTTTGTCTATGGGGAGATTGAACTTGCTGAGCTCATCTTCGCGTTTGTAATCGGTATCGAAACCGGCTCGGATGGGGATGCCAGTTATGCGGATCTTTGACTCGGGAACTTTGCGCGGGCGCAGCGTTTCGGCCATAAACTCGTTGGCCACGCAGAACAGGTCGGTGTCCTTGTGGGGCCAAAAGCCTTCGACTTCATAGTCTGTTGGTACGCAGATGACCGGATAATCGATACCCGTAATAACGCGGGCGCCCACGGCAACATTGGCTGCTGTGATGTGCGTTGCGACCACGGCTATAGGCCTGCGGCGACGAATATATTCGTTGAAGGCGGGGAACATAATTCGCGACCATGCCGTGCCGCCACCCCAGAGAAGATGCCCCGTAAGCGTATATCGCCAGGTCAGGTCGTAAATGGGGCGTGTGGCTCCCGTAAAAGAAGCCGCGGTCTTATTGCCGTCGAATTTAATACGTCCAAAATCAAGGATATCGAGCACTTCAATTTCAATATCCTCAGGGATTCCCTTGGTGCCGCGGATAAGGTCAAATGCTTGTGCAATCGCGTTGGCGGCGGCTTTGTGGCCCGATCCAACTGATGCGTGCACAATGGTTACCAGGGGTTTTTGTGCAGGTAAAACGGTCATTTGCTCCGGTTGGGGAGTGGCTTGCATGGGCAGGGGAGCGCTATTGCTCGTCTGCGTTTGATCCATCGATAACTCCCCTTCAGCTTTGTTACGCGATTTATTATTGTAGTACATGAGTGTCACGTTCACGTAAATTTGGGTATGAGTGCAAAGAACGACAACGTTTCGACGAGAGGACTCTTCATGACTACCGATCAGTCAATCGATGTTGCGATTATCGGCGGCGGCCCCGCGGGCTATGCTGGCGCCATTTATGCGGCGCGCGCCAACCTAACGACGACTGTCTTTGAGCAGGGTATGTCGGGCGGACAGATCGCCTCAACCAATGAGGTCGAGAACTATCCTGGCATTCCGCTCTTGAGTGGCGCCGAACTCGGCGAGCGTTTTCAGCAGCATGCAGAAGGCCTGGGAGCACAGGTTACATGGAGCATGGTTACGGGTATCGATTACGATGCCGATACAGCGCTGTTTACGGTGCATTACGATTTGGGCGATACGTTGGCCTCGAGCGTTATCGCTTGCATGGGTGCCACGCCGCGATCTGCTGGTTTTGTTGGCGAGGATACGTATCGCGGTCGCGGCGTTTCGTATTGCGCAACGTGCGACGGCATGTTCTTTCGCGGCAAGCAGGTCTTTGTCATCGGCGGCGGCAATGCTGCCTGCGAGGAAGCTCTGTTCTTGTCAGAAATCGCCAGCAGCGTGACCATCGTTTTGCGCCGCGATCAGTTCCGTGCCCCCGATGGTGTGGTTCAAAAAGTTCTTGCAAAAGATAATATTTCAGTTAGGTACCAAACTAGTATTGTGGAGCTCTCGGGCGAAGCCATGCCAACGACGATCGCCTTTAAGGACAATTCATCCGGGGAAATTCATACCGAGTCATTTGAGCCCGGCTCTTTCGGCATCTTTGTCTTTACCGGGACGCAACCCCATACCGAGCTTGTTGAGCATCTTGTCGATCTGGCGCCTGATGGCGGCATTTTGACTGATGAATCCATGGCGACCCGCACGCCAGGTCTATTTGCTGCTGGCGATATCCGTTCCAAGCGCTTACGTCAGGTTGTGACCGCCGTTTCTGACGGAGCCATAGCAGCAACGAGCGCATACGCGTTTCTCCGCTGATAAGTACGATAATATATCTTATGTAAGGTTGTTATTAATTAACAAAATGGCGGGACGATGCATCAGTGCGCCGTCCCGCCAATTTTCTTGTCGGCTATGTGGTATGCAAAACTAGATAATCTAGAATACAATATAGATAATGAACGGAGGACCTTTATGAACCACGTTAAACACGTTATTCCGATGTCCGATTCGTCGGTCAGCATTAAGCCTGAGGATATTCAGCCCACTGTGCTGCCCGATGCATTTATTGAGTCCGATATCGTTCGCAAACTCAATACGTTGAGTCTGCCGCGCTATAACCAGTTGCCCAATGTGACGCTCTATCGCGACCAGGTTATTGAGTATGTTGCACTGTGGATGGAGCCGCTGTCCATTTGCGTTGAGCAGCCTGTCATTACGCCATCGATGATCAATAACTACGTGAAGGTCGGCCTGGTGCCTGCTCCGGTCAGAAAGCAATATGGCCGCGAGCAGATTGCCCGCCTGATCGCTATCTGCATCTTTAAGCAGGTGCTGCCTATTGCTGCGGTGCAGGCACTCTTTAACATTCAGCGTTTGAGCTACGATGCCCCGACGGCCTTTGATTATGTGGTCGATCAGCTCGAGGCATCGATTCGTTCGGCGTTTTCTGTCGAGCAGACGCCGGTTCCCGATACGGCGCATCAGGTAACGCGTGAGTCGCTGCTTGTGCGCAGCGCGGTTTCATCCTTTGTTTCGAAGGCTTACTTGATGAGCTATCTCAAGTTCAACGGGTTTAATAGCTAGCCGACGTATAAAACGGGCGGGACAAAGAGCCATCTGTCGCTTTGTCCCGCCCGTTTTATTGCTTGGTTGGACTTTATTTGCCCGAAGCTACGCCCATACCGTAGCCGATGATGAGGCCGTGCATCTCGGCGTAATAGGAATCTAGGCCGTTGCAGGGCATGATGATGGTCTTGGAGCCGGGCCAATGCTCGACTATGCGGTCAGTAAGCGCCTGGGCTCCAGCTTCGTTCTCAACATGGTCGATGACGACCTCGCCGCCCGTAAAACCCTCGGCTTCCATGGTATCGATGATCTTGTTGAGCATCTTTTTTTCGCCACGCGTGTGCCCGACGAGTTCGATTTTACCGGCCTCGCTCGCCGTGCCCAAAATGCGGATATTGAGCTTGTTGGCAATGACGCCGGCTGCCTTAGGGATACGTCCGGCTTTGGCCAGGTTTTCGTAATTGCACAAGCTGAAGAGGATTTTGCTGTTCTGCTCAAGGCTATCGAAGTATGCGCAAGCGTCCTCGAATGAGACATCCGGATTGCTTGCAAGATAGCGGTCGAACAGCAAGAAAATGAGGTCCATTTTGCCGCCAGCTGCGCGCGAATTGACTAGGTGAATCTGCCGGTCGGGCTCCTCGGCAAGAACCATATCGCGAGCCGTGGCTGCTGCGTTGTAGCTGCCCGACACGCCCTCAGAGATCGGCATGCAGATGGTCTTGTCTGCCAATTTGAAGAGCTCGGCCCACTCCCCTACGCTGGGACAAGCGCTCGAAGAAGCGTTCGTCTCCGCCTGAACAGCGCAGTTTAGTTCATGAACATCGAGTGAAAGGTCATCGACGAATTCACGCTCCCCCACTCGAATTTTGAGGGGCGCAAATGCAAAGGTGGTATGGGGCGCGGTCGGTTGCCAATCGCGGAGGTTACAGCTTGAATCGGAGATAAGTGCCCAGCTCATAGAGGGTCCTTTCTAATTGTTCCTCAACAATTATAGCCATCTTGCAAACTGAATGTACGGCTATCTAGTTTTGAATACTAGATAGCCGTACAAGATTAGAGAAAAAAGAATGGACCTCGCGACTTAAAGCCACGAGGTCCACATTCACACGCTGTGTAAGATGACTTAGTAACGCACGAAGATATAGTTGTTGTTCATGCCGGCGGCAACGGAGCTGATGATAACACCCGTGTTGTAGTCAGAAGCATGAATCATCTGACCTCCACCGATGTAAATGCCGGTGTGGTACGAGTTGACCACAACGTCACCGGGCTGCGGATCGGAGACGCGCGTCCAGCCCATAAAGGTACCCGTGGTGCCCAGGCGGCAATAGCGACCAGTGAGGCAATAGCTAACAAAACCAGAGCAGTCGAAGCTGTTCGGGCCAATTCCGCCCCAGGAATAAGCGCAACCAAGCTTGCTGTATGCACGCGAGACAACAGAACCGCCATCGACGGACTGGCTCGGAGCAGAAGGCGTCGGAGCCGGAGGAGGCGTAGAGGGCTGCGGCGTCGGAGCAGGTGCCGGCGTAGGAGCCGGAGTGTTGCCGCCCTGGTTGTTGTTATTGCTGGTCTGACCACCGTTGTTGGTGTTCTCGGTCGTACCGGCAGTCTCGTTGCTCACCGTGGCCTTCTCGGCGGTGCTGGCGTTGATGCCGGCCTGCAGCGCGGCGTTGGCCTCGGCCTCTGCGGCAAGCTCGGCCTGCAGCTGCGAATCCAAGGAGTTTACGACGTTCTGGGCTTCAGCCTGCTGGGCGTTAAGCTCGTCGACCTTCTTTTGCGTGGTGGCGACGTTCTTCTCTTGCTCGGCCTGCTTATCAGTGAGCTGCTGCTTAAGCTCCTTGACCTCTTGAATGGTCTGAGCCTGCTTATCGGAAACTTTGCCGTAGTAGAACAGACGGTTGAGCATATCGCTCAGGTCATCGACGCCCGTCAGAACCTGAAGCAGGCTCAGACCGCCGGTTTTGTATTCGCCGGCGACATAGGTCGAGAGCTTGGCCTGACCATCGGCGATCTCCTGCTGCTTTTGCGTGATCTCGCCGGCAGTCTGATCGAGCGCCTGCGTCTGCGTGGCGAGCTCATCGTAAATCTGCTGGGTTTGGGTGCCGATCTGCTCGAGTTTCGTACGAGCAGCGGCAAGGTCGGATGCGGTATCGGCGTAGGCAGGAGCCGCGAGGCCCAAGCCCAAAACACAAGCGAGGGTTGCCGTAGCAGCGCAGCGTGCCATGTTTTTGTGCGTGTTTGCTGTGCGCATGTAGCTTCCTTTCCAGTAACTAAGGGTAACGGCTAGTCTACCGTCACCAGGCTAAAGAGCTCCACATCGTCATCAGACGGCGTGAGCTTCTCGCGCGGGTTGAGAAACGCAAGCTCAAGTATACAACCGTAACCGATAAGCTTTGCGCCCATATCTCGCACCAGTTTACCTGTTGCCTCGACGGTTCCGCCCGTCGCGATCAAGTCGTCTAGAATCAACACGGTATCTTTAGAGCTGATAGCGTCGGCATGGATCTCAATGGAATCCGTTCCGTACTCGAGCTCGTAGCTCTGGCTTACGGTCTCGCGCGGCAGCTTGCCCGGTTTACGTGCGGGAACAAAGCCGGCGCCAAGTGCTACAGCCACCGGTACGCCAACCATAAAGCCGCGAGCCTCGGGACCCACGACCTTGGTGATTCCCATGCCGGCAAAGTGCTCGGCGAGGGCATTGGTCATGGCTTTGAGCGCTTCGGGATTGCCAAAGAGCGGCGTGATGTCTTTAAAGATGACTCCGGGCTCGGGATAGTCGGGGATGTCGACGATTTGAGATTCGAAGTCGTACATTGCATGACCTTTCAATGGGTTGCCGGATAAGCGGCAGCTGTTATTTGCCCGCGGTGGCGGTTCCGGATTGCGAAGGGGCGACGACCTTGAGCGGCTTTACGAGCGAATCCTCGTGTGAAGCCGGCGCAGCTATCTCTTCGTTTTTGGCCTTGGTGGACTCGGAACGAGTGATTTCCTCATCGAGTGCATCGATGTCGGCGTCCTCGACCACGGCGTTGAGCGACTCAAAAACGCGGTTCTTGAGCAGTGCGGTGTGCACACCTTCCGTTAGGTCGTGAAGCTTCTTAAACGCACGCTCGAGCTTGGCGTCGCGCTCGTCATCGGAGGTATCCATTCCGAGCATGCTCACGAGCACCTGCTCAAACATCGAGGACTCGCGGTTGGCGGAAGACACGTACTGACGCAGGTTGCGCGGCTCGATATGGAAGCGTGACAGCTCGGAGCAGTAGCGGATGATCGGGAAATCTCGGCCATCGACGAGCTCACGATTTTGCGGACTCTTGATGATGCGAATGAGGTCGTTCTCGGCGAGCGAGCGGATAAACGAAATCTCGACGCCCAGCATATCGGGAATGGTCTCGATGGGATGCAGCTTTTGCTTAGTCTCCTTGGGCTCCGTCTTGAGTGGAACATCGGAAAGCAAGCCCACCTCGTAGGCGAGCGTTGACAGGTCCGTGGCGTTTTCCAAGCGCTGCTTAATCACGTTGAGCGGCATGTAGCGAGTCTTCTGTAAGTGCAGAATGACTTCCAGGCGATCAACGTCCTCCTTGGAGTACTGACGGTATCCCTTAGGCGTACGATGAGGGGTAATGAGCCCCTCATCCTCTAGAAATCTTATTTTTGAGTTCGAAAGATCGGGGTATGCGCCTCGAAGTAGGTTGACGACTTGGCCGATACTCAGATAGTTGCGTTCGGCCATGCCCTACTCACCGGTTTCGATGCGCTCCGGCGTGCTCTCGTGGTAGATGAGCGTAAACGTACCGATCTGAACGGAAGAACCGTCGTGCAGCGGGGCTGCATTGACGATGGCACCGTCGACCCAGGTGCCATTGAGCGATCCCAAGTCCTCGATGCGAGCGCCGAGGCCCTCGCGAATAATGCGCGCGTGGCTGCGCGAAACAGTCATGTCGTTGAGGAAGATGCCGTTCGCGGGATCGCGGCCAATGGTGGTCACGTCGTCCTCGAGCTCAAAAGCGGCACCCGTCTGCGGACCCTTGACGATGGACAGAACGGGGGCGGTGATGCGCACGTTGGCCATGAGGTCAGGAACGGTGACGTCGCTTGAAGGCACGCGGAATACGCAGGTAGCGTCAGCAGTCTTATCATTCTGAGGCATATTGTTAACCATGTTGTCCATGACAACCCCTAACTTATCGCGGACGTGCCGCAAATAATGAACCGTACGTAATCATACCCCAACGAATCAGTCTTCGATTTCAGGGTTCAGAAAGTCGATGTCCTCGTCCTCGGGATGCGCGAGAGCCTGTTTTATGGCCACTCCGCCCTTAATGGAGTAGATGACAGCCGTGAGCATGGAGAAGATCACGCCGCCGTACACAAAGAAGATGCCGAGGGGCACCGAGCTTCCGTTGAGGCCCGGGAAGGCCGTAAGGGTTGAAGGTAAAAGGTGCAGGCCGTCAACAACGGGGAACCCGAGCAGCATGAGCGAGAAGCCGGTCATGAGCAGCGCAGTGGCAATCTTTCCGGGAAAGACGAC
>CAJLCM010000042.1:0-17669 GCA_905205145.1 uncultured Collinsella sp.
GAAGAATCGTCAGCTCTGGCCTAACGAGGAGGATATGCCGAGCCCCAAGACCTTCCAGTCTGCCTGTGACTGGATCGATGGCAATGCCGGGGCCGACGACTTCTTCCTTATGGTTGAGGCCTTCGACCCGCACGAGCCCTTCGATGTGCCCGACAAGTACATGGAGATCTACGGCGGCACTGGCGAGCTCGACCGCGACTACTTCGAGATTCCCGAGTACAAGCGCGTCTCCGCCACCGACGTCAATAAGGGCGCGGAGGACTACCTGCAGCACCGCTACAAGGCCTTGGTCACCATGACCGACCGCTGGTTTGGCAAGCTCATCGACAAGCTCGAGGAGCGCGGGATGCTGGACGACACCATGGTCATGGTCACCACCGACCACGGTTATTTCCTGGGCGAGCGCGACTACATGGGCAAAAACTATATGCACCTGTATAACGAGCTCGCGCATCTGCCGTTCATCGTGCACTTCCCGGGTAACGCCCGCGCCGGCGAGCATGCCCACCAGCTCACGCAGGCCATCGACATCATGCCCACGGTGCTCGAGGCCCACAGCTGCGAGATTCCCACAGACGTGTGCGGCACCTCTCTCGTGCCGCTCATGACGGATGCCGACGCGCCCACGCGTGACTACGCCCTGTACGGCGTGCACGCCATGACCGTCAACGTCACCGACGGCCGCTACACCTACTTCCGCGCGCCGGTCGCCGGCAACCAGCCGTGCTTTGAGTACGCCGCGCTGCCGCACACCATCCGCAAGAAGATGGGCTCGGACTGCCCGGAGGACATCGAGTGCGGGCGCTACTTTGCGCGTACCAAGTACCCGCTGTTCAAGATCCCCTGCAAGAAGCCGGCGCAGATCGAGGGCGCCACGCCGCTCGCCGAGGTAGAGCAGACGATGCTCTTCGACTTGGAGAACGACTACGCCCAGGTCAACAACCTCGCCGACAAGGGTGATCCCGCCGAGCAGCGTATGATTGACCTGCTGCTGCGCGGCTTGGAGGAGCACGAGTCCCCGGCCGAGCAAGTCGAGCGCCTGGGCCTCGCCTAGAAGTCCTATTCCTATAGTAGTGAGGGCCGGATGCCTCCGCCTGAGGTGAGGTGGTGGTTTTCCGGCCCTGTTAGACGAGGTTGAACCTGTGCGAAGGGAGAGCGGGTCATGTGTGCGCGAAAGTATATCGGCTTTTTGATCAAACCGGCATCGAGCGCCTGTAACATGCGCTGCAGGTACTGCTTTTACTGCGACGTGGCAGCGCACCGCGAGGAGCGCCGCGCCCGCGTCATGGACGAGGATGTTGCCGACGCAATTATCGACCAGGCGCTCGCCGTGGCCCCCGACGCGCATGTGTCCTTCGCGTTCCAGGGCGGTGAGCCCACGCTTGCTGGGCTGGACTTCTTCCGCTCGTTCGTCGCGCGCGTCGGGGAGCGCCGTGAGCGCCAGCAGGTGAGCTGGGCGCTGCAGACCAACGGCTATCTCATTGACGAGGAGTGGGCGGCGTTTTTCGCCGAGCATCGCTTTTTGGTGGGCGTCTCGGTGGACGCCTATCGCGACCTGCATGACTCGATGCGTCCCGACGCCCACGACTCGCCCACGTACGCGCGCGTCATGCGCGGCGTGCGCCTACTGCGTGACGCCCGCGTGGACGTCAACATCCTTTCGGTCCTCACCTCGCAGATGGCCGCGCACCCCCAGCGTGTCTTTTCCTTTATCAAACAGGAGGGCGTCACGCACATCCAGTTCATCCCGTGTCTGCCCGGGCTCGATGACGAGGCCGATATCTTCTCGCTCGACCCGCATGCGTTCTCCGCGTTCTACCGCCGCCTGTTTGACCTGTGGTGGCGCGAGCTTGCTTCCGGGCGCTATATGAGCATCTGGCTGTTCGAGAACGTGATGCAGATGGCGCTCGGGCAGTTTCCCTCGCAGTGCGGCATGCTCGGGCGCTGCGCCCCGCAGTTCGTGGTGGAAAGCGACGGTTCGGTGTATCCGTGCGACTTCTATGCGCTGGATGAGTACCGCGTGGGCGATATTCGCGTCGATTCCCTTGAGACAATGGCGACCTGTGAGACCATGCGCACGTTTTTGAACGAGCCGCGTCGCGATTGCGCGCGGTGCGCCGATTGCCCCTTTGAGGGCATTTGCCATCGCAACTGCAAGCGCCTGAACATCGCCTATTACGATGAGGGCTACTGCGGGCTGCGTGAGTTTTTGGAGTACGCCTATCCCGGTCTGCAGCGCGTGGCTCGCATGTTCACGCGGCGCTGATCCTGCCCGGGTTTGCCTCGTCACAGTTGTGTGGGACTCTGCGTCCCTCCCGCCTTGACCACTCAATCTTCACCTCGTTCCCGTGAGTTTGGAGTTCCCTATGCCCCAGCAACCCAACGTTCTCCTTATCATGTGCGACCAGATGCGCGGCGACTGCCTGAGTATCGATGGCCATCCGGACGTGAAGACGCCCTACTTGGACACGCTCGCCGCCGACGGCGTGCTGTTCGAGAACGCCTACTCCGCCTGCCCGAGTTGCATCCCGGCGCGCGCCGCCCTCTTTTGCGGCAAGACGCCCGTGGGCACGGGCCGCGTGGGATACCAGGACGGTATCGCGTGGGAGTACGACCATATGCTCGCGCAGGAGATGCGCGACGGCGGCTACCAGACCGCCGTGGTAGGCAAGATGCACGTGCATCCGCCGCGTTTGGGCTGCGGCTTCGAGCACATGCGCCTGCATGACGGCTACATCGGCCACTACCGCAAGGCGAACCTACCGTACTGGATGCACCAGAACGTCTCCGACGACTACATGCGCTTCCTCAAAAACGAACTGGGCGAATTCGCCGACGTGAACGGTTCGGGCGTTGAGAACAACTCCTGGATCACCCATCCCTGGGCCTATGAGGAGCGCCTGCACCCCACCAACTGGGTGGTGGACGAGTCCATCCGCTTTTTGGAGACCCGCGATCGCACGCGCCCGTTCTTCCTCATGACGAGCTTCGTGCGGCCCCACCCGCCCTTCGACGCGCCACAGACCTACTTCGATCTGTACCGCGACATGGAGCTGCGCGCGCCTGCCGCTGGCGATTGGGATGACGCCGGTGCCACCGAGCGCGACGGCATGATCTTGGACAGCGTGCACGGCTGCCGCGATGCCGAGCTGCGCCGCGAGGCCATGGCGGGCTATTATGCCTGCATCACACATATGGACCACCAGATCGGCCGGCTCATCACAGCGCTCGAGAACGACGAGACCTACCACGACACCGTGATCGTGTTCTGCTCTGACCACGGCGAGATGCTCTTTGACCACAGCCTCTTTCGCAAGGTGCTGCCCTACGAGGGTTCCACGCGCATCCCCTTCATCGTGCACGTGGGCAAAAACGTCGACGTGCCGGGCGGCGAGCGCGTTCGCGGCGTGAGCGAGAGCACAGTGGAACTCATGGACCTTATGCCCACCATCCTTGAGACGTGCGGCCTGCCCGTGCCCGGGGGCGTGGAGGGTGCTTCGCTCATGGGCGAACTTACCGGCACCGCGCCGCTGAATCGTGCCTACCTGCACGGCGAGCACAGCGGCAGTCGCGAGCAGTCCAACCAGTGGATCGTGACCCCGCATGACAAGTACATCTGGTTCACGCAGACCGGGGTGGAGCAGTATTTCGACTTGGACGCCGATCCGCGTGAGGAGCACGACCTCATCGACGCCCCGGAGTGCGCCGCGCGCATCGCCGTGCTCCGTGCCTGCCTGATTGAGGAACTCACCGGTCGCGAAGAGGGATATGTTCGTGACGGCGAGTTGGTGGCGGGACGCGCGCCCGCCGTCATGCTTGAGCATCCCCGGCCCTCGCGCCTCCAACGTTAAGAGAAAGGCTTAACCATGGATATGAAGACGATCGGCATTGTGGTCGTGGTGGTTGCGGTCGCGTTCACCATTTACATAGAGGTCCAAAAGCGCACAACCTTCGCCAAGCTCGAGGCGTACCTGCGCGAGGGCGACCTCAACAACTATCTTAAGGTCTTGAACCGCCCGCTCACCAGCGTGCTGTACCCCAAGTACAACGTGCTTTTCATGCGCTTGAACGCAACTCTTGCCATGGATGACGTCGAGGCATCCGAGCGCATCATCCGCGAGATGGGTTCGCTCAAGATGAGCGAGGAGCAGGCGCTCGCGCTGGCGACAAAGGCGTTCGCCTTCTACGTGGAGATCGAGGATGAGCCCCACGCACGCGAGGTGCTCGCCTACCTCGAGGACCACGGTGATCGCGAGGCTGCGCGTGCCGACCGTCGTACCTATGACGTCTTCCTCAAGGGCTCGTATGCCTATATCGACGAGATGGAGCGTGCGTTGTCGGGGGCGGCCGGCATGGAAGAGGCCCTGCTCTGCCAGATGCTCTCGGTTCAGTATGAGAGCAAGGGTGACGAGGGCCGCGCCGCGTCCTATTGCGAGCGCGCTGAGCGGGCACTCGCCGCAGCCATGTCTGACAAGTAGGGAAGGGTCTAGGCACTTCATATGCTAGCAATCGTATTCGCCATTGCGTTTTTCGCCTCCACCATCGGTGCCATCTGCGGTATCGGCGGCGGCATCATCATCAAGCCCGTCATGGACGCTGTGGGTGCGGCCGATGTGGCGACCATCAACTTCCTGTCCGGATGTACCGCGAGGACAACATCGGGCACTTCGCCATGAACGTTTCCACCGCGCTGCTGCTCGACGTCGTCTACGCGTGCATCTTCAACCAGGATTACTTCGCGAACTACGAGCGGCGTGTCGAGACGGCGGCGGGCCATCGAGGGACTCGGCAGGCAGATTGGCGGGGACGCCTAGCCCTTGGCGCAAGATGTTCCGCATGAGCGGCGTAAATAGGGACATATCGCGCAGCAGCGTTCGAGATATGTAAAAGCCCACAACTATACGCTGCGGTTTTGAATGATACGAACGGTTGCAATTCGTTGCATAGGGTGTTGCTCGATCGATAGGAGCTTGTTCGGATGGGTCCTCAATACATCTTGGTCTTCGCGGTATGCTTTCTGGCGTCGCTTCTGGGGCCGCTCTGCGGCATCGGCGGGGGCGTGATCATCAAGCCCGTGGTCGACGCGATGAACGTCATGAGCGTGAGCACGGTGAGCTTCCTCTCGAGCATGTCGGTGCTCATCATGTCGCTTTCCACGCTCGCGCAGAACGCGGCGAGCGGGCAGTCCGATATCGACACGCGGGCGATGGCGCCCATCGCCGTCAGCTCCGCGGTGGGCGGCGTGATCGGCAAGATGGTGTTCAACCGGCTGGGGTCCATGTTCCCCGACGCCGAGCTCGTCGGCGCGGTCCAGGCCGCCGTGCTCATCGTGCTCGCCGTCCTCGTGCTGACCTACACGCTCAACAAGGCGCGCATCAAGGGCCTCAAGCTCGAGAGTGCGTGGGCGCAGGCGCTCATAGGGTTCTGCGCCGGGGCGTGCTGGTCCTTCCTCGGCATCGGCGGCGGCCCCTTCAACCTCGCCATCCTCGTCTTCTTCTTTGCCATGGAGAGCAAGCCCGCCGCGCAGGCGTCGCTGTTCATCATTGCGTTCTCGCAGACGGCGAGCCTCTTCTACACGCTGGCCACGGGCAGCGTGCCCGCGTTCCTCCCCGTGGTCCTGCTGGGCATGGCTGCGATGGCGGTGCTCGGGTCGGTCGTGGGGCGCCGCCTGCTGCGCAGGATGGACTCGGCGGCGGTCGATAGGCTCTACGTTTTCGCTCTCGTGCTCATCATCGTGATCTGCACGTACAATTTCATCCGGTTCGCGGTGCTGTAGTCCTTCGTTCCGAAACGGGATGCCGCGATAATGGAGCTAGAGCGCGGGCCTTCCTCTTCTGCCTTGAGGAGGTCACCGTGTCCCGCTCGTCTCATGAACGCCGATGGTGTTGAAGCCCTCCTGGCAATAAGTCACGGCAGCGTCAGCCGCCAATTCATAAAAGCCGCAAGCGGAAGGCAAACCGCTTCAAAGCAAGTTCACCCTCCAGCAAATAGTGTATCCCCAACAAAGTCATTAGCCTGAGCGAGCAGCGTTAAGCAGACATCAACGTGTCGTCTCCCAAGCCCGGCAGAGCGGTGGCGAAATATATTAAGGTTGTCGCGAGTTCCGCACGCAAAGAAGGCCACTTAATGTGGCCTTCGTCTTGCGCAGGACTGTAGAGCAACAACCTTAATATATTTCGCCACCGCTCTGCCGGGCCCAGGCGACTCCACGCACTTTACCTGCGTAAACAATGTGAGTGAAATATGAATCTCGATGGATACGCCCGCAGCCGTGTATACTAAACAGCTGTGTGTAACCAGGGGAGTATTCTGGCTGGACAAAACGCCTGCTTAATAGGGTTGTCAGGTAGTTCGGACGCAATACAAGGCTGGGGAGCACGTCGTGTAAGTAGTGGTCCTCTAGGGGCGTACGCTCGGTGGTGTACGCATTGTCCCAAGACCACGCGAGAGTTGGGATCATATCTTGATCAGCATGATTCTCGGCCGCAAGATTGGCATGACCCAGGTTTGGGACGAGAACGACAACGTCGTCCCCGTTACGGTCATCCAGGCTGGCCCCTGCGCTGTCTCGCAGGTTAAAACTCAGGCAACCGACGGCTATGACGCCGTCCAGATCGGTTTCGGCGACATCAAGGCCAAGAACGTGAACAAGCCCATGGCTGGTCACTTCGCTAAGGCTGGCGTCGAGCCTGTCCGCTTCCTTCGTGAGGTCCGCGTCGAGAACGGCGAGGAGCACAAGGTCGGCGAGGTCGTTACCGTCGCTGATTTCGCTGATGTCGAGAAGGTCGACGTCATCGGTACCTCCAAGGGTAAGGGCTTCCAGGGTCGCATCAAGCGCTGGGGTCAGCGCCGCGGTCCTATGACGCATGGTTCTCACTTCCAGCGTCACCCCGGTTCTATCGGTCAGTGCGCCTATCCTGCGCGCGTCCTCAAGGGCGTCAAGATGGCCGGTCACATGGGTAACGAGCGCGTTACCGTCAAGAACCTTTCCGTTGTCCGCATCGATGCCGAGCAGAACCTCATCTTGGTCAAGGGCGCTGTCCCGGGTGCCAAGAATGGTCTCGTCGCCATCCGTATGGCCTAAGGGCCCAGCCCATTTAGCCCAGCGTCATACCAAGGAGAACACTTAAATGGCAAAGTTTGAAGTAAAGAACAGCGAGGGCAAGAAGGTCGCCGAGGCCGAGCTCGCCGCTGAGGTGTACGGCATCGAGCCGAACATCCACGTTATGCACCACATCGTCAAGTGCCAGATGGCCTCTTGGCGTCAGGGCACCCAGTCTGCTAAGGGTCGCTCTGAGGTTTCCGGTGGCGGCAAGAAGCCTTGGCGTCAGAAGGGCACCGGCCGTGCCCGCCAGGGTTCCATCCGTGCTGCCCAGTGGCGTCACGGTGGCGTTGTCTTCGCCCCCAAGCCCCGTTCCTACGCTAAGCGTATGAACAACAAGGAGGTCAAGCTGGCTATGCGCTCTGCGCTGTCCGCCAAGCTGGCCGATGGCGAGCTCGTGCTCGTCGACGACTACGGCTTCGAGAAGCCTTCCACCAAGGCTGCCGTCGCCATGCTCAAGGCTCTCGGCCTTGAGGGCAAGCGTCTGACCATCATCGTTCGCGATGAGGACGTCAACGCCTACCTGTCGTTCCGCAACATTCCCAAGACGTTCATCATCACTGCCGACGAGGCCAACACCTACGATCTCGTCAACAACAACGCTGTGCTGATGCCCGCCGACATCGCCGCTCACTTCGGGGAGGTGCTTGCATAAATGACCGCCCACGAGATCATCATCCGTCCGATCGTGTCCGAGCGTTCCTTCTCCGGCATGGAGCTGAACAAGTACACGTTCGAGGTCGCCAAGGATGCTAACAAGTACCAGATCAAGGACGCTGTCGAGGAGATCTTCGGCGTCAAGGTCGTTCGCGTGAACACCCTGACGGTCAAGCCCAAGACCAAGCGCGTGCGCTATGTCGCCGGCAAGACCCGTTCTTGGAAGAAGGCTATCGTCACGCTGGCCGAGGGCGACACCATCGAGGTCTTTGGCAACCAGGCCTAAGACTCGCTGCTGTTGAGTGAGCTCATGCCTCCCAAATAGGGGAGGCGGGAGCTCAAGGTTTTGGGCGTATTAAATGGACACGCCCGGAACCGTGTATACGTCCGGTGTCATCGCACCCGAGGCAGAACCTCGAATCCCTGTCTGCGATGGCTAACGGATTCCTATTGAAAGGGATTGTAATGGCTGTAAAGCACCTTAAGCCGACCTCTGCTGGTAGGCGTTGGCAGACGATCTCCGATTTCTCCGAGATCACCTGCACCAAGCCCGAGAAGTCTCTTCTCGAGCCCCTGCCCAAGAAGGCCGGTCGTAACAACAACGGCCGCATCACCACCCGCCACCAGGGCGGCGGCGTGAAGCGTCGTTACCGCGTGATCGACTTCAAGCGCAACAAGGACGGCGTGCCCGCCAAGGTTGCCACGATCGAGTACGATCCGAACCGTTCCGCTCGCATCGCTCTGCTGCACTACGCTGACGGTGAGAAGCGCTACATCCTGGCCCCCAAGGGCCTCGAGGTCGGTCAGACCATCATGTCCGGTTCTGACGCCGACATCAAGCCGGGCAACGCTCTGCCCCTCGCCGACATCCCCGTCGGTACGCTCATCCACGCCGTCGAGTTCCAGCCGGGCAAGGGCGCCGCTATCGCCCGTTCCGCCGGTAACTCCTGCCAGCTGATGGGTAAGGAGGGCAAGTACGCTATCGTCCGTATGCCTTCCTCCGAGATGCGCCGCATCCTCGTTACCTGCCGCGCCACCGTCGGTGAGGTCGGCAACGCCGATCACTCCAACATCGTCATCGGCAAGGCCGGCCGTAAGCGTCACATGAACGTGCGCCCGACCGTCCGCGGTACCGTCATGAACCCTGTCGACCACCCGCACGGCGGTGGCGAGGGCAAGAACCACACCTCTGGTCGTCCCTCCGTTACCCCCTGGGGTAAGCCGACGAAGGGCCTTCGTACGCGCAAGAAGAAGAAGGTCTCGAACCAGCACATCATTCGTCGCCGTAAGAAGTAATTTCGGATACCGAGTTTTAGGAGAAAGCACTTATGAGCAGAAGTCTCAAAAAGGGCCCGTTCGTGGAGACTCGCCTTCTCTCGCGTATCACCGCGATGAACGAGGCTGGCAAGAAGGACGTCGTGAAGACCTGGTCCCGCGCGTCCACCATCTTCCCCGAGATGGTTGGTCACACCATCGCCGTCCACGACGGCCGCAAGCATGTGCCCGTGTATGTTACCGAGTCCATGGTTGGTCACAAGCTCGGCGAGTTCGCGCCGACTCGTACGTTCCGTGGCCACAAGGCCAAATAGGGGGTTAACCGTAAATGGCAACTAAGTCTATTGAAACTGAGGCCACCGAGGTTCGCGCCGTCGCTAAGTACGTGCGTGTTTCCCCCAGCAAGGCCCGCCTGGTGGTCGATCTGATCCGCCGCAAGCCTGTCGCTCAGGCCTTCGACATCCTCCACTTCTGCGACCGCGCCGTCGCCGTGGATGTCGAGAAGGTTCTCCGTTCCGCCGTTGCGAACGCCGAGAACAACAACGGTCTGCGTGCCGACAACCTGGTTGTCGCCGCTGCCTATGTTGACGAGGGTCCGACGCTTAAGCGCATCCGTCCCCGCGCCAAGGGTTCCGCTTCTCGCATTCTGAAGCGTACTTCCCACATCACCGTCGTCGTTGCTCCTCGAAAGGAGGCGTAAAGCTGTATGGGTCAGAAAGTCTACCCCACCGGCTTCCGTCTTGGCATCACCGAGAACTGGCGCTCCCGCTGGTTCGCAGAGAAGGATTACGCTAAGACCCTCGGTAACGATCTCGAGATCCGCAAGTACCTCGAGAAGCGTCTTTCCCGCGCAGCTGTCTCCCGCGTCGAGATCGAGCGCGCTGGCGACAAGGTGAAGGTCATCATCCTCACCGCTCGCCCCGGCGTTGTCATCGGTAAGAAGGGTGCCGAGATCGATACCCTCCGCACCGAGCTCGAGAAGGTCGCTGGTGTCTCCAAGGGCCAGCTCTCCGTCGACGTTGTCGAGATCAAGCGCCCCGAGCTCGACGCCAACCTCGTTGCTCAGTCTATCGCCGAGCAGCTCGAGGGCCGCGTTGCCTTCCGTCGCGCTATGCGCAAGGCTGTCCAGTCCGCCCGCAAGGCCGGCGCTAAGGGTATCCGTATCCAGTGCTCCGGTCGTCTCGGCGGTGCCGAGATGGGCCGTCGTGAGTGGTACCGCGAGGGTCGCGTGCCTCTGCACACCCTCCGTGCCAAGATCGACTACGGCACGGCTGTCGCCAGCACCACCATGGGCGCTTGCGGCGTGAAGGTCTGGATCTACCTGGGCGAGAAGCTCCCGGGCCAGCCTGTTCCCAACCCTGCACTCGAGGGCTCTTCCCGTCCTCGTCGTCGTAACTCCGAGAGGAGGGGTCAGTAGTGCTTGCCCCTAAGCGTATTCTTCACCGCAAGGTGCAGCGTGGCTCCATGAAGGGCCAGGCCAAGGGTAATACCGAGCTGCATTTCGGCGAGTTTGGTATCCAGGCTCTCGAGGCCCATTGGATCACCAACCGTCAGATCGAGGCCGCTCGTATTGCCATGACCCGCTACATGAAGCGTGGCGGTCGTGTCTACATCACGATCTTCCCCGATAAGCCCATCACCAAGAAGCCTGCCGAGACTCGCATGGGTTCTGGTAAGGGTAACCCCGAGGAGTGGGTGGCCGTCGTCAAGCCCGGCCGCATCATGTTCGAGGTCAAGGGCGTGCCCGAGGAGGTCGCTCGCGAGGCTCTGCGTCTTGCACAGCACAAGCTTCCCATCAAGACCAAGATTGTTGCTGCTAAGAACGCTGAGCAGCGCATCGAGAAGGAGATGGCTGAGGAGGCCGCTCTCGAGGCCAAGTGGGCTGCTGAGGACGCCGCCGCCGCCAAGGAGGAGAACTAATGAAGCCCGCAGAGATTCGTGAGCTCTCGGACGCTCAGCTCGTTGAGAAGCTGAAGGAAATGCGCGCCGAGCTCTTTAACCTTCGTTTCCAGATGGCCACCAGCCAGCTGGACAACACCGCTCGCGTCAACACCGTGAAGAAGGACATCGCTCGCGTCCTCACGGAGCAGCGCGCCCGCGAGATCGCAGCGGAGAAGTCCGCTGTCGCCGAGTAGGACCTAAGGAGAGAACATGACTGATTCGCGTAACTCGCGTAAGGTCCGTACGGGTGTCGTTACCTCCGTCTCCGGTGCCAAGACCATTGTTGTCACCATCACCGAGCGCAAGCGTCACCCCAAGTACGGCAAGATGATGACCAGCTCCAAGAAGCTGCACGCTCACGACGAGGAGTGCACGGCTGGCGTGGGCGATACCGTCCGCGTTATGGAGACCCGTCCTATGTCCAAGATGAAGCGTTGGCGCCTCATCGAGGTCGTCGAGCGCGCTAAATAAGCAGTCGCTCTTACGACTTGTACGTTTCCGAAGATGTGCGTATGCCTGGCTTGCATACCACGGGCCGTATAAAGGCTGCGCACCTCTCTTCGGTTCTTAGTTCGGAGGAACATCTACCATGATTCAGATGCAAACCATGCTGAACGTCGCCGACAACTCCGGCGCTCGCAAGATTCGCTGCATCAAGGTGCTTGGCGGTTCCAAGCGTCGTTATGCAGGCATCGGCGATGTGTTCATCGGTGCTGTCCAGGAGGCTACCCCTGGCGCCAACGTCAAGAAGAAGGACGTTGTCCGTTGCGTCGTCGTTCGCACCGTTAAGGAGATCCGCCGCAAGGATGGCTCCTACATTCGCTTTGATGAGAACGCCTGCGTTGTCATCAACAACGATGGTTCGCCCGTCGGCACCCGTATCTTCGGGCCCGTCGCTCGCGAGCTTCGTGACAAGAAGTACATGAAGATCGTCTCGCTCGCTCCCGAGACCCTGTAGTTAGGGGAGATATATGTATATCAAGAAGGGCGATAAGGTCCAGGTTCTCTCTGGTAAGGATCGCGGCAAGCAGGGCGTTATCCTGCGTGCTCTCCCCGCCGAGAACAAGGTCGTTGTCGAGGGCGTTTCGGTCGTCAAGAAGGCCGTCAAGCCCAACGCTGCCAACCAGCAGGGCGGCATCGTTTCGCAGGAGGCTCCCATCGATGCCTCCAACGTCAATCTCGTTTGCCCCGAGTGCGGTAAGGTTACCCGCGTCGGTCACGAGAAGGACGGCAAGAACAAGCTGCGCGTCTGCAAGAAGTGCGGCCACAAGTTCTAAGCTGCCCGCAACATCAAGTTGCTAGCAAAGGCCCGGATGCCACGGCACCCGGGCCTTTTTCTATCCCTACTCATTGGGGACAGGCTTAAATGAGTGGCCGTTGAGGACGTTCTTAAACGGCTAGTCATTTGGGACAGCCTTGTGCTAAGTTGCGGTGAAATAGGGACTGATGAGGGGCTCTAGAGGGCCAAACAATCCCTATTTCACCGCAACTTAGGTGAGGTCTGTGGTAATGCGCGGCAATCGGATGAATGCGGCAGGAAAGGAACGTCCCCATGTGCCGGCATCCGGGGACGTTCCTTTCCTGCCGGCAGTTTGGGACAGTCCTTTGTGGTCAGATGATTCGTTACGTTCGTTTTCTTCTGGGGATCACTTGGTGCGCAATTCTGCGTACTTGAGTGCGCAGGATTGCGTGAACGTGCGCAGAAATGCGCCGTTTACGGTTGAATAATGACCGTTTGGCGGTAATACGCGCAGAAGTACGCACATACACGCGTATTTGTGCGAATATAGAGCCGTCAGAAATGAAAGACGTTCCATGACACAGGAGGCACTCATGGCAGATTCCAAACAGGCTCCGCTCGATGCTGCGGCGGCCGCAAAGGCTGCGTTCGCTTCGGTTCAGGACAAGCCGTTCCCCGACGACATTTTTACGGCTCCCGAGCTTCGCTGGGCTGTGATCGGTTGCGGCGTTATTGCCAACCAAATGGCCCAGTCCCTCGCGCTGGCCGGCCGCAAGCTTGCGGGCGTCGCCAACCGCACGCTGTCCAAGGCCCAGGCTTTTGCTGAGCAGTATGGCATCGAGAAGGTCTATGAAACGGTTGAGGACCTCTATGCCGATCCGGATATCGACGCCGTCTATATCACCACGCCGCACAACACGCATATCACCTATCTGCGTGCCGCTCTGGCAGCTGGTAAGCACGTACTCTGCGAGAAGGCCATTACCCTCAACTCTGCCGAGCTCGACGAGGCCCGTGCCATCGCCGACGAGCACAACGTGGTCCTTATGGATGCCACCACGGTGCTCCACATGCCCTTGTATCAGGAGCTGCGCCGCCGCATGGATGCCGGCGACTTTGGACGCATGAACCTCGCCCAGCTCAACTTTGGCAGCTACAAGGAGTACGGCGACCTGACCAACCGCTTTTACAATCGCAACCTTGCTGGCGGTGCCATGCTCGATATTGGCGTCTATGCCTTGTCCGTCATGCGCCTCTTTATGGCAAGCCAGCCCGCTGAGGTCGTTTCGCTGGGCAACACCTGCGAGACTGGCGTTGACGTCGCGGGTGGCATCGTCTGCCGAAATGCCGAGCAGCAGCTGGGCGTCGTGAGCCTTACGCTCCACTCCAAGCAGCCCAAGCGCTCGGTCATCAGCTTTGACAATTGCTATGTCGAGGTCAACGAGTATCCGCGCGCCGATCACGCGACGATCGTGTGGACCGTGGACGGTCATCGCGAGGAGGTCGCCGCGGGCACCGAGGCTTATGCCCTGTGCTACGAGATGGCCGACCTGGAGAAGGCCGTTGCCGGCGATGATTCGAAGCGCGAGCTTCTGGGCTATGCTTCTGATGTTATGGAGCTGATGACCAAGCTCCGCGCCGACTGGGGAGTCGTGTACCCCGAGGAGGAGTAAGCGATGCTTGCGGAAGATAGGCTCAACGCGATTGTGTCGATGGTGCAGCAGGCCGGCTCGGTTACCGTGCCGGAGCTTGCCGAAGCCCTGGGCGTGACGCCGTCCACCATTCGCCGTGACCTGCAGACGCTCGACCGCGCACACCGTATCGCCAAGGTGCACGGAGGCGCGACGAGTCTGGAACGCGCGCACGTGACGCGCGACCTGACGATCAGCGAGCGCAGTGATCTCCATAACGATGACAAGGAGCGCATCTGCGCCCGTGCCGCGGCTCTGGTGGAGCCCGATAGCTTTGTGTATATCGATTCGGGCTCCACGACCCTCAAGCTCATCGAGCATCTTCCGCGCCTTGAGGGTGTCACCTGTGTGACCGATTCCGTGCTCCATGCTCAGCATCTCGCCCTGCGTGGTATGCGCACCGTGGTGCTAGGCGGCGAGCTCAAGCCCGAGACCGAGGCGCTCGTCGGTCCCGACGCCTTGGCAACCCTGGACCGCTATAACTTCAACTGCGGCTTTTGGGGTTCCAATGGCATCGCCGCCGAGCAAGGTCTCACCACACCGGATATCGAGGAAGCGCAAGTCAAGCGTATCTCGATGCGCCATACCGCCAAACGCTTCGTAATCTCAGACGCCAGCAAATTCGGCATGGTGGCGCCCGTCAAGTTCGCGGACTTCCGCGACGCAACGATTATTACCGCGGGCGAGGTGCCAGCCAAGTACCAGTCGATGGACAACGTCATCACGGTCTAGCGACAGGGCAAGGTCAAAACCATTTAGGTTCCTCAATAGAAAAGCGGCAACACCCTCGATGGGCGATGCCGCTTTTGTTGTCTGCCGTTTTGTCTAAATCTGTAACAACTAGACCGTTAAAAGTGGGCTAGGTGTTACAGATTGAGATACTTCCGAACCTTGCCGTCCCTTTGTCTCGATCTGTAACATCTGGGACCGATTTTGACGAGTAATTGTTACAGATTGAGATTTTCCCTTGAGGGGGATTCGAATGTCTCGATCTGTAACGGATAGACCGGAAAATGGGTTCTAACTGTTACAGATCGAGACGTTTTGGGACCGCGGCTGAGCCATTGCGGCAAAGCCGCCACAAAGGTGCCTGCCCTTTTTGGCAGGTTTTAGGGCTCCCAGGGGCAGGGGGCTTCGATGTGGATGTGCTCACCGGTTACGGGATGCGTAAAGGACACGCTGTGGGCATGGAGCATCAGGCCGCAGGGGCGCGGCGTTCCGTACAGGTCGTCGCCAACCAGGGGATGACGCTCGCTCGCCAGGTGCACACGGATTTGGTGTTTGCGGCCGGTGAGCAGCTCGACATCGATATACGAGCGTGTGGGCAGGCCACGACGGCTCTTAAGACGCTTGAGCACCTTCACGCGCGTCTGAGACGGCTTGCCGCTGGCGCCAACGCGCATCTTGCGGCTATCGTGACGGTCGCGGGCGATGGACTTGTCGATGAGCTTTTCGTCCCAGTCGATCTTGCCCTCGGCGAGCGCGAGGTAGTGCTTTTCGAAAGCGTGGTCGATGACCATCTGGTCAAAGGCAGGTTGCGTCTGCTTGTCGAGCGAGAACAGCACCACGCCGGTGGTGTCACGGTCCAGGCGGTTGAGCGGCTGCATGTCGGTCGCGGCAAAGCCGTCGCCCATCGCCAGCAGCAGGTCGCTGGCGTAGTCGGTGAGCGTGCGCTCGCCGGTGCCGTCGCCGTGGACGATCATGCCGGCGGGCTTGTCGATGGCCATGAGCCAGGCGTCGCAGTAGAGGACTTGAGGTTCTTCGTTCACGTGTAAGCCTTTCGGTTAGCTGATTCCCACAAACATGCAGCCCGAGGTCGCTCCGCGCAGACGGGCGGCGGGCTTGCGGCCGGCCTGCGCGGCCTCGACGGCACGACGGACGCGGGCGACGGCACGGCCCACCTCATCCGTCTCGAGCAGCGTTCCGTCCACCATGAGACGACGCACGCCGGCATCGAGCAGCTGAGGAACCTGCGGCGTGAGGTCGATGGGGTAAGCATCGTACAGGCGAGAGCGGCCGTGGATGTCGGTACGCACCGGCATGACCTTTCCGTCGATATTCTTGAGCGAGAGCTTGCGGACACGCAGGCGGCAGTTGGCGCAATCGTGGATGCAGCCGTTGGCAACCTGCAGAATGCAATGCTCGCTTGTCATGACGCGCGGCCGGCCAAAGACGGTGATGCCCAGAGTCGCGGGCGCGGCGGCGCCGAGCGAGACAATCTCGTCGAGTGTGATCTCGGGCGAGAGCCAAAACGCACCGGCTCCGCGCTCGGCAAGCGCCTCCATGCAGGGCGTGTTGTGCACCGGCAGGCAAGAGCGAATCTCGGCCGTGGCGCCAACCTGGGCGGCCAGGGCAAGCTCAGAGATGTTGCCAATAGCGACCGTGGCGCCGGCAACAACCCACGGGTCGACGCGCTCGTGGTCAACGGCACGGCAGACCTCGTCGAGCACGGGCACGATGCCCTGCTCAAACGCATCGGCGGGGGAGAGCTCGGCCGCATCGAGCGCGTCGGTGGTCATGTAGATGCGCGTTGCACCCTCCGCTCGCGCTGCCTCGGCGGCCTCGAGCGAGGTGACGGTGGCGCAGATCTGCGGCTCGTCGCGGTAGTGCTCGGGCATGGGCCGCGTACATTTGTCGAGCACCGGCAGCTCGAGCGTGCGGGCACGCTCGTCATACGGTGCCAGAATGGCCTCCTCCAGCGCCTTGCAGGCGGCGGCGCGCACCTTGTGCACAGCGGAGAAGCCCATGCCGCAGCCCTTATCGAGCGCCACATCAAAGCTCGCGGACTCAAAGGGCGAGGACCCCATGCGGCCCACATGCTCTACCAGATCGGACGCCTCGACCGCGCGGGTCTTGGCGGCCTCGACGGTAAAGCCCGTGGCCGTGGCCGTAAGCGAAGGGGCGTCGCAGCAAGTAAGCGTGACGGCAAACGGTTCGCCCAAACGCGCCACAACGGTTACATCAACGGCGCGGCGGCGCAGCACATCGCGCTTGAGCGCGGCGCCGGCAGCGTCAATGGCGCGCTGGCTTCGAATCACGCGCACGCGGCAGCCCTCGGGCATGCTGCGAGGCACGCGGCACTCGATGATGTCACCGGCGGCGGCATCATCGGCGGCAATGGTGGTCAGGAACTGGTCAAACTCGTTATCGTGGCGAAGCTCCAGCAGGTCGCCCTTGCCCACGGGCTCAAACAACTCAATGCGGGCGATGGCGGCGCGCCGACGGCGGTCGTCGGGCTTGAGGCCGCGCACATCGCGGTTGGCCGGGCGGCTGCCCGGCACCGTGCCCACGATCTGGCCGCGGTTG
The DNA here is from genome assembly GCA_905205145.1 of uncultured Collinsella sp. Classification (GTDB taxonomy): domain Bacteria; phylum Actinomycetota; class Coriobacteriia; order Coriobacteriales; family Coriobacteriaceae; genus Collinsella. The sequence goes on from CAJLCM010000042.1 coordinate 17,213, forward strand.
TTGGAGCGCTCGTAGCTCATCATCTCGTCACCCGAGGTACCGTCTTGGTAGGCGTGCGTAAAGTCGCGGTTAAAGCAGCGCTTGAGCTGTCGCTGGCGGGCTGCATCCTCATCCTTGGAGGTCGAAACATCGGCCAGCATGTCATCAATCTGATGACGATACACGTCGACGATGGAGTACACGTAATCGGGGGCCTTCATGCGGCCCTCGAGCTTGAGCGATGCGGCGCCGGCGTCATACAGACGGCGAACAAGCTGCGAAGTGTTGGTGTCGCGCGGGCATAGCGCACGCTCGCGACCGGCAGGGGAGAGCGAGCGGCCGTTCTCGTCGATCAGCTCGTAGGGCAGGCGGCAGGGCTGGGCGCACATGCCGCGGTTGGCCGAGCGGCCCGCCATGGCAAAGCTCGAGAGCAGGCACAGGCCCGAGTAACAAAAGCAGATGGCACCGTGGCTAAAGA
>CAJLCM010000043.1:0-17423 GCA_905205145.1 uncultured Collinsella sp.
ACGAGCGCGAACATGAAGCCATTGGCAAAACCGTTGGCAAACTGCATCGCACCGCGCTTCCACCACAGCAGGCTGCGATGAAGCACACCGTCCGAAAGCACCATGAACAGGCCCATGGTAAACGGAATAAAGCACATCACGGCAAAGGCCGAGAACACACCCGAGATGGCCGAGAGTACCAAAAACGGCGCTACGATGCCCATCAGGTAAAAACCGGTACGAGCTTTGCCTTCCAAGCGCTCGGCTTCAACATGGGCGCGGCCGACCAGGTCGCCGCCCGCGGCACCGTTGGTGCCAGCATGACCCATGCCGCCAATGCGGACCTCGTCGCCATCGTGCGTGCCGGCAGGAAACTCAATCGTCTGCTCGGAGGTTACGCGAGTACGACCGCTGCCGCCGCAATCAGGGCAGGGATCGGCCACGACTTTACCGGAACCGCCGCACTCGGGGCAGACCGACTGGAACGTACCCGCACCAAACAGGAAGGACAGGTCGACGTCGATGTGGCCGCGGCCACCGCAGCTCGGGCAGGTATGGGCATGCTCAGACGAAACGGAGCCCGAGCCGCCGCAATGTCCGCACGTATCGAAACGCGTATAGCGGACGGTCTTGCGGGCACCGCCCTTGGCCTCCTTGGCGTCGAGTTTGATATCGACGACCACGTTGGCACCGTTCTCGGGATTATAGGCAGCCTGCCCACGACGCTGTTGGCCCCAGGCGCCGCCAAAAGGAAAGCCGCCCTCAAAGGGATTGCCATAGCCCGTGCTGCCGGCGTAGCCGCCACCATAGGGGGAAGCCGTAGGAGCACCGGAAAAGGGATTGCCGGAACGCATGGCGTCGTAGCGCGCACGTTTTTGCTCATCCGAAAGCACGGCGTAGGCCTCGGAAACCTCTTTAAACTTTTCCTCGGCATCCGGCTCTTTGTTGACGTCCGGATGGAGCTTGCGGGCCTTTTGCTGGAAGGCCTTTTGAATATCACGCGAGGTGGCGTCCTTGGAGACACCCAGAATCTCGTAGTAATCTTTTTCGTTCATCGTCGCCATGCGCGGCAACCTCCTGCTCACAGCAGCGTATATATTCCGGTAATTCTACCCGAGCGACCTAAGCTAGATCCCAAAACAGCTCGAACAGAACATTTCCATCGAGCCAGCCCAGGTGTGTCGGCGCTAAACGAGCTCGAACATGGCCCGCGATGACATCTGCCGAAGTGAAGGGCCCCTCATGGACTCCGAGCGTCTCGGGCACCCAAGTGGCAAGACCCAATTCGAGCGCGCGATCGCAGGCAGCTGCCAGCTCATCGGCCGGGACGGCACGAGCCGCGCGAACCAAAAGGTCGGACGCGACACCGCGCGTCATGCGACAAGCAAGCATCAGGTCTTCGGCCGCAGCCTCGCGCTGCGAGAGATATTCGGCCTCGAACGCCGTCGCGTCATCGTCACGTTGCACCAGACGCACGCGGTACGAATCGCCTCGAGAAGACACGCCGGGGAACAAACCTGCAAGACGATCGAAATCCTCGGTATCGAGCATGCCCGCGGCAGAGCGACCCAGGCCCAAATAGCCCTGGCCGGTCCAGTAGGCAATGTTATGGGCGCACTCATGTCCGTCGAGCGCATAGCTTGCCACCTCATACGGGTGATAGCCGGCCGCACTCAGGCGCTCACGCGCCGCATCCATGCATGCAGCCTGAAAATCCTCGTCGGGCTCGAGCGACTCGTCGCGACACGCCATGCGATAGAGCGGCGTGCCCTCCTCGAGCGTGAGCGGGTACACCGACACATGATGCGGCGCCGCCGCCAACACGCCATCGAGTGTGCGCTGCCAGCTTAGGTCGGTCTGCCCGGGAAGGCCGCACATCAGGTCGCACGACACGACAAGCCCAGCGTCCTTGACCGTCGTGATGGCAGCGAGCGCCCGATCGGCATCGTGAATGCGGCCGATGGCGGTAAGTTCGGCGTTATCGAGCGTTTGCACGCCCAGAGAGACGCGCGTGACACCCACCCCGGCAAGCGCAGTGGCAAGCTCTGCGGTCAGCGATTCGGGATTGGCCTCGCAGGTAAACTCAACAGGCTTGCACCACGCAGAGATACGCCGGGCAAATTCTACCAAACGCTCCCCCGCCAGCGACGGCGTGCCGCCGCCAACATAGACGGTGCGGATCTGTGCAAGCGCGCCTGCGTCGCCAAAAGCATCGAGGCGCGCATACAACTGCTCAAAATAGGTATCGAGCGCAACGCTCATGTTGCACGGAGCAAAACTGCGTGAGTCAAAGTCACAGTACCGGCATTTTTGGGCGCAAAACGGCACATGCACGTACAGCGCGGTAACGGCCACCGTTAGGCCTCCAACGGATGAGCGGGCACCGACTCGCCGGCGGCAAGTGCGGCCTCACAGGCCACCACATCGTGCTCGATATCATCGACCAGTGCCATGAACTCCTCGTATGTGGAGCAACGCACCACCTGAGCGCGCCAGGCGGCAGCATGGGGCATGCCCTTTAGATACCAGCTTGCGTACGTGCGGGCACGCGACATGAGCGGCAACAGCTCGTGCGAGAGCGTCAGGTGCTCGCGCAGGGCATCCAGGCGCTCAACCGAGGAGCGAGAAGGAACCGGCGTGCCATCGAGTGCAAGGGCTCGGGCATCGCCGAACACCCATGGATTGCCGTAGATGCCGCGCGCGATAAACACCGCGCTGGCACCCGAGCTTTGCAGATGCTCAGCAGCGTCCTCTGCCGAGAACACATCGCCCGAACCGATAACGGGAATCTCGACGGCGTCGGCCACCTCATCGACGACCGACCAATCGGCCTGGCCCGTATAGAGCTGCGTGGCGCAGCGACCATGTACCGCCACCGCGGCGGCCCCTGCTCCCTCAAGCATCTGGGCAAACGTCGCGGCGTTGCGGTCTTCGGCGTAAAAGCCCTTACGGATTTTTACGGTCACGGGCACATGCGCCGCGCCCACCGCCGCCTCGACGATCTGCTCGGCCAGATCGGGAGTGCGCATAAGCGCCGAGCCCTCGCCCTTGGTGACGACCTTGCGAGCCGGGCAGGCCATGTTGATATCGATCAGCGACAGGCGATCGCCCACACGCTCCTCGACGGCAGCAACAGCGCTCGCAAACTGATCGGGCTTGGAGCCAAAGAGCTGCACGCAGATCTGCTGCTCCTCATCGGCCGGCAGTACCAGGCGCCACGTCTTATTGCTGGCATAGGCAAGGCCCGCCACGCTCACCATCTCGCTATAGGCAAGATGGGCACCGCGACGGCGGCACATGATGCGATAGGCGGGATCGGTCACGCCCGCCATGGGAGCCATAAGGAACGGCTGCTCGGCATAGGCGCCAAGCAACCGCTTGCTGTATTCAGAAAGTGCCATGGACCTACTCGTCCACCTTGAGAATCGCCATAAAGGCCTCCTGCGGAACCTCGACCGAGCCGATGGCCTTCATGCGCTTTTTGCCCTCTTTCTGCTTCTCGAGCAGCTTGCGCTTTCGCGAGATATCGCCGCCATAACACTTGGCCAGCACGTCCTTGCGGCGCGCTTTGACGGTAGAGCGGGCAATGATCTTGTTGCCGATGGCGCCCTGGATAGGCACCTCGAACAGCTGGCGCGGAATGATTTCCTTGAGCTTGTCGCACAGACCGCGGGCCAGGCCATAAGCCTTATCCTTGTGCACGATAAACGACAGCGCGTCCACCTCGTCGCCCGAAAGCAGGATGTCGAGCTTGACGAGCTCGGAGGGGCGATATTCGTTGAACTCGTAGTCGAGCGAGGCGTAACCCTTGGTGCGGCTCTTGAGCTGGTCAAAAAAGTCCAGAATGAGCTCGGCAAGCGGCATGTCGAAACGCATCTCGACCGATTTGCTCGTGAGATGGATCATGTCGGTTGTAATGCTGCGATGCTCGATAGCGAGCTGCATGACGGCACCCGTATACTCGGGCGGACAGATAATCTTGGCCTTGAGGTAGGGCTCCTCGATGCGCTCGATGCGCGTAGCCTCGGGCAGATCCTGCGGGCTGCGAACATCAATCATCTCGCCGTCGGTCTTGTAGACGTGATAGTCCACCGAAGGGCTCGTGGCAATCAGGTCCAGGTTGAACTCGCGCTCCAGGCGCTCCTTGACGACCTCCATATGCAGCAGGCCCAAGAAGCCAACGCGGAAACCAAAGCCGAGCGCCACCGAAGTCTCGGGCTCCCACACCAACGACGGGTCGTTGACATGCAGCTTATCGAGCGCGTCACGCAGGTTCTCGTAGTCCTTGTTATCGATCGGGAACAGGCCCGTATAGACCATGGGCTTAGCCTCGCGGTAACCGGGAAGCGGCTCGGGGCAGGGGTTCGACGCCCAGGTAAGGGTGTCGCCCACGCGAACGGCCTCGGGGTCCTTCAGGCCCGTGACCACGTATCCGACCTCGCCGACCGTCAGCGCGTCGACCGGCGTCTCGGCGGGACGCTTGACGCCCACGCCATCGACCAAAAAGTCGCCCTTTGCCTGCATCATGCGCAAGGTATCGCCCTTTTTGATGGAGCCGTCAAAGATGCGCACCGTGGCGACGACGCCACGATACTCGTCGAAGTATGAATCCAGAATGAGTGCCTTGAGCGGCGCATTCGCATCGCCCTTGGGCGGAGAGATCAGAAAGACAATGGACTCCAGCAGATCGTGGATGCCCTCGCCGGTCTTGCCCGAGACACACACGGCATCATCGGCAGGGATCGCCAGGTCATCCTCGATCTCGGTCTTAACCTCGTCGGGATGAGCCGAGGGCAGGTCGATCTTGTTGATGGCCGGCACAATGTCCAGATTGGCGTTCATGGCAAGCGTCGCGTTGGAGACGGTCTGTGCCTCGACGCCCTGTGTGGCGTCGACAACGAGCACCGCGCCCTCACAGGCTGCCAGCGAGCGCGAGACCTCATAGGTAAAGTCCACGTGGCCCGGCGTATCGATCAGATTGAACTGATACGTCTCGCCATCGTCGGCGTCATAGGACACGCGAACGGCATTGGACTTGATCGTGATGCCGCGCTCGCGCTCGATATCCATGGTGTCGAGCAGCTGCGACTCCATGTCGCGCTCGTCGACGGTATGGGTGAGCTCGAGAATGCGGTCACTGATCGTGGACTTGCCATGGTCGATGTGCGCAACAATCGAGAAGTTGCGGATGTGGGAAATGTCAATTGAAGTATTCATGCGGACTATCTTACCCGAGCGGTACAAAAAATGGAGCCTGTTCCATAAAACAGGCTCCATTTATGCGCGTAATCTGTGTGGTGTGAAATTTACAACTTAAGCGTTGATGCTGTTCACGAGCTTGGCAAGACCGGACTTGCGGTTGGAAGCCTGGTTCTTGTGGATAACATGCTTGGCGGCAGCCATGTCGAGACGCTTGGTGACGGTCTTGAGGGCAGCCTGGGCCTTCTCGGCGTCGCCCTCGGCGACGGCGGACTGGACGTGCTTGGTCAGCGTCTTGAGCTCGGACTTGACAGCCTTGTTACGCATGCGAGCTGCCTCATTGGTGCGGATACGCTTCTTCTGAGACTTGATGTTTGCCACTTCTGGAGTTCCTTTCGAGTTCCTTGCAAAAAATGTATGACACCTCTGAGACACGGTGAGGTCATGCAAGCGCCTACTATAGCACGCTCCCCCTCAAAGGGATAGAACGAATTTGTCAAATAGGCAGGTATCATCACGATTTTCTCAAGATGTTCGTAATCCAGAGCAAAAGCGCGGCCTCAGAATCGGCCGAACCCTTGAGCGCGAGCTCTACATCGACCGCCCCCTCGAGCGCCGCGACGAGCTCTGCCATCGAAAAGCGACGTGCCCAGGTCAGGTGATTCTTGACCTGCCAGGACTGGAGCTTGAGCGTTGCGGCCAGCTCACGACCCTGTCCGCGCGCATCGAGCGCCTTGGCGACGATAAGCTCGCGGATGCGGCCGCACAGCAACGTGTAAGTCCACACGTAGCTCTTGGCGGGCAATAGATTGAAAAGCTCGAGCGAGCGTCGCATGTCACGTGCCGAGACCGCATTGAGAAAGTCCCAGGGTTGAACCTCGGCCGTACGTACAATCCAGCGCTCAACGTCGGCAAGCTCAATCTGGGGCGCCTCGACCATCTGAGCAAGCTTAGCCAAGTCGTTATCGAGCATGCGAGTGTTCTCGCCCGAACGCGAGACGAGCTCCTCGGCGGCCGCCGTCGAGATCGACTTGCCGCGCTGCGTCGCCATCTGCTGCACGCGACGCGGTAGCTCCCAGCGCTTGGTGCCGGAGCAATCGATCACGGCCTTCTTATCGATCTTGGCGATCGCCTTATACAGGCGTGTGTTCTTGGCAAGCGAGTCGGCAATGATGAGGCAGACCGTTGTGGGGCTGGGACTCGCCAAATACTCGACAAGCGGCTCCGAGACCGCCTTGGCGAGCTTTGAACAGCCGTCAAGGATTACCAGGCGAAACTCGCTGCCCATCGGAAAGGTGTTAAGCGATCCGATAATCGACTCGATATCGGGGTCTTTGGTCATATCGCGCTCGTCGAGGTTGAACTCGACCATGCCCGTCTTTTCCAGACGCGCTTTCATACGCGAGACGGCGTGATCGCGCTTGACGCCGTCGGTACCGACGATCAGATATGCCGGCAGCAGACCGATTTCGGACATTGCGCTCCCCTCCCGCAGGCCTTCGTATTCGTTCCGTGCCATTCTAGCCCAGGGGCCCACCACACGCCAACGACGTCGTCACGGTCGCTGGCATCGCATCGTAAAGCCATTCGCAGTTGGCGTGATGGTGATATCGCCGTGTTCGATAGTGCACGCGAACACACCGCCCGCTTCCTTAACGGCATCGATGCAGGCATCGGACGGATGGCCGTATCGATTCCCCTCGCCCGCGCTCGCGAGGGAAAGCTCAGGCTTCAGGACGTCCAGCGACTCACCATCGACTGAAACCTTAGAGCCGTGATGCCCAAGTTTAAGGACATCGATATCCCCCACCTCCTGCACGAATTCCCGTTCTTGGTCGAGCTCGGCATCACCGGTGAGGAGCATACGCAGGCCCTTGCCTTCCTGAATATAAGAGAGCAGCAGGACAAGCGAGTCCTCATTTCCCTCGCCATCCACGGACTCGAATGGCCACATCACGCGAGCGCAAAATGAGCCGATGTCGACCGTATCCCCACGGCGCACCTGCCGATACTCCACGCCAGGTCGGTTCAATACTTCGGCAGGAGCATCCTCCAGCGCATCCGCCGCCACGGCAATCGTTCCGACCGAAAACTGTTCGAGCACGGCAGGCAGACCACCCCAGTGGTCCTCATCCCAATGCGTCACAAAGACGGCATCGATATGGTGCACGTTATTGCGAACCAACGCCGCCACCACGCGCTCGTCGAGCCCGCAGTCGACGAGCGCTACTGCACCGCCCTCGCGGATAAGAATCGCATCGGCCTGGCCCACATCGAGTACCGTCACCGAAGGCGGAGCGAATCGATCCCAAAAGACGTACGGAATCGCAGCCAAGAGCACCAGACATGCAAGCCCCACCGCCATAGGGAGTGCACGGGGACGCGGCCACCAGACCAGCAGGGCCGCCAGCAAACACGGCACTAGGTAAATCCACACGCTATCGGGCGGCACGCTCACGGATGCACCCGGCACGGCGGCAAACAGCTGCTCGAAGAACAGCGCGCAACGGGCGGCAATCATGGGCACAACGAGCGCCCAAGCCCGCAACGGTCCCACGAGCGAAAAGGGAACCAGCACGATCGACACAGCAAGCAGTACGCTCACCACCGGACCAATGACCGCATTTGCCAACGGAGCAATGAGCGAGAACGTACCGAAGGCAGGAATGGTAATGGGGAGCGTCGCCAACTGCGAGCACAGTGTGACGGAAAGCATACTGGCAATGCCCGATGGCACACCCAGCTCACCCAAAGCGTAGGAGGCGTACGGGCAAAAGCACAGGATGGCAAAGACGCTGGCACATGAAAGCTGAAAGCCTATCTCGAACAGCACCGTCGGCCGCAGTAGCACAAAGATGGACATGGTTGCGAAGAGTGCCGATGCGCCGTGCCGGCGACGCCCCGCGCCGTTTACGACAAGCGTCGTGAACACCATGCAGCACGCGCGCACGGCCGAGGGAGACGCGCCCGTAAAAGCAGCGTAGCCCACAAGCGTTATCGCCAATATCGCCCGCTGAAGACCACGTGAGCACCGAGTCTTTTGCAACACACCCTCGATTACAAACCCCACGATAGCCAAATGGCTGCCCGAGACGGCGATTAGATGCGCCGTTCCCGTCACCGAAAACCAGTCGCCCGCCGGTTGGGCATGCAGCTCGGCCGAACGACCGCAGACGACACCGGCTATGAACGCACGCGCCGGGTCGGTCGCAGGCGCGATGGACGCAAGCAGCCCATTTCGCAGCCGAAGCAGCGGCCCCGGAGAGCCCTCATCGACCGATAAAATCCGAACGGCTTTTACCTTGCATACCTCGCCTCGGAGCACACGCGATCGTCCATACGCATCGTTCTCAAAACGTGAAACGCGACCGATAACACGCATGTGCGCCCCGACCCTGAGCTCGCGGTCACACGATAGGCGAACCGTTGCCAAGTTCTTGCCGTCCGCGCGTGCCTCGCAGGTATAGGAATACACGTCGTCGTTTATGGATGGATCACCCTGCACGACAAACTCGAGGCTGCTTGCCGCTCGAGCGTCGAGCGCCTTCGAGGCGCTTAGCGCGCCCACAGCCCACCACGCCGAGACGACCGCTCCCGCCACGAGACCGACGGACGCGGCATACAGCCACCGCTTCCAAGGGGCAAGCCGCGCACAAGATTGAGCCAGCACAACGAATACCGCCGCCGCAACGGGAATGGCCCATAGCGGCCCGACTGCCGGCGCCTGCTCCCTCAGCAGCGCATCAGCGGTCACGTTGAGCACCAAGGCGCAGCTCATGCACATGCCGGCACAAAGGGCCATCGTCCACGGCATCAGGGGTCGCGGAGGCATCACATGTTCGCGCTCGGTCGCACTCATACGCAGATACAATCTTTGATTTTGGCAAGCTTCTTCTCGCCGATCCCCGACACACGCATCAGATCGTCAACCGAGGCAAAAGCACCGTTCTTTGTCCGCTCATCGATAATCGACTGGGCCATGGAGGGACCGATGCCCGAGAGCGTCTGTAGCTCTGCCGCGCTTGCCGTATTGATATTTACTAGGCCTGTTGCGCCACTCACACCCGATGATGCGGAAGCCCCACCAACAACACCGGCTTCCGCAATGGACGCCTGCTGCTCCCCTACCGTTGGAACGTGAATCTTCTGTCCATCGACGACCTTAGATGCCCGATTGAGCCCCGTAACGTCTGCCTCGGGCGCCAGCCCGCCGGCGGCATCAATCGCCCGAGCCACCCGCGCGCCGTCCTTGAGACGATATACGCCGGGCGACACAACGGCGCCATCAACATCGACATAAACCTCTTCCGCAGCAGACGCCTTAGGCGAAGAGCCTTCGGATGTCTTTCCGCTCGAAGCATCGCCGGATCCCGGCTCCACTAACGAGCCCGTACCATCAGTGCGCTCAAACGACACACCGCCGGCACCGCCGCCAAGGTTCGCCATCGCCAAGCCGCTCGCCATCGCAATGACGCCCAGCATCGCCACCACCACAGCCTTATGACCGAGCAGCTTGCCCGCCCAGCGGTCCATCTTTTTGACCCGTTCGTGTTGTTCGCGCTGCGCCATAGCAAAACCTCCCAACAACATCGTGTCAGGAAAAGAGCCCTGCAACAGCCATGCTTCAAAACCGGTTTTCGCGGTCAAACCAAAAGCTGACCAAAACCTTGCACAAATCTGTCCATTTATTCAGGCACACGTCAGCAAATGAACACTTAGCCGCAAAATGCCCAGATAGCAAAAGACCGACGATGCAAGCGCATCGTTGGTCTATGCACAAATTTACTCGTGATCTTGGTAAATCTCACGCGGAGCAAGCTCCGAATGTTTGCGCTTTAAGGTCTTAGGGGCCTTATACGTGTTGCTTTCGAAGTCGATGTACTCGGTCTGCTTGAGTAGGCGCTCGATCATCTCCTCGTGATCGAACAACTCCCAGGCCTCATGCACGGCATCGAGTTTAGCGTGCGTCTCGGGACGACGCGGCATAAACAGCGTGCAGCAGTCGGGAGCGGCCTCAGTTGAGATATCGAACGTACCAATCTCCTCGGCGCGCGCGATGATCTCCTGCTTGTCCGAACCGATGAGCGGACGGAACACGGGGATCTTCACGGCCTCGTTAACGGCCATGATATTCTCAAGCGTTTGGGAGGCAACCTGTCCAAGCGATTCGCCCGTCACGATGGCCTTGGCGCCCTCGATGTGTGCAATGCGCTCGGCAACCGAATACATAATGCGGCGATACATGATCACGCGCAGGTTGCTGGGACAGGTGACCGAAATCTCACGCTGGCAGTCGCCAAACGGCACCACGTACAGGCGGCCGATCTGGACACCCGGCTCCAGCGCACGGATGATGTCCTGCACCAAATACTCGCTCGTATCGGGCGTCTGCGGACGACCAGAGAAATGTACCGGCACGCACACCGCGCCGCGACGCGCGAGCATCCAGGTCGCCACCGGAGAATCGATACCCGACGACAGCAGCGTCACGACCTTGCCAGCAGAACCCACCGGCAGGCCGCCCACGCCGCGCTCGGAGCGCGCATACACGTAGACGCTACCCTGGACCACCAGTACGTTCACCATAGCGTCAGGATCGTGCATCTGAACCTTTTTATCAGGAAACGCCTCGCACAACACCTCGCCCACCTGACGATTGATGTCAATCGAGGTGAGCTCATAGTCAGTATTGGAGCGCTTGGCGTGCACCTTAAACGAATCGAAGGAACCAAACTCACGCAGCGCCTTCACGGCGGCAGCACAGTACTCCTGAGGGTCGCGATTGGTGTGATACGCCAAAGACACACGAGCAACGCCGGGAACGGTGCGAATGACACGCGCCGCCTCGTCGGCCTGATGCTCGTTAAAGGTCACGAGGATATAACCGGAAATTCGAGACACGGCATTCACGGAAAAGGCGGCCAAGGCCGCCTTGATGTTATCCATGAGGATATGCTCAAAATGTGCACGGTTCTTACCCTTCAGTCCAACCTCGTGATAGTGGACCAGGCAGACGCGAGCCGCCATTTAGGCTTCAGCAACCTTGTGGCCGAGCGCCTTCTCATAACGGGCCTCGTCGTAAGAGATGTCGCCGTCGACAATCTCATCCATAGCCATCGAAATGGTATCGGCACCGGAAAGCCCGATGGTGATGTCATCGACATCCTGGACGGCAAGCACGCGGTTGTGCTGGCCACGCAGCATGCTATTGATGTCGCAGGCGCGCTTGGAGGCAAGCGAAGCGAGCAGGAAGCGGTTGTGATCGGTCTTCTCCAGAAGATCGTCAATGCAAGGCTTTACAACGGACACGGACCTCAGATCCTTTCATGCATATCGAGAACGCGAACGAGCTCATCGGTCGCGCGGTCGAGATCGTCATTAACCACGACGTCGTCGTAGCGGTCGGCAAGGGCAAGCTCATCGGCGGCGTTTGCCATACGCAGCTCAATCGTCTCGGGCGTCTCGGTACCGCGACCGACTAGACGCTCGCGAAGCACCTCGAGCGAAGGTGGCTTGATAAAGATCAGCACGGCCTCGGGGAAACGCTCCTTCACCTGCAGGGCACCCTGGACATCGATCTCCAAGATGAGAGACGAACCAGAGGCGAGCTTGGACTGAACCTCGCTCACCAACGTGCCGTAGCAGTTACCGTGGACCTCGGCCCACTCAACAAACTCACCGTTTGCCACGCGGCGGTCGAACTCCTCGCGCGTCAGAAAAAAGTAGTTGACGCCGTCGACCTCACCTTTGCGTGGTGCTCGCGTGGTAGCCGAAACCGTCAGGCCCAGGTTCGAGCGGCGCTCGCGCACACGAGTGACGAGCGTACCCTTGCCTGCGCCTGACGGTCCAGAAATCACAAAGAGCTTGGAATCCTGAGCGCTCACTTATTTGGTCAGCTGCTCGAGGAGCTGCTCGCGCTGACGGACGCCGAGGCCCTGGACGCGACGGGTAGCGGAGATACCGAGCTCCTCCATGATCTTGGCGGCCTTGGCCTTGCCATAACCAGGGAGAGACTCGATGAGGGTGGAAACCTTCATACGGGAAGCGATGGGGTCATCGGAGTTAAGCACGGACTCGAGGGACTTCTCGCCCTTCTTGATCTGCTCGCGAAGCTCAGCGCGGGCGTGACGTGCGGCAGCAGCCTTCTCAAGAGCCTGCTTGCGCTGCTCGTCGGTAAGCTGAGGGAGTGCCATTCGTACCTCCAAATAGTTGGGTTATATCTGATTCAATAATTGGCATTTTAGCACGTAGAACGTACAAAATGCCCAATCGCGGGTCCATAGGTTAGACGATACCCGCAAAAAGTGCAATATACTGCGCCCAAAGTTAAGCCCCTGACCTGCGATTCCACACAAAGGATGGGAAAGTTTACGCAGGCACAGGGGCTATTATGTGCTAATGAGACCCAAAAGTGGTGACTTAGGGGAATCTTTTACGCGACGTTTTCGACCAGCTCGGCGACGATGGCGTCAAAGGCGGCAACCGGATCGTCGGCACCGGTGATGGGACGGCCCACCACAATGTGGCTTGCGCCGCGCTCGATAGCCTGGGAAGGCGTCGCCACGCGAGACTGGTCACCAAGGGCGGCACCCACCGGACGCACACCCGGAGTCACGATCAGGGCATCGGGACCCAGCAGCTCACGCATGTCGTGAGCCTCCATCGGCGAGCACACGATGCCATCGATGCCGTTGGCCTGAGCGAGCTTTGCCAGGCGGGCGGCCTCCTCGGCCACGAGCGACTCGACGCCGATCTCGCTCAAGGCATCCTGGTTCATGCTCGTGAGAACGGTGATGGCGACGAGCTTGGCGCGGTCCTCGCGCGCCTCCTCGGCACCCTCGCGGCAGGCAGCGAGCATGGCGCCCGAACCCAAGCCGTGGACCGAAAGCAGGTCGGCACCGGCAAGCGAGGCCGAGCGGGCGGCACCGCGAACCTGATGCGGAATGTCATGGAACTTAAGGTCAAGGAAAACCTTAAAGCCCAGGTCCTTGAACGTCTTGACGATCTGGGGACCCTCGGCGTAATAGAGCGTCATGCCAACCTTGAGCCAGGCGGCATGGCCCGAAAGCTCGTGGGCGAGCTCGAGCGCACGCTCACGGTCGCAGTCGAGGGCGACGATTACGCGGTCGCGGGCATCGGTCTCTAGCATTCGAAAGCACCTACCAGTTCGTTAATGTCCTTCACGCCCTGGGACTCGGCCCAGGCCTCGAGCTCATGCGCGATCTTGAGCGAAGCGCACGGATCGACGAAGTTGGCCATACCGACCGACACGCAGGTGGCGCCGGCCAGGATAAACTCAGCCGCATCCTCACCGGTCATGACACCGCCGACACCGTTGATGGGGATATCGACGGCCTGGGCAACCTCCCAGACCATGCGCACGGCGATGTGATGACACAGCGGGCCCGAAAGGCCGCCCTTGGGCTTTGCCACGCGGGACTTGCGGGTATGGACGTCGATGGCCATGCCCTGGATGGAGTTGATGACCGAAAGGCCGTCGGCGCCGGCAGCCTCGAGGGCCTTGGCGATCTCGGCGACGTTGACCGGCGCCATCTTCACGAACAGCGGCTTATCGGTCACCTTGCGGCAGGCAGCCATAACGGAAGAGGCGCCCTCGGGCGTGGAGCCCATGGCGGCACCGCCGGCGGCGATATTAGGGCAGCTCACGTTGATCTCATAGCCGGCAGCCCAGGGGCACAGCTCGACATACATCTCGAGTGCGCGGACAAACTCGTCAACGGAGTGGCCGGCAACCTGACAGATGACCTGGCAGCCGTCCTTGGACAGCTGTTCGAGCCACGGACCGGACTCGCGGGCAAAGGCGGCCACGCCGGGGTTCTGAAGGCCCACGGAGTTGATCATACCGCCGGGAATCTCGGCCATGCGGGGCGCGGGGTTGCCGGGCCAGGGCTCGGCAGCGCAACCCTTGGTGGTGATGGCGCCCAGCTGGGAAACATCAAAGAAGTTCTGGAACTGCCAACCGTAGCCAAAGGTACCGGCTGCGGTGTTGATGGGGTTCTGCATCTTGACGCCGCCGAAATCGACGGCCATGTTCACGGTACCCACTAGAAGACCACCACCTTGGAAGCATCGAACACGGGGCCGCACATGCAAGCACCCTTCATACCGTCGACCGTTTCGACATTGCAGGTGTTGCAGGCGCCAAAGCCACAGCTCATCATGCGCTCAAGCGACACCTCGCAGTACGCACCGGCCTCGGCGGCAGCGGCGGCGACTTTCTTCATCATGACGGCGGGACCGCAGCTGGCGACGTAGTCATAACCGCCCTCGCCGAGCAGCTCGGCTGCCGGGTCGGTGCAAAAACCGTGCGTGCCCAGCGTGCCATCGTCGGTGCACACGTTAACCGTGGCGCCCAACGCGCGGAACTCATCGACACCCACGGCCTTGGAAGCGGTGCCAAAGCCCAGGCAAACGTCGACATCCACGCCCTGCTCGGCAAGCATGCCGGCAAGGCACAGCACGGGCGGAACGCCGATGCCGCCCGCCACGAGCAGCGCCTTCCTGGTGCCCTCGGGAACAAGCCAGCCGCGGCCGCCAGGGCCCAACAGGTTGGACTTGGAGCCGGGGGCCATCTGCGACAGACGACGGGTGTCGTCACCCACGACGGCGTACCACAGCTCGACGGTGCCGGCCTGGGCGTCGGCGCGATAGAAGCTCAGGGGCACACGAAGCAGCGAGGACGCATCGCCGGGCACGGCGATGTTCACAAACTGACCGGGCTTGAGCGCACTTGCAAGCTTGGGGGCCGAGATGACGAGCGAGAAGATGCCGTCGGCGATCTCCCGGTTCGAGACGACCTCGAAGTCATGCATGCGTGCAGTGGAAGGTGTGGGCATAGACGCTCCAATCCCCCATGCGGTTGCATGGTCCAAACGAATAGAAAGCGCGGCACCGCAAGGGCGCCGCGCACAAAAGCGATAAGGCTATGCTAGCAGATGCAGCCGTCGGCAAGCGTCTGCTTACCGCCGACAAACACATCGGTGGCACGACCGGTGAGCGTGCGGCCGGCAAAACCGGAGTTCTCGGCGCGCGACTCGTAACCGTCCTCGCCAACCGTCCAGGTTGCGGAGGGGTCGAACACGGTCAGGTCGGCAACAGAGCCCGCCTTGACCTGAACCTGGTCGAGGCCCAGGATCTCACGCGGCTTGATGGCCATGAGCTCGACCATGCGGCCCATGCTCATCTTGCCTGTGTTGACCAGCTCGGTGAGCACGAGCGACAAAGAGGTCTCGAGGCCGATCATGCCAAAGGGCGCGAGCTCGAACTCGCGGGCCTTCTCCCACGGGGTGTGGGGAGCGTGGTCGGTAACGATCACGTCGACGGTACCGTCGAGGACACCCTGACGGATGGCCTCGGCATCCTCGTCGGTACGCAGCGGCGGATTGACCTTAAGCGAGGTGTTGTAGGTCTCGTCCAGGTCGTTCTCGGTCAGGAACATGTGATGCGGGGTAGCCTCGCAGGTCACCTGGACACCGGCGGCCTTACCGGCACGCACGAGCTCCAGGCCGTGAGCGGTGGAGATGTGCTGGATGTGCAGCTTGGCACCGGTCAGCTTGGCGATCTCGATGTCGCGGGCGATCTGAAGCTCCTCGCCGGCAGCCGGCCAACCCTCGAGGGCCAGACGGGTCGAGACCTTGCCCTCGTTGATCTGACCGTGGCCGACCAGATCCTCGTCCTGGCAGTGGCTCATAAAGACCTTGCCGAACATCTTGCCGTAGTCCATGCAGCGACGGAGCATGCCCGCGCCCTGCACGCCGCGACCGTCGTCGGTGAAGGCGACGGCGCCGTGGGCGACCATATCGCCCATCTCGGACATGGCCTCGCCCTTAAGACCGCGGGTCATGGCACCCGACGGATAGACGCGGCAGTGGCCGACCTCGGCAGCGCGGGACTTGACGAACTCCACGACGGTGCCGTTATCGGTGACGGGATCGGTGTTGGGCATGGCGCACACGCCGGTGAAGCCGCCCTTGGCAGCAGCACGGGTGCCGCTCTCGATGTCCTCTTTGACCTCGTAGCCGGGCTCGCGCAGGTGCACGTGCATATCCACCAGGCCGGGGACGAGATACTTGCCGGAAAGATCGCGGACCTCGGCTCCCTCGGCGGCGAGGTTCTCGCCGACCTCGGCGATCTTATCGCCGTCAATCAGGACGTCAACGACACCGTCAAGCTCGACAGACGGGTCGACGACGTGGGCATTCTTAAGAAGCAAGGCCATTATCGGCACCTCCAAGCAGCAGATACAGGATAGCCATACGCACGCAGATGCCAGCGTAGACCTGCTCCAGGATGACGGAGCGTTGCGGGTGGTCGGCCATATAGGAGTCGAACTCGACGCCGCGGTTGATGGGGCCCGGGTGGCAGATAATCGCATCGGGCTTCATGAGCTTCTCGCGGTCCTTGGTCAGACCGAAGAGCTTGTGGTACTCGCGAATCGTGGGGAACGGGGCACCCTCGAGGCGCTCCTGCTGCACGCGTAGCATGTAGACGACGTCCAGCTCGGGCAGGACGGAATCGAGATCGCTCGTCACGTGGTCGCAGCCCAGGACCTCGGGTGCCGGCGGCAGCAACGTGCCGGGGGCGACGGCGTAGGTCTCGCAGCCCATGATCTTCAACGCGGGGATCAGCGAGCCGCACACGCGGGAGTGGGAGATATCGCCGACAACGGCGACTTTCAGACCGTGGAAGTCACCCTTGTGCTCCCAGATGGTGTACAGGTCCAGCAGGGCCTGCGTGGGGTGGTTGTGCTTGCCGTCGCCGGCGCAGATGACGCTCGCGGGCGAGTTCTGCGTGACGATGTAGGGAGCGCCGGCGTGCTTGTCGCGCACGACGATGCAGTCGATCTTGTAGGCGTTGAGGGTCTCGACGGTATCGACGAGGCTCTCGCCCTTGACCGTGGAGGTCGAGGAGCCGCCAAAGTTAAGGCTGTCGGCCGAAAGACGCTTCTCGGCGAGCTCGAAGGAGCTGCGGGTGCGCGTCGAGGGCTCGTTGAACATGTTGACGATGGTCTTGCCCTTGAGCGTGGGGACCTTCTTGATCGCACGCTCGTTGACCTCGGAGAACGCCTTGGCGGTCTCGAGGATGAGCTTAATGTCCTCTTCGGAGTACTCGGTAATGTCGATCAGGTGTTTATGGTTGAACGCCACGGTACTACTCACCTCCCAGCGGCGCGGAGCCCACGTGGGAACCCGGCGCGACGTCGTTGATCTCGACAGCAGTACGGC
>CAJLCM010000044.1:0-17166 GCA_905205145.1 uncultured Collinsella sp.
TCCATTTCATCTGGTGTGTATTTAAGTGAACCAAGGTATGTTCTAATTCTTGTACTGTTGAAGCTGGTGGTTTGCAGGCTCAAAGGCGGTTGAGTTTCAAAACGGGCGTTTTTCGGCGATATCGAGCCTCCAAAGGCGGCTCTCCGTGCCCCTTGGGACAAAAATAAAAACTCAATACTCTGAGTTTGAAAATGGTTTTTGAAGTTGTCCCAGCTTTTGTCCCCGAAGCCGATGAAACGCGACGTCGCGTCATTCAGCGGCACTCACTTCGAGATGCCGCCGAAAACTGGGTGCAACTGGAGTGACGAGACGGCAAAACTATAACCACCGAGTGGGAATAGAACAGACGTTCGATTCTATGCTATAGTGTTTGCCAATGGGCGCGGCTTCTTACGAATCCGCGCCCATTGCTATACTGGCCTTACGATGACGAGCTGACGATCATAGGCGCCATGCGTGCATTTGCGGCGGAACGGGGATATGCGCCCGACTTCTCCGAATCCCGCCTCTGTCACGAGATTTACCTCTCCGACCCGCGCAAGTACGCGCCGGAGAAGCTCAAGACCGTGATTCGCCATCCCATCAAGCCGATTTAGCGAAACGAGCGCCGCCGTGCGGTCCGGCTTTTGGGGTTTATCAATTGGTAGTCCGCGTCGATCGAGCAAGCTGCCCTGCCTCCCGGCAGGTGCGTAATCCCCTTGGTCGATCCGTCTCGAGGTGCGCTCTTTGCTCATCTTGTGGCGTGGAGTTACGATACTCCTAAAAGTGTAACCAGATTCGAGTTTTAGGAGCAGCTTTTGAAGGGTAGCAGACTCAGGAACCGCGATAGATACCTCGAGGAGGCGATGCTCTTCCGTGACACCGACCTCATCAAGGTGATCACGGGCGTGCGCAGGTGCGGCAAGTCGAGCCTTCTCGATCTAATTAGGATGACCATCGAGTCTGAGGGAGTCGCTGGCCGCGGCTTTGTGAGCGTCAACCTGGAAAGCAAGGGTACGGGCATCAAGACGGAGGACCAGCTTTATGATTACGTTCGCGGGCGCCTGTCGGACAAGGGTCGCACCTACGTTTTCATAGACGAGCCCCAGAGAATCGATGGCTGGCAGGATGCGGTCAACGCAATGAGGGTCGACTTCGATTGCGACATCTACCTCACGGGCTCGAATGCGTATCTTCTCTCGAGCGAGCTGGCCACCTATCTCTCCGGGCGCTACGTAGAGGTAAAGATGCTGCCCCTGTCCTTCTCCGAGTTCGCCGACTTTTGCGGAATCGAGTTCGTATCGGGAACTTCGGTGGCTCTCACTCCCGAGGGGGATCCCGTTCTCTTCGACGACATGCTTACTCGTTACCTTGAGTACGGGGGCATGCCAGCCATCGCATCCCTCTCGACGACCCAGGCGCAGCACTCGGCGTACATGTCCGGCGTCTACGAAGCCATCGCCGTGCGTGATATTGTCAACCGTGAGCGCGGGAAGGGCAAAAGTGCGGTGACTGACCCTTCCCTGCTGCGCCATGTGGCCGAATTCCTGGCGGACAACATCGGCAACGAGTGCTCGTCGAGTCGAATCGCCGGCGCGTTAACTTCTGCGGGGCCGAAGACCACGAACAAGACCGTTTCCTCGTATGTGGGTGCGCTTGAGGAGGCCTTCCTGTTCTATCGTGCCACGCGTTACGATTTGCACGGCAAGGCGCTCCTCAAGACGAACCCAAAGGAGTACATCGTCGACACCGGCTTCAGGACCTGGATGGCCGGCTATAGGGTCACGGATACTGGCCGCCTGTTCGAGAACGCCGTGTATCTCCAGCTGCTCTACGAAGGATGGAGCGTGCATGTGGGCAAGCTCTATGGCAAGGAAGTCGACTTCGTCGCGACGAAGGACGGGCGCGTGCTCTACGTGCAGGCGACTGACGAGATGTTCGCAAGCGAGACCAGGGAGCGAGAAATCGCCCCTCTGAAGTCGATACGAGACAACCACGAGAAGATCGTGGTCGTGAGGCAGGGTTCCTACGACACGGATATCGACGGCATCTGCATCGTGAGCGCGAGGGACTTTTTCCTCTAGGGCCATGCGATTCATCGCGAGGCAGTTAGGTCAAGTGAGAAACATGCCTGACATCGGTTTGCTGACGATCTAAAACAGTAAGGAGAAGCTTGGACAATCGCAAAATCGAGCAGAACGCGGTCAATGCTGTCAAGCAGGCTTTCGGCGATGTCGCTTGCGTCTATGCGTATATAGATGAGAACGACAAGACCGAATGCACCGACGGGCACCTGCAAGTCTACTCGTCTTCTTCCTTCACGATTGAGACCGTTGAAGGCCAGTTGCCGCTTCAGGTCAAGGGGACCACTTCGAAAAGAAAATCGGACCGACCTAAGCGGCAAGTTCGAGTTTCAGACCTCAAGCACTATCTCAACATTGCTGGAGGCTGCATCTATTTTTACGTCTACTGTGGGAGCGAGGCTCGTTCAGCGGAGGTTTTCTACAGACTTTTGCTTCCCTATGACCTAAAGAAGATTCTGGCCGATATTCCAGAGCAACAAGAGCGCATCTCTTTGCGTTTCGACCGGCTTCCAACAGACGCGGCGGAATTGACGCGGCTTGTCAGAAGGGCGGTCAAGGACAGAGCAAAGCAGCGAGCAGTCGCTGGCATCGCCCCCAAGACAATCGAGGAATTTAAGGACGCCGGCCTTTGCTTTGATGAGTGCGAGTTTGGAATCGAGCTGCTCGAGGGCGAGTCGCCCGCAAGCTTGGCTCCATACAGGAACGGGCTGTATATCTACGGGAAGAGCCCCTGGGGAGAGCTGTATCCCTTGAATAAGCTTGAAAACATAGTTGGCGTCGCGATTGGGTCTCGGCATGACGTCAGCTCTGGTGATGTTTCCCTAAATGCGGTGGTCATGGCCGGAGAAAATGAGAATGGCGAGCACGTTTTCTTCAGGGGTTTCGACATATGCCTCTCCACCAACACAATCACCCTCAGCGAGACCGGAACTCTTGTCGAGCGCATGGAAGAGTTGGCCCTCATGCGCGCATTGATGCAAACCGGTACGCTTTCCATAGACGGAAGCGGCTTTGCTCGCGGGTGCAAGTTGAGCGGAGGCGACCTCGACGCCCTTGAGAGTCGATTGCAGTCGCTGGAGATTATCAAGCGGGTTGTCGACGCTCTTCATTACAAGCCAGAGCTCGACATCAGTGCGTTGACCACTCAGGATTTAAGAAACATCGAGACAATTTACAAGGGATTGGTTGAGAACGCACCCCTCCACTACAAGGATCGGCAAAACGGATTCGGATATATCAATCTGGGGAACCATCCGATTAAGCTCGTGTTTTACCAAGTATCTGAAGATATGTACCGAATGGTCGATGGGCTTCGACTGGATGACCTGACGGTCTCGGTGTTCTTCCGGGGCGAGGGGAATGCCCCCGTAGTCGTCGCGCCTCTGTTCGTCCAAACGATGCAGGACTATATGAGGCTTGCCAATATCGATGCCGAGGTGTTTGCCGCTACGTTGAAGCAGTATCCAGTCACCGAAGTTAGCTCTGCCTACGTCAACGACAAGATGCTTGAAATGCTATCAGCCTACGATCAAGATGCGTGCTGTAAGGAAGAGTTGCTGAAATGCTGCGAGATGACCGTAGACGCCCTGGAAGCTTTTGCGGATCGAGAGGCAACCCTGATAAATCGATATCAAATTGCCGCTCGAAAGCGAGATCTTACTAGCGAGGAGAAATCTGAGTTAATGGCAATCCAGCTGAATTCAGATAGTGCGCTGTCGAAAGCATGCGCAGCAGCCTTGCGCGGAGACTCGGACATGGCCTCTGCGCTCAGAGCGTCACTTGACGAAGAGGCACGAACGACGCTCGACTCATGGCCGATCGGCCGTTTCTTCGCATAAGACCGCATAGACTTTTTGAGGCATCGAAATGAAGCTACTCGTCGAATCGATTAGAAATGCGGTTGAGAAAGACTGCCTTATTCCAGCCCTTATGTCTTCCCTTACCATTCCCGACGCCATGGGGCAGCTTCTTTACCCCAATCTCGTCCTTCATAACGGGAAGAGAGCGGCGGGGCGGCAGTATGTGAAGTGGTTTGATGACTGGGTGGCAAACGACTTCCTGTTTTCGGGAGACCCCTCGAACGAAGATGAAACGATTCCAGGTCAAATCTTTAATGGGAAGATGTGCTGGAAGCTCCGGTGCTCCCTGTTGCATTCAGGCGACTACGATGTGTTGGTCGATGCTCCCGAGAAAGACGAGAGCTTCGACTACGACTACAAGTTCGAGCTTGTCCTCCACGGGTGCAACGCCCTCTGCTCTTCCTGGCCGTCGCCCAAGAGCGGGATGCGTGCGACTAAGAGCGTGACGTTCCGCGTTGATGTGGCGTCGCTCGCGAGCTCGCTGTGCAACGCCGCGGAGGCCTGTCTTAAAGAAACGGGCGAAACGGTCAGTTACCCCAATCTGGAGTTATTCGACGTGGCTGCATGGGCGGATAGATTCAATACTCGCTGAGCCATCTCGTCAAACTCCTTGTGTGCTAAACGTTGGTGTTGGCGCCCCGGAAAAGGGGTGTGGCCAGCGTCTAGAATCTTCAGCTACCACGCTGAGACGATAGGAGATGACCACATGGACACTATGGCGCACGAGGCGCCCGCGACGCCGTTGCTTGCGTTTCGCTATCGCTGCTCGAAGCGTGTCGCTTGGGGCCCTGGCCGGAGGAGAGACGACCGCTCCCTGCGAGACTGCGGAACCACCTATATCCGCTTGCCGCGGGCTTGCTTGAGCCAGTTCCCCTTGAAAGAGCCTATACCTCCGAAGAACTTGTTGTACGTCTCACCGTCCTCCTTGGCCTCGTACTTGACCAAGGCAAGTTCGATAGTACAGAGGTAATCCGCCACTTGCTCGAGGCGGTAGTCGGTCATCGAGGTCTTGCGGCGTCGGACGACCCCTTTTGAGAGGACCTTGCCCACCGAGTCGTCTCGCCCGCGGAACAGAAGGAGCGCATCCTCGCGACCTTCGGCGACCTGTGCTGCGAGATGGAGGGCTGCACCATCGCGCAGGGCCCTTTCCAAAGCGAAGTGTCGAGCCGAAGTGTTGAGCGTCGGCCCTGAATGTTCAATGGCCGTTGTTTTCTGCCCCTCAAGTGGTGAACTTCTCCTCGGGGCTGTTGATTCCCCCACGCGCCCCCTTCCGTTCTCTGTGTTCCCCTTATACTCCTTGTACAAGGAGGTAAGAAGTCATGGACAAGACCGCACAGGACAGCTTGGCAAAGAAGCCCGTCGACATGAGGGACAGGATTCTCGAGCATCTCGAGGCCCTCACCTCTGCCGTCTCGCTCGACGACCTTGCCCGTCTGTCCACCTCCGACATCGCCGAGACGCTCATCATCTCCAGGAGTCTGGCGAGCCAGTACCTCAACGACCTTGTTCGCGCCGGCCTTGTGGTTAAGGTGGCGGGCAGGCCTGTCCGTTATTTTCATCGCCGCGCGTTCCAGAAGCGTTTTCAGGTAAAGTTCTCTGCAAGCGAGTACGCCTCGCTCGCCGACCTCATCCAGGCGACGGGAATCGCCGATCACCGTGACTTCGCGCGTGCCGTGGGCTTTGACCTGAGCCTCAGCTCCGTTGTCGAGCAGTGCAAGGCTGCGGTTCAGTACCCTCCGTTTGGCCTGCCCATCCTCTTGAGCGGCGGCGTGGGTGTCGGCAAGTCTTTCCTTTCTCGTCTTGTGTACGAGTACGGCAAGAACCAGGGCTTGCTGTCCCGCGACTCCTCCTATGTGCGCATCGACTGCGCCGGGGTCCCGGACGCCGCCTCGTTCAACGGGCTTCTTGACGAGTCGATCGCGAAATCGCGCGGGGGTGTGGTTTTTGTCAACGGCATCGAGGCACTCTCTCCCTCTGCGATGGAGCACTGCCTTGCGACGGCCCTCGGGCTCGATGCCTCCCAGGATGCGCCGCGCGCTCGCCTCGTTCTTTCGACGACGCTTTCCGCCGATGATCTGAAGGTTTCCTCGGCCTACAGCAAAATGCCCATCTGTGCCCGTGTCCCCTCACTCAAGGAGCGGACCCCCGAGGAGCGCGAGGATCTCATCTTGAGCTTCCTGCGCAGCGAGGGGTGCCGAATCGGTTCTGATGTGAAGATCAGCCGCGGCGCATACCGTTGCCTCGTGAACGCGGACTTTTCCGATAACATCGCCGGCTTGCGCGCCTGCGTGACGAACTGCTGCGCCAAAGCGTTCCTCAATCGCGAGGGCGACTACGTCGTCGTTCGCCCGTATCTTCTTCCCAGCGGGCTCCTCTCCTCCGCGCAGATCGATCAACAGCCCGACGATGGCGTTCTGATCGACGCGTCCCTGGATGCCGCCGAGAGCACAGGGCCGGTCGAGCAGGCGCTCGATGCCCTGTGCTCTCTCGATGAGCGATTCTGCGCCGGGGAGCTCTCTGTCTCCGAGCTCGTCTCGCAAGCTGTCTCCGCTGTGCGCGGCGTTGAGGATCACTTGATCTTCGGCCGCGGCGTTACCTCCTCGAGGTCGCGCGCCTTCGAGCGCGTCGTGGGCGCGGTCCTTGCCGACGCAGGCTCTTCTTATGGCATCGAGCTTTCGAGGAAGGTCGCTTTTCTACTGGCCCAGGAGATTTGCCTGCAGTTGTGGCCGGGTATCGGCCTGGCTAAGCGAAAGTCTGCCTGTGCGGAGCAAATCTCCCATCTCCTCGGTGCCGTGACCTCCGAATTACCGTTTGCCTCGAGCGTCTCCGATCAGGTCGCCGCAGACGTGGAAGGGGCGCTGGGAATCTCGCTCGATCACTTCACGAAGACGCTTCTGACGCTGTGCGTCGCATCGGAGTCTCGCGACGCGAAGGCCCTTCGAACGCTCTGCGTCATCTTGTCCCACGGCTACTCAACGGCGACGAGCATCGCCGACGCGGCGAACCGTATGCTCGGCATGCATGTGTACGAGGCGGTCGACATGCCCTACGACCAGCAGCTGAAGGACATCGTCGGTCCGCTCCAGCGCCTCGTCGACCGCCATTCCTACTGCACCGGGGTCGTGTTCCTCGTCGACATGGGCTCCTTGGAGGAGGCCTATAAGGCCCTCGAGAACGTTACCGACTCCACTATCGGCGTGGTGAACAACGTCTCTACCGGTCTTGCGCTCGAGATCGGGGTCGGGCTGCTCGGCGGCAAGTCCATCGCCGAGGTTCTTGGCGATGCGACCGCCGCGTGCGTGACGCACTGCAAGGTGATCGAGCGCGTCAACCGTGAGGACGCCATCGTCTTCTGCTCCGAGTCCGGGGTCGACGCCGCGGAGAGGATACGCCAGCTCGTCTCGCAGAGCCTCCCGCGCACCATAGGCGCGCGCCTGCTCACGAGGCCCTTCAAGCAGCTCGTCGCGAACGGGTCGAATGACGCCGTTTTCTCCGAGCACCGCGTCTGCGCCGTCATCGGCACGGGAGACCCCGGGGTCGCCTCCGTCCCCTTCGTCGCCCTCGAGGACATCATGTCGACGGCGTCCGCCTCTAAGGTTGATGCCGTGTTCGGCAGGTGGCTTGACGCTTCCGAGCTCTCTTCTTTCCACGAGAAGCTGCTCTCGAACATGACGCTGCAGAACGTCATCCGCTCCATCACCATCCTCGACCCGGAGCGGCTATTCCACGAGATCGAGAGCGCCGTGCACGAGCTTCAGCGCAGAACGGGCGAGAAGATCGGCAGCAACGCCATCATCGGGCTGTACGTTCACCTCTGTTGCCTCGTTGAGCGCCTCGTCACCCGCAACCCCATCGAGACCTACGCCGGCCAGGATCGCTTCGAGGAAGAGCACACCGACTTCATCGAGTCCTTCAGGCAGAGTTTCTCGAGCATCTCGACGCGCTATCGCGTGGAGGTTCCTGTAAGCGAGATCGCCTACGTCTTCGACTACATCAGCGTGAGCGCCGCCCCGGCGCGAGAGGAGCGTCTCGGCTCCTCGAGCCTCCTGTTCGACGAGTGACCCCCGCGCCGTCACGAGCTGACCGCGCGTCTTCAATAATCCGATAACCCCTTGCCCGGCGCGAATCCGGATAGCGCCAAGGCAGTACCGAACGTAAGACTTGATTTGATAGGAGCAAACATGAGTGTTGTTATGGCACGAATCGACAATCGCCTGCTTCACGGCATCATCGTGACGCAGTGGGCCCCGGTGTCGGGCGCTACCCGCGTCATGGTCATCGACGACAAGGTCGCCGGCGATGAGGTCCTGAAGTCCACTATGAGGATGGCGCGCCCCGCGGGCATGGCCGTCTCGATCATCTCCGAGGAGACCGCGCTCAAGAACTTCGCGGCGGGCAAGTACGACCGCGAGAAGGTCTTTGTCATCGCCAAGGAGCCCGAGACGATCCTTCACCTGGTCGAGTCGGGCATCGAGCTCCCGTCGCTGATCGTCGGCGGCTCTCTTGTCAAGGAGGGCGGCGTCCAGCTCACCCAGCGCGCCTATGCCTCCGCCGAGAACGTCCAGAGCTACAAGGCGCTCATCGCCCGCGGCGTCAAGGTGACGGCACAGTTCGTGCCCGCCGACAAGCCCGTCTCCGTCGCCGACCTCATCTAAGGAGGGATCATGGTCAACTTCACTATCCTGCAGGTCGTCCTTTTGACCCTGCTGGCCTTCATCAAGCACGTGGACTACTACGGCATCCCGATGATCTTCGTCAACTATGCCGTCTTCTGGGGCCTTATCACCGGCGTCGTCATGGGCGACTGGCAGACCGGCCTCGTCATCGGCGGCACCATCCAGCTCATGCAGCTCGGCGTCGCGGGCTTCGGCGGCTCGTCGATTCCCGACTACGGCACGATGGCCATCATTGCCACCGCCTACGGCGTGACCCTGGGCTCCGACACGGGCCTCGCCATCGGCCTGCCGGTCGGCATGCTCGGCATCCAGCTCGACGTCATCGTCAAGATCCTCAACGGCTTCGTCGTCGAGAAGTCCCAGAAGTTCTGCGACGAGGGCAAGTTCAAGCAGATGAACGCCATCCTGTGGGTCTGCCCCGTGCTCTTCGGCCTGTGCGCCGCCCTGCCCGTCTTTGTCTCCGTGACCCTCGGCCAGCCCGCCGTCAACTGGCTCCTCGAGGTTATGCCCCAGTGGTTCCTCTCCGGCCTCACCCTCGCCGGCAAGATGCTCCCGGCCGTCGGCATCGCGATGCTGCTGCGTTACATGCCCACTGGCAAGTACTTCCAGTACCTGCTCGCCGGCTTCTTCCTCTCGGCCTTCCTGAACGTGCCCATCATCGGCGCCGCCATCGTCGGCGTTGCCCTCGCGATCGCGTTCTACCAGCGTGCCGAGAGGGACACCGAGCTCGCCGCCCACGCTTCCGCAGACGCCTTCATCGGAGAGGATGAGTAACCATGGAAAACGAGAACATCACCGCCGTCGCCGAGGGCAAGCCCTCCGGCTACAAGGTCACCAAGAAGGACCTGCGCAACGCGAACTGGCGCTGGCTCATGAGCGTGTGCACCTTCAACTACCAGACCCAGCAGGGCGCCTCAGTCGCCTACGCCCTCTCGCCGGTCCTGAGGAAGATCTACACGAACGACGAGGACTATAAGCAAGCGCTCAACAACCACTTCCGCTACTACAACACCCAGCCTTGGCTCGCCGCCATCATCCTTGGCGCCTGCGTGGCCATGGAGGAACGCGACGGCCTAGCGGCGGCGGACGCCGTCCAAGACCTGAAGATCGGCACCATGGGACCGCTCGCCGGCGTCGGCGACTCCCTGCTCATGACCATGATCCCGACCATCATGGGCTCCATCGCCGCCTACATGGCCATCGAGGGCAACCCCGTGGGAGCCGGCATCTGGTTCGCGCTCATCTTGGCCATCTTCTGGGTCCGCATGCACGCCCTCGAGTTCGGCTACAAGCAGGGCGTGAAGCTCGTCACCGACTTCAGCGAGAAGCTTCCCAACCTCACTGCCGCCGCCTCCGTGCTCGGCCTCACCGTGGTCGGCTGCCTCATCGCCTCGGTCATCGGCGTCACCTGCCCGATTAGCTTCAGCTTCGGCGACGTCTCGATGGAGATTCAGCCGCTGCTCGACAAGATCCTGCCTGCCATGATCCCCGCCGCCATCACGGGAAGCGCGTATTACCTTCTTACCAAGAAGAACGCGAGCATGACGGTCCTCATCCTCGTGGTGATCGTCCTCGCGATGGTCGCCTCCGCCGCTGGCATCCTCGCCTAGCTTCGACCCAAGAGATTGGTGAATCAATGAGAAAGATAGTTGTGGCGAGCCATTCCCTTCTCGCCCAGGGCTTCAAGGACACCCTCGAGTTCCTTACGGGTAAGAGCGACGCCGTCAACGCCGTGTGCGCCTACGTGAACGACAACGGCGAGGGGCTCGACGCGGCGGTCGAGGCGGCTCTTTCGGGCACTGACGAGGTCGTCGTCCTCACCGACGCGCTCGGCGGCAGCGTGAACCAGCGCTTCTCCCGCTTCGCCTCCGACCGGATCCACGTGATCGCGGGTGTCAACCTCCCGCTCGCCATGACGGTCGCGCTCGCGCGCCCCGACGAGAAACTCGACTTCGACGCCCTCGTCGACGAGGCGCGCCAGCAGATCGTCTACGTGAACGGTGCCAGTTCCGCCGAGTGCGAAGACGACGAATAGAGGAGGTCGACGATGAGAGAGTTCCTTAAGGACGTGTGGATGCACGGCGGTGAGGAAAGCCGCGCCGTCACCCCCGAGAACATCACGGGCGAGAAGGGCCGTGCCGCCATGTCGGCCAGCCACCTCGGCGTCGGCCGCAAGGGCTCGTGCTGCGTGCCCCTTGAGTCCGGCGAGACCATCACGCTCGCGGACATCGAGGGCCCCGGCATCATCCGCCACATCTGGATGACCGTCCCCGACAAGACCGCCGCCGGCAGCTTCGTCATGCGCGACCTCGTGCTGCGCTTCTACTGGGACGACGAGGAGACCCCCTCGGTCGAGTGCCCTGTCGGCGACTTCTTCTGCAACGGCTTCGGTGAGCGCGCCATCGTCAACTCGATGCCCATCTGCGTGAACCCGACGGGCGGCATGAACTGCTACTTCGAGATGCCTTTCAGGAAGCACGCCAAGGTCACGCTTACGAGCGAGCACCCCGGGTTCATTAAGTACGTCTTCTACACGTTCAACTACGCGCTCACCGACGTGCCGGACGACGCCATGTACTTCCACGCCCGTTTTAACCGCGAGCGCAGCACCCGCAGGGGCGTCGACTACACCGTGCTCGACGGAGTGCGCGGTAAGGGCTACTACGTCGGCACCTACATGGCCCTGTGCGCCCTGGAGCGCTATTGGTGGGGCGAGGGCGAGATGAAGTTCTTCCTCGACGGCGACGAGGAGTTCCCCACGGTCACCTCGACGGGAGCCGAGGACTACTTCGGCGGTGCCTGGGCCTTCCTCGACAGGCCGCCCCACGCGCTGCCCGAGGCGCAGTGCTTCAACACGCTGTTCGCCGGCTACCCGTACCGCTCGACGCGCGACGCCACGCGCGACCGCTTCAGCGCGGGCAAGCCGAACCCGAACCCGATGCTCGCGACCAACGACGACGCACTTCCCAGGCACGGCCTCTACAGGTGGCACCTTCCCGACCCGATCTCGTTCAAGGAGGACCTGCGCGTGACGTTCCAGGACCTCGGCAACGACGACATCAAGCTCTACGAGCGCGAGGACGACATCTCCACCGTCGCCTACTGGTACCAAAGCGAGCCGCACGCCGTGCTCGCCCCGTTTGCCGCAAGGCAGGACCGCGTGCCCAGGTAGGGTCGCCTCGAAACAAGCCAACGTTATGGGCGCCCGCGGTTGACCATGACTGCGGGCGTCCCTTTGTAAGGAGGATCACATGAGCGAAAAGCAAATGAGGCTCGGCGCCCTCGAGGCCGGCGGGACCAAGATGGTCTGTGCCGTGGTGTCCGGCGACGGCGAGGTTCTCGACCGTATGGAGACCCCGACGCTTACGCCCGCCGAGACCGTCCCACAAATGGTCGAGTGGTTCACCGCCCGCGATGTGAACGCGTTGGGCATCGGCGCCTTCGGCCCGACCTGCGTCGACCCCAACGATGAGCGCTACGGTTCCATCCTCCAGACGCCCAAGCTCGCGTGGCGAGGCTATGGTCTTCGCGCCGCGTTCGCCGACGCCCTCGGGATTCCGGTGACCTACGACACGGACGTGAACGTTGCCTGCCTCGGCGAAGTAGTCTTCGGCTGCTGCAAGGGGCTCGAGGACGCCGTCTACGTGACCATCGGCACCGGCGTGGGCGCGGGCGTCATGTGCGCGGGCAGGCTCCTTCACGGCATGCTGCACCCCGAGGCCGGCCACATGCTGGTAAGGACCCGTCCCACCGAGGAGGGACGCTGCGTCTGCCCGAGCCACGCGAGCTGTCTCGAGGGCCTCGCCTCCGGCCCCGCCATCGCCGCGCGCTGGGGAAAGCCCGCGGCCGAGCTCGCGGACAACGCTGAGGTGTGGGCGCTCGAGGGGGATTATCTGGGGCAGATGTGCGCGAACCTCGTGCTCATGTACTCGCCTCGCCGTATCGTCCTCGGCGGCGGCGTGATGCACCAGGAGCAGCTCTACGGCATCGTCCGCAAGAAGACCCTCGAATATCTGGGTGGCTACATCCAGACCGCCGAGCTTAAGGACATAGAGAGCTACATCTGCGCCCCGGGCTGCGGCGGCGACCAAGGAATCCTTGGCGCGGCCGAGCTGGCAAGAAGGGCGCTCGCGTAACTTGCGCTCTCTCCGCCATACAACGCGTTAAGGAAAGACGAGCGCTTCTTGCCAATTGGGCGGCAAGAAGCGCTCGTCTTTTGCATTTGTTTTTGGGGCAGAACGCCCCGCCTCCGCTAGAGTCCCTGGACCGCCACACCCACGAGGTTTGGACCGGTGTGGACAAGAAGCGCGGGGCTGATGTCGGAGCGGACGACCTCCACCGCATTGGCCACGCGCTCGCGCAGGGCCTGCTCCATGCGGTCGTAGAGGTCGGCGTAGGCCGAGGTGCAGCTTACGGCAAAGCGCACCTTGGGGTGCTTCTCGACGATGGCGGCGATGAGCTTGACCTCGGTGCGATGCGGCACTTGCACAGCCATTTCGTGTGCGCGAGGCTGTTGGCTTTCTGGGCCACAGCAATCACCTTCCCCCTAGCATGATGACCTGAACAATCCTCATGCTAGGGGGAAGGTTTTTGTCGCGTAGCGGAAATTGGCCTCCACCCGCTGAGCGGGTGGCTTTCTATGCCGCGCGGCACGGACTAAAGTCCATGAATAAAAACGAGGAAGGCCACGTCCGGCCTCCCTCGCGTGTCCCTGCACGCCCAATATGCGCCGTAAAAGCCGTCTTTTTCAACGTCAAAGTGAATGCGCTTTATTTTTTGCCTCTCAAAATCTTATTTTCACGATTTGCATTTTCATCCCGTTGTCACCGACCCTTGCGAGAAACCGGAAAAAGCTGCTGACAGAAGGGTCTCTCAAATCGTTGTAACCCAGCATATAGCCGCGACTTGTGACCTGCAGGCGGCTGTTCCACGTGCCGATTTCCTTGGCGGCATCCGAAACCGCAAAATATGCCCCCACATCCTTGATTTTTGCAGTCTTAAGCCATGTTTTTGCGATCATCTTTACTGCCGTTCGATTGGCAGCATCAAAGACCAGCACACCGCCGGGGAAAGCGTCCGCCATTCCCCGCACCAGTTCCCGGACCTGCTGGGTTAGAAAGTAATAGAACACCCCAGAGGCAAAGAGCACCGCCCCGCCGGAGGCATCGATTTTGCCAAACCATGCGGTGTCTTTCAGGTCGCAGGGGATATTTTGTTCCCGATCCCCGGCGGGCAGTAGCTGCTGCCGCAAGGCGATCACATCCGGGAAGTCCAGATTGTAGATCTTGCATCTACCGTTGTCGCAGGTTCTGCCGGTGTTGTCCAGCCCGCAGCCCAGATTGACCACCGCCGCATTGGGGTGGCCTTTCAGGTAATCCTGCACCTCGAAAGCAAGATCGCCCTGCCGCATGGCCACCTCCAGCGCACCAAAACGCTGCATCAGGCTGCGGGAGTTTTTCTCTGCCTCTGAAAAGTCGTAGTCGATTTGGTCGAGCAGACGAACCGCTGTTTCATCCCTATAAAGGTTCGGGTACAGCTCCGTACACAGCTTCCGGGAATACAGCGGGAGGATCAGCGTCTCCTGAACGGTGTTTTTCTCAATTTTACATTTCATAGGTTTCTTCCTCAGTGAATAACAACTGTCACAATTGCCGCCAGCACAGCCGCTATGACCGTCATGCCTATTGCCATGTGCAGGATGGATGCAAAAATATCCGTGCTTGATGCCCTTACTTCCGCGCCGTGACGCAGAGCCACTTTTTCTTTTTGTGTATCTGCACCTCGTGAAAACCCGCCTGCTCCAGACATGCCTTTAATTCAATGTCCTTGTAGATGGTCATGCCGCCGATGATCTGCGTCCACCTCTCGTCCTTGTCCGTATCGCCATTGCTCTCGTTGCAGATAAGAATTGTCCCGCCCGGCTTCAGCACCCGCCAGACCTCACGGAAGCATCGGGGCAAATCGGGCCAAAAATAGACGGTCTCAAAGGCCGTGGCAGCATCGAAGTAGCTATCCTCAAACACCATATCCGCCACACTGCCTTGCAGAACGGCGCAACGCCCCTCCTGAATTGCAACTCGGTTGAGCTTTCTAGCCTTCTCCACGCTGACGGGCGAATAGTCGATGCCCTTGACGACGCCATGCGGGCATTTTTCCAGCAGCCGTTTTATGTTCGCCCCGCCGCCGCAGCCGCAATCCAGCACCTTGGCGTTTGGCGCAAGCCGTAGAAATCGAAGCCCCCACCGCGCCACAGGGCCGTGGCCCAGGTTCATCATGGCAACCATAAGTTTTCCGCCGAGGCCCACGGGCTTGCGGGTGTTTTCAAAGAACGACATCTGGCCCCTCCGATTTCGTGCATTCCGCATAGGTCAACGGGAACGAGGCCTTCAGCACCGCGCTTTTCTGCACCGCCCAGCCGTTTTGACGCAGGAAACGTAGGTATTCCTCGCTTGTCCACCTGCTGTGGAGGGGTAATCCCGCCATACTCATCAAAAAGGCTTTTGCCTTGCCGGAAACCGAGCTCCCCGCGTGGGTGAAGGTTGGCGCGATGAGCACGCCGTCGTCCTTCAGCACCCGCCTGATTTCTTGCAGGGCCTTTTCCGGATGCGGCACTATGTGAAGCGCGTTGGACGCGATCACCACTTCGAAGGACTTCTGTGCATAGGGCAGGCGGAACATATCCTGTACGGAAAAGTGCAGCTTTGCGGATTGATTGTCTCGCCTTGCTTCAAGGATCATCTTTGCAGAAGTGTCCGTAGCCTCGATGTGCGCCGCCGCATTTACGATGCTCTTTGCGATAAGCCCCGTGCCGGTGGCAACCTCCAGTACGGTTTTTGCTTTCACCACCGGCCTGATCAGCTCATACATCTTCTCATACGCCGCCCGGTCCTTTCGCATGAAACGGTCGTACCGACTGGCATTCTTGTCCCAGAAGCCCTTGCGTTCGTGCATGGCCATCGCCCCCAAACAGTTAGAGCCATCTAACTATAGCACACGAATCATACAGTAAGTTAAGGCTAACCTTTTTTCTTGGCTAAGATGCATCTCTTCGGTTTTCGCTTATAACAGCGCGAGTCAGATACTAGGCTGGAGCTGAAGAAGGAGCTTGGCGGGCAGGTAGGTCGATACCGGTTCCCGGAACGGTGATCCAGCCAATTACACCAGGGCTCTAGTCATTGAGTGGGAATAGAAAATTCCTTAGTTATGGGGGTATAAATTTGATTCCCTTTAGGATACACCCCCATAACTATATGAATTGACCTGCTGACTCCAATGAAGATTGGAGGGTAACTGCCAGGGGTGACGGCCCAGCGAGTGTTATTTTGCGAGCTATGCGCATTGAAAGTGACCTTTCGTGGTATAAACTACTTGCCGGAAGCCGCGGCTTTCAGAGTACGGCTTACGTGTACGTTTAACCTCCGTGGGCGACGGGGTGCCGCAAGGCGTAGAATATCGCCCACCTGTAGGGGCCTGCAGCGATGCGGGCCCCGCTTCGTATGAAGGGGGCGTAACCGATGAAGATCGTATCCATCTCCCAGGACTTCTTCGACCTCGTCGAGGGCGACCGCGAGCTCATGCTTAAGCACAATCGCCCCTGCATCGTGGTGGTGAGGCTGCGTTTCCGCGGGAAGCGCAGGGACTTCGCCGTGCCGCTGCGTTCCAACATCGCCCCTAACGTGCCCAAAGACCAGTACTTTGCACTGCCACCCCGCCCCACGACGCGCCCCGGCTGCCGCCACGGCATCCACTACATCAAGATGTTCCCCATAACCAAGGCCTACCAGCGCCGCTTCAGGACCGAGGGTTCGGCCTACTACGAGACGCTCCAGCGCATCATCGACGGCAACACCAAGCGCATTGTCTCCGAGTGCCAGGCATACCTCGACCGCTACGAGCGCGAGGGAAGGCCCCGCTTCGCCGTCGACATCGACCGCATCGTGGGGCTGCTGGAGGGCGAGAAGTAGGGCGCCTCGGCTCAGTCTCGAGCCATGCGGAGTCGCTCCGCATTTTTGAACGCCGCGTGTGCGTCCCAAATACTTGAGAAACAAGCTGTGAAGTGCGGTGGCGCGCCCGTGCCCGTGCATGGCCGTCACCATCAGCGTTTACGCGGCGTCGGCTTCAAGTGGAACTGGCGCCGCTGCTGTATATGGTTTGCCTTGCTGCAAATAGCGATCAATGCCCGCGATGTTTCTGCTTGCGCTTCAACTTTCGCTGCTCGAAGCGCGTCTCTGCCTCATCCGCGCGACGCTGACTTCTTGCTTGAGCCGACTCCCGCTTCATCGCTTCCCGCTGTGCCGCGAGCGCCTGTTGTGCCTTGGTGCTCACCGCGGGCCGTTTAAGGGCTTTCGCTGCCTCGCGAGCGCGCCGCTTGGGGTTCTTCGCGGGTTTGCTTGTTTCAGTGGCCTCGTCACCGAAGAACGCGAACTTCGCCCATTTGCTTGTAACGAATTGCAGGATTTCCTCATTGGACGGTTCTGCGCCGAAGACGATGCGGGCGACGCCATACCTTCCGCCCTCGACATGCTCCGCCAGCCCGACCCAGAATTGGCCGTCGTGATATACGGTCAG
>CAJLCM010000045.1:0-17105 GCA_905205145.1 uncultured Collinsella sp.
ATCAGCTCCGCTGTGACACGCGCCGGTTACCTTTAATGGATATGAGGTGAATGGGGCGATTGTTTTGCTATACTCTCTCCGCACGGGCGATTGGCGCAACGGTTAGCGCAGGTGCTTTACACGCACAAGGCTGGGGGTTCGAATCCCTCATCGCCCACCACCGAATTGGAAACGGTCCTCGCAAGGGGACCGTTTTTGTTTGGGCCCAGCGCATGGGATTCGAACCCGCAAGGGTGCGAAGCTGAGAAAACGCGAAGCGTTTTCCAGCGCAGCACGCGAGGGCCGTAGGCCCGAAGCGAAAGCGGGCGGCGTCAGCCGCACGCGACATCCCTCATCGCCCACCACTGAATTGTTAGGCCTCCAGCGATGGAGGCCTTTCTTTTTTCAGACCCATTGCAGAAGGATTCGAACCCACCAGCACGTCTGTCACAAAGGCCGTGGCCAAAAAATGGCGAAAATGAGTACTGCTACTTTGTTTGCAACATATAAAAAGATAGTATTTGCTTAAGTTACGCAGCATATGTCCATTATAAGGACTAACAGTTGGATCAAAATAGTGCATTCATCGCCATTTCGGCTTGCCATCTGGCCTTATTAGTCCAAAATTGCTGCTACCAAATCGGTAACAGTACTCATATTTGATGTTTTTTGACCAGCAGGTCTCCCTGCCTTAGCAAATCTAAGGCAAAACGGGCTCCAGACCGCTGAATCGTGCCGCATATGGCACGTCCGCAGTCCGGAACCCGGTCCAAATTGAGTTAGTGCATTGTGTTAGGCCAAAACGTCCGACAAAATCTCGATCAGGCTGTCCACGTCGGCTTCCTCGCAGACGAGTGGCGGCAGGAAACGCAGCGTATGGGCACCCGTAGCGTTGATTACGGCACCAGCCCCCAATGCACGGGCCACAACGTCGTGTGCATCACCCGCAGTATCGTCAAGATCGCAGCCGAGCATCAAGCCGCGGCCACGTACCTCGGTCACGTGCGGCAGCTTGGCGAGCTTTGCCTCCATATAGGCACCCACCTTGGCAGCATGCTCGGCATAATCGCCGCGCACGAGCGCGGAGAGCGTCGCGGCACACGCCGCGATGGCCAAGCAGCTACCGCCAAAGGTCGAGCCGTGGTCGCCCGGCTTAAACACGTCGGCAATCTCCTTCTTCGCCACGACGGCACCCATGGGCACGCCGTCGGCAATGCCCTTGGCAAGGCTCATAATGTCGGGCTCCACGCCATAGGTCTGGAACGCAAACGGCTTACCCGTGCGGAAGATACCGCACTGGACCTCGTCGGCGATAAGCACGGCGCCCACTTCGTGTGCCAGGTCGCGCGCTGCCGCCATAAACTCCTCGGTCATGGGGTGCACGCCACTCTCACCTTGGATCGGCTCGAGCATCACGGCGCAAATTTCACTGCCCAGCTGCTTAAAGATCGCACGCAGTTCATCGACATCGTTGGGCGTGCAGGCCACAAAGCCACCCGGCAGCGGGCGGAAGCTGTCCTGCAGCCAATCCTGCATGGTGGCGGCAATGGTCTCGAGCGTACGGCCGTGGAAGCCGCCGCGCATGCACACGATGGTGTTGCCGCCATTGCCGGCACGCTTGGCGTACAGGCGCGCGAGCTTCATCGAGCCCTCGTTGGCCTCGGCGCCGGAGTTGGCAAAGAAGGTCTCCCAAACCTGCTCATCCGCAGCCGGGGCACCAAGAGCAGCTGCCGTGGTCTCATCTCCGGCGGCAATGGCATCGGCAAGCACGCGCGCACCATCTACGTCGTCGTTAGCAAGCTTGGACAGCAGCGCCGCGACCTGTCCGCGCTGCTCGATGTAGAAATAGTTGGAGACATGCATGAGCTTTTTGGTCTGTGCCTCGAGCGCCGAGAGCACAGCCGGGTCGCCATGACCTAGGCTGCACACGCCGATGCCGGCAAGAAAGTCGAGGTACTCACGGCCATCGTCGCCGGTGAGCTTCATACCGTGACCCTCGACAAACTCGACCGGAGAGCGGCCAAAGGTATGCATAACGTAATGGGATTCAAGCGATTGCTGAGCTGCAAGTGACATGGGATGCCTTTCGTTGGGCGCCGGACGGCGCAGACCTATGGGTGCAGGAATGGGGCGGCTGCGGGTCAGCTAGACCGTCTGAAGCTTCTCGACCTCGTCAAGGTTTTCGGTCAGACGCGCAGCAAACGTCGAAAGCGGATGCGGATGCGTATCGAACTCGTAAGCCGTCTCGGTGGAATGGATCACGGTGCCGACACCGGCATCGGTCAGCAGCTCCAGGAGCAGCGAATGCGGCGTAGTACCGTTAATGATGTGGGCACGAAATACGCCGCCGGTAAGCGCATCGACGGCCGCGCGCAGCTTGGGAATCATGCCCTTATCGACCTCGCCGCCGTAGAGCATTTCGTTGACCTCGTCGAGCGTTAGGTTGGAGATAAGCGAGTCCTTGTCGCTAAAGTCCTTGTACAGGCCATCGACATCGGTCAAGAAGATCGCCTTATGCGCGTGGAGCGCCGCGGCAACGGCACCGGCGGCGGTGTCGGCGTTGATGTTGAAGAAACCGCTGTCCTCCCCCGCCGCGACGGTAGCGATGACGGGGATGTACTCGCTATCGAGTAAGCGCTCGATATAGTCGGTGTTGACGTGCGTCACTTTGCCCACGCGACCGAGCTCGGGGTCGAGCGGCTCGGCGATGAGCGTGCCGGCATCGCTGCCCGACACGCCCACGGCCAGGTTGCCGTGGTGGTTGATGGCAGCAACCAGCTCCTGGTTGACCTTGCCGCCCAGCACCTCGCGCACGATATCCATGGTATCCGGCGTGGTCACGCGCTGGCCGTTCTTAAATTCGACGGGAATATCGTAATGGCTGAGCGCCTCGTTGATGGCCTTGCCGCCGCCATGCACGATAACGGGGCGCATGCCGATGATCTTGAGCAGAACGATATCGCTCATCACGTCGCGGCGCAGTTGCTCGTCGACCATGGCGGCACCGCCGTACTTGATAACGACCGTCTTGCCGGTCAGGTTTTTAATCCACGGCAGCGCCTCAAACAGCAGCTGCGCGGTTGCTTCGTTGGATTCGCTCGAACGACAATCGCGTGCGAATTTCATAATCTGCCTCGTCTTTCGTATAGCCATTGAGCCATGCCCCGCCGCTCGCAATTACACCGGAACGCACGGCATGCCTGGAGTCTAGGAACGGTAGTCGCCGTTGATGGAGATGTACTCGTGCGTGAGGTCGCAGGTCCACACGGTCGTTGCCGCGTCGCCTGCACCGAGGTCGGCCGAGATCACAATCTCGGGTGCCTCAAAACGTCGCAGAGCCTCGTCCTCGTCAAAGGGAACGGTCAGGCCATCACGGCAGACGGGCATACCCATCATGTCGATGGACACATCTTCTTGGTTAAACTGCACGCCGCACTTGCCAAGCGCCATGGCAACGCGGCCCCAGTTGCAGTCGTGGCCGGCGATGCAAGTCTTGACGAGCGGCGAGTTGGCGACAGCACGAGCGGCGATATCGGCCTCCTCGTCGTTCACGGCGCCGGTGACGTTAACCGTCACGAGCTTGGATGCGCCCTCGCCATCTGCGGCGATGTTACGCGCCAGGCTCTCGCACACCTCATGCACGGCAAAGGCCAGCTCATCGAAGGCATCAGTGCCCTCGACAATAAGCTCGGCTTCTGCGGCTGCGCCGGAAGCAAGCATGATGCAAGTGTCGTTGGTCGAGGTATCGGAGTCGACCGTTACCTTGTTGAAGGTCTGTTTGACGGTCGAGAGTAGCAGAGCGTGGAGAGCCACCGGCTCGACGGGGGCATCGGTGGTAATGACCGAAATCATGGTTGCCATGTTGGGCATGATCATGCCCGAGCCCTTGCACATACCACCCACCGTGTAGGCATTGCCCGCATGGCCCGCGGCCTCACTGCGGTAACGCACGGCGTATTCCTTGGAATGCGTGTCGGTCGTCATGATGGCGCGGGCTGCATCGGCACCACCGTGGGCGGAAAGCGCCTCGTAGGCAGCAGGAATGGCGGTCTCAAACGTATCGATCGGCAGAATCTGACCAATCACGCCCGTGGAGGCAACCAGAATCTGCTGGGGCTCGCAGCCGATGACCTGCGATGCGATATCACACGTCTCACGCGCACAGGCAAGGCCGGTCTCACCCGTAGCGGCGTTGGCATTGCCAGAGTTGACCGAAACGCCGGCAACGACGCCGTAGCCCTTGTCGGCGCCGCCCAGGTTGGCACGGCTCACCTGCACGGGAGCCGCACAAAAGCGGTTAGTCGTAAACACGCCGGCCCCGGGACAGGGTTTATCGGGCACGACGAGCGCATAGTCCAAGCGCTCGGGATTCTTCCGGAATCCCGCATGGATGCCTGCAGCCTTAAAGCCGGCCGCTGCCGTAATGCCACCCTCGACGGCACGAATCTTGATATCGAACTGCTCTGTATTCATCGTCCTTACGGCTCCTTATATCAAACAAAAAACGGGC
This sequence comes from uncultured Collinsella sp., assembly GCA_905205145.1. Lineage (GTDB taxonomy): Bacteria > Actinomycetota > Coriobacteriia > Coriobacteriales > Coriobacteriaceae > Collinsella. The sequence continues at coordinate 4,490 of CAJLCM010000045.1, forward strand.
ATCGGATGGCACGCCATACCGGTCGCAATCACTAGACCAGCTTAAAAGTGGCGCCCAAATCGATACCCGGCTACCAAATCGTTAACAATCGAATGTGCTACACCGGGCACGCCACTGTGGGCAAGCCTCGTCGCTCGTCAAAACCAAAGACGATGTTGGCGCACTGGACCGCCTGGCCTGCTGCGCCCTTGCACAGATTGTCGATTGCACCTGTCGCCACCAGCACGCCCGCGCGCTTGTTGAGCGCAAGGCCGATCTGGGCGGCATTGGTGCCGACGACCGAGGCCGTCTTGGGCTGCTGGCCGGCATCGAGCACGCGCACAAAAGTGCGACCGGCGTAGAACTGCTTGTAATGGTCGACGACGCCCTCAAGGGTCAGTGTGTCGAGAGCCTGCGGTGCGAGCGGCAGCGTCACCGTGGAGAGCAGGCCGCGCTTGAGCGGTGCCAAATGCGGGGTGAAGACGATGCGGTCGGCCAGGCCAAGAATCTGCTCGATCTCGGGCGTATGACGATGCCTGCCTACGCCATAGGCCTCCAGATTCTCGTCTGCGCTGCAAAAATGGGTGCGAGCGTTGCAGGACTTACCGGCACCTGTCACGCCGCTGATAGCGTCAACGACCACGGGACCGCTCTGGGCCACCCAGCCCGCGCGCACGGCAGGCGCGGCAGCAAGGCTCGTTGCGGTGGGATAGCAACCGGCGCAGGCAACCAGCACGGACTTGCCGTCAGCATAATCGGATGCAGCGGTCTCCAAGTCCTGGCAGAACAGCTCGGGCACGCCGAAAGCACGGGTCTTGAGCAGCTTGGGGCTCGTGTGCTCGGCGGCATACCACGCCTCGAACACGGCCGGATCACTCAGGCGATAGTCGGCAGACAAGTCGAAGCAGGAAACGCCTGCGGCAAGCAGGACGGGCACTTGTGCCATGGCGGCGGTGTGCGGCACGGCCAAAAAGACAGCGTCGCAGGATGTAAGCTCGGGAGCATCGTGCGTCGTGAAGACAAGATCGCTCACGCCGGCGAAACTCGGATATACCGCGGACAGCGGTTGGCCGGCATCGGCGTTGGACGTGATGGCGACAAGTTCAAACTCGGGATGGCCGAGTACGAGGCGAATGAGCTCGGCACCGGCATATCCTGCCGCACCGACGATTCCAACCTTTAAAGACATATCAGACTCCTTGTCTGCAGTTTATGCACCAATACGCATTCCGCAGCCGTCGTTATGAGGTGGGTTGAAACTTTAGCACCAAAAGATGCATATACACGCAAATCTTTTGCATATTCATGCATTGAAACAAACCAGACACATTCACGCGAAGGAATTGACAAATAACAATGGGCTCCACATCGCCCGGTGCACCTTGCGGTGCCGTTGCGATGTGGAGCCCGGCATAGACGGTTATTTAAATTGTTGGGGCCGTCGGGAGAACTCTTTCAGAGCTCGACCGGTACCCATTCGTCGTGGTTGCAGATGAAGGCCTCCGGCTCCTCGACGCTAAAGAAGACGAGCGTGGGGTCGCCTGCGCCCTCATAATGCTCGCCCAAGCGCTCCAGATGTTTCCAGCCGGCCTCGCGCATATCGGGGGCAGCCTGATCATCCAAGCCGGCGTGCCCGCGCAAAATGAGCCAGCCATGGCCCGGCCACCAGCTCGTGGCCTCAAAGCGCTGGTTTTGCAGTAGCTCCTGCCACACGTCTTTGGTGCGTGCTGTCACAAACCACAGCTTGCCATCCTGAATCTGCGCAAACGAAAACGGACGCACATGCGGCTGCCCATCCACACTCGTCGCCAGATACCACGCCGGCACCGACGTCAGATACTCCAACACCGTATTCAATCCGTCCACGTTTTCTCCTGCCACTAGCTAATTTGGAACGGGTAGTTAATGTGAGACGCGCTAGAGCTCCAGACGCTCTTCGCTGCCGTCGATATCGCAGAAGCGGGCGACGATATTGCGGACCGAGAAAAACGCAAGGCGACCGTCGTTGGCGCTCTCGTGATTCTCGCCAATGCCCACCATGTGCTTAAAGCCTGCTTCGCGAACGCGATCGCTCACGACTGCATCGTCCTCGAGCGCGGCCTCGCCGGTCAATACGATCCAGCACTCCCCCGGCTTCCAGCCCGAAAGCTCAAACTTGGGGTTTGCGCCGAGCTCTGCCCACACATCCTTGTCGCGCGAGGTGCAAAACCACAGTTTGCCGTTATCGACCATGGCAAACGAGAACGGCCTTACGCGTGGCTGATGCCCATCGTTCACGTCAGTCGTGGCCAGAAACCACGCGGGGATGCGCCTGAGGTATGCGCAGGCGCGCTCGAGTTGCGCCGTGCGGTCGATGTCGGTCATTGGAATCCCTTTCTTGCGCTCTGATCGCGCCTAAACAAGTTGCAAATTGACAACGAGAACCACTGTCACCAGCAGCGCCATTGCCACCGCGGCCAGCGCATCGACGAGGCCAAACATAAGCGTATGCAACCGCGTACGCCCCTGCTCGCCATGGTAGCAACGTGCATCCATAGCGGCAGAGAGTGTCTCGGCATGGCGAAATACGCCCGTGAACAGCGGAATTGCCACGCTGGCGAGCATGCGCACGCCGCCGAGCGGACCACCCGTCACGCGCGCGCCGCGACTTGCCTGCGCGTCCGCCGTCTGCTTCATCTCGGTGGCAAACTGTGGCATAAAGCGCAGCGCGATACCCATAATCATGCCGAGCTCATGCGCAGGAAGCCCCACGCGTGCGAACGGCGCGAGCAGACGCTCAAAGCCCGCAGTGAGGTCGAGCGTCGGCGTGGTGAGCGTGATAGCACTCATGCCGGCCATCATCAGGGTGAGGCGGCATGCCATAAATGTCGCGGAGTGCAGCGAGCCTTCGCTTATCTGCAGCGGTCCCAGCTGCCACAAGACGCGCCCGGCCTGGTCGGTAAACAGGTTGAGCACAGCCACCACGACGACGATCGCCAGCAGCGGCACCATAGACGACAGGATGCGACGAAACGGCATACGCGCTACCGCGTAGATAAGAGCGACGAACACCGCAACGGGCACCAAGCCGACAAAGCGTTGTACCGTCAGCGTAACGATTAAGAACACAAAGCCCAAGAGCAGCTTGGCGCGCGGGTCCATACGATGGATTGCGCTGCTGCCCGGACAATAACTGCCAAACGAGAACGCTTCCATTAGCAGTCCTCCTTTCGGGCAGACGCGCTGGGGGCGTGGGCGAGCCCACGCGAGCCGCTCGACAGCAAGTTCGCTAGCTCATCTGCCAGCGACTCAACGGTATAAAGCCTGTCGAGCCGCAGCGGCACGCCAGCCCCCGCCAACGCCAGCGCCATTCGCTGCGCGGCGGGAACGCCCAGGCCGATTGACTTGAGCTCATCGGCGCGAGCAAACACCTGGGTGGGCGCGCCCTCGGCAAACACCGCGCCCTCGTTCATCACGACGACGCGATCGCAGCATTGCACCAGGTCGTCCATGCTGTGCGAAACCATGACCACCGTCAGGCCCTCGCGATGAAGACGGCCAATAAGCTGTAAGAAGTCTTTGCGCGCGGCCGGGTCGAGGCCCGCCATGGGCTCGTCGAGCACCAGCACCTCGGGCTCCATGGCAAGCACGCCGGCAAATGCCACGCGCCGCTGCTGACCACCCGAGAGGTCGAAGGGGCTCTTATCGCCCACCACGGCAAGGTCAAGCCCCACGCGCGCAAGCGACGACTCCACGCGGCGCATGACCTCATCTTGCGACAAGCCAAGGTTATGCGGACCGAACGCCACATCCTGTGCCACGGTCTCGGCAAACAGCTGGCGCTCTGGATACTGAAACACCACGCCGACCTTGGCCTTAACAGCGGCGGCGTCTTTCTTGTTTGATAGGTCGAGCCCCAGCGCGCAAACGCTTCCCTCCTGGGGACGAATCAAACCGTTGAGATGCTGGACCAGCGTCGACTTACCCGAACCGGTATGACCTGCCAAACCCAGGAACTCGCCGCGACGCACCGTCAGCGATACATCACGCAGTGCCCACGGGCTGCTGGGGTCGTTTCCCCAGAGGGCCTGTTTGCTCGATTTGCCCGCAGTGGCCGAGCGCTTGTGCCAACGGCGACGCTCGCGGGCGCTCAGCGAATAGCTATACGAAACACGGGATAGCTCGATGACAGGCTCCGACGCGTTGCCCTCGTTGTCTACCGGAACAGTGCCGTCAGCGATTTCCAACTGGGATACGGAAGACTGCCCCGCGATGTCTGCCCCACTTCGCTCGGCATAAGTCTGCGCAACCTCGGCGACCATATCCACCTCGCGCACCTGCGCGTGAACGGGCACGCCCTTCGCACGAAGCGCCATGCCCAAACGGCACGACTCCGGCATATCTAGGTTGAGCTCCGCGAGCTCATCTGCCCGCGTCAGAATCTCCTCGGGCGTGCCCAACATGGCAACTCGTCCCGCCTGAAACACCGCGATGCGATCTGCCTCGGCAGCTTCTTCCATAAAGTGCGTGATCATCACGATGGTCATGCCGCGATCGTGCAGCGCATGGCAAGCCTTCATAAGGCCATTGCGCCCACGCGGATCGAGCATCGAGGAGGCCTCGTCCAAAATGAGCATGCGCGGTTCCATGGCGAGCACGCCGGCAAGTGCCACGCGCTGCTTTTGACCACCCGAGAGCGCATGGGTCTCGTGGCGCTCAAAGCCCACCAGACCCACGCCCTTGAGCGCTTCGCGTACGCGCTGCACAATCTGGGCCGATTCCACCCCAAGGTTTTCGGGCCCAAAGGCAACATCGTCCTCGACAAGCGTTGCCACCAGCTGATCGTCGGGATTCTGGAACACCATGCCCGCGGTCGAGCGGATGTCGTAGACCAGCTCGGGATCGGATGCGTCCATGCCATTGATGCGTACCGTCCCCGCATCGGGCTGCAGCAGCGCGTTCAAGTGCTTGGCGAAGGTCGACTTGCCCGATCCGTTGCCACCGAGGATGCAGAAAAACTCGCCGTCCCCGATGTTCAGATTGACACCGTCAAGCGCCGGCGTGGCACCGTCATAGCTAAAGGAAACGCCCCGACACTCAATCATGCGCGGCCTTTGACCTGGTCCTTCTTGGGCGTAATAAGGTTAGAAACCGCCTTGTACACGGCAAGCGTCAGCACCGAGTTAAGCACCGTCTTGATGAGGTTGAACGGCAGCACGGCGGGAAGCATGAGCGGGGCAATCACGTCGACCGAGCCATACCAGAACCAAACGCCAATGGTGAGGTTTGCCGCCATGGACAGCGCCGTAGCGGTAATAACGCCGAGCACCAGACCAATCACGGCGCCCTTGTAGGTGTGCATCTTCTGGTAGACGATGGCCGCGGGCAGAATGTAGCCCAGCGTAGCCACCAAGTTCATAAGCGCGCCGACCCAGTCACCCGTGGTAAGCGCATGGATAACAATCGCCATGGCGGCAACAGCAGTACCGGCACCAGGACCATAGGCAAATCCGCATACCATCGCCGGCACCAGCGACGGGTCATACGTCAAAAACGGCGCCGAGGGAAGGATGGGCAGCTGCACATACATAAACAGGGCACCCAAGGCGCACATCAGCGCCATGGTAACGAGCTGTTTGGTGCTCCACCTATTCGTGTTCTCAAAATGGATATGCTGCGACTGCTCAGACATAAGATCACCTGCCTCTTCCATCCGGACTCTAACCGTTGGTACTGGGATCTCACCAGTTCAGCCGGTGTGCGAACCAACGCACACACGGGTCGCGGACTCATCGGCTCGACCGCAGGCACCTCGCCTGCGCCGCGGCACCCCTGTGGCACCGCCCGATTTACCGCCAGTGGGGAATTCCACCCCGCCCTGAAACAGCAATTGCAAGTGTAGCACGAGCAGGTGCTCGCGCAAGTATGCCGAGGGTAATTTATGGTGAGGGGAAACGCCCCAGAAATACGTCCAGGATAGCTCAGTCGAACGCGAGCACTAGCGCAGGTGTCGCCCGCGATAGCCGGAAGAATCAGCATCGGAATCGGGGAAAGCCGAAGGGTCTGAAGCAGAGGAGACGAAGGGGGCCGCAGGCCTGGAGGCTCCCACGGTCCACCCGTTTCCGCCATCGCCACCAGCCGCGTCGGCGTCCAGCGTCACCGCGGCGGCAACGGCAGCACGCTGCGCCGCGCGCCGCTTCTTGCGCACGTGCCCGGCCACAACGAGACCCACAACAATCGCCAGCAGCGCGCCCAGAACGCCCAGCGCCACCGCGGTGGTGTTGATGCCCTGTGCCTCCTCGGGCACGGGAACCTCATCCGGAATGCTTGCACGCACACCCGATACCAGCAGGCGGTGCGAGTTCACGCCGTAGGGCGTGCAGGTCATGAGCGTCACGCGGTCCTCGCCGGCGGTCACGCGCAACTTGGAATCGTCGTCGGGCTCGATCACGTCTATGCGGTCGATCTTGTAACCCAGCTCCTCGCCCATCACCTCGATGTAGAACGAGTCGCCAACCTGCAGCTCGTCCAGACGCGTGAACAGGAGCGAGCCCGGCACGCCGCGGTGGCCGGTAAGCACGGCGTGCGTGTTCGCGCCACCCACGGGAAGCGACGTTCCATACAGGTGGCCGGCACCCGCGGCGAGCACCTCGGTGGAGGTGCCGTGGTACACGGGCAGATTCACGTCGATCTTGGGAATGCGCACCGAGCACATAAGGCCCGATCCCGCGTTAAGGAGTCCCTGGTAGGTGGTGTCTTGCGAGGCGATGGAATCCTCAGAGCCAGAGGCGGTGGAAGCGCCAGAGGTGCTACCGAACGGGTCCACAACCTCGCCGATGACGTCCTGACCGCCGGCGGCCAACTGCTCGTTGTAGGCCCGCGCAGCCGCGAGGGCCTCCTCCGCTTTCGGATAGGGCCAGCCATCCACCGTGTTTTGGGCCGCGGTAACTGCGGCAGTCTGCTCGGCCTGGGACATGGCGCGCAGGACGAGGGGCGTGGCCACGATAACAAAACCGGCGGCAAAGCACAGAAGGGAAAGCAGGCGCAGGACGAGGGGCGGTTTACGCCGGCTGGTGGAAGCCGGGTTCGAACCGCCCCTCGGCGTGCGCATCGTCGATACGGGCTTGATTGCCTCCATGTGGTTCACCTCCGGGGGTGTGGGTGGGATGTGGACGCGGCGCGAGAACGCGCGGTGCACGAATGGTTGCGGTTCAATGCACCGCGCCCCGCCGCGGGTCTAGGCGCGACGGGGTACGGCGAAAGAGGAATATGGCAACGCGGCGCGCGGGCGCTGATAGGAGACGACGATTGCCCGCTCGCCGCGTCAGCAAACGAAGGGATTAGGCGCGCATACGTGCACTCAGGGCGAACGCGGCGCCAGCAGCCATGAGCAGCACGCCCACAGTGACGAAGACCTTGATACCCAAGTCACCGGTCAAGGGCAGCTCGGTGAGGTTCTTGGCGTTCTTGACCGTAGCCTTGCCATCAGTCCCGACGGAGATACGATCATCGCCGGTATCCTTGGTGTAAGACACGGTTGCCGACTCAGGCGTCCCAGAGAAGGTAGCACTGATAGTGAACTTGAAGTCAGGCAAGCCGATGCTGGTATAACCGGTCGGAGCCTTGATCTCGTAGACGTGATATGTACCAGCAGGCAGGCCCTTCATGGAGATATTGCCGTCGACATCGGTGGTGAACACGCCGGTTTCTGCGTCAACATCCGGCCTTGCTTTGAGGTCAGACCAAGCGCCGGAATCGGCTTTCTTGGCCATGAAAGTCTCAGCACTGTCGTTCACACGAGCGATGACGAACTGAGCACCAGAAAGCGCCTCGTTGCCAGCCATGTTGGTCTTATGGATGCTGAAGTCATAGGTGTACACGCGAACGGTGGGGCCAGGAACCTGGTGCTCTTCGCCGCTCGGGGTACGAGAGTACACAAGTTCAACGGTGTTGGGGTTACCAACGCCAGCGATAACGGCATCGGAGTCGACAACAGCAGTAAGGGTGACGGTAACGGTAGCACCAGGGGCAATGCTGCCGTTCGAGTTCACGTAGTGACCAAGATCAACCGTGGTGACGGTGGCGTCCTCCTCGGAGCAGCCGTCCAGGGGATCGGTCTGTTTCTCGAGCTTCGTCAGGACATAGCCGTTGTTATCGGTATTAGCGTCAGCATCAGCCGTAAGCTCGGTGTTGCCAACCATAACCTTGGTAACCGTAACGTCCTTCAGGCCGTGAGCGGCGGTATCGATAAGCTGCAGCACGCGGGAGCCGTCGTTGTAGCCGGTGTAGTACGGAATTGTGGTGGTAAGGGCATAGGTGATGGTGTCACCAATACGAGCGTCCGTCCTGATCTTGGAATCGGCATTCACATTGTTGACCTTGGTGATCTCCTTGCTGATGGAAGGTTCGTTGGCCTTTAGGGTCACGGTGCCCAGGCTCGCAGTAGCGCCAGCGTAGTCAGGAATATTCTGACCAGTCGGGTTAACGAGCCTGGTAGCGAGCAGCATCGGGATGGATTGAGACTCAATGGTATCCTTGTTGGCATCATCGTCGCCAGGCTTCACGGTCGTGTCCACCAGGAACCAGAAGCCCTGCTTGCAGCTGTTCTCAACGCTTTTGTTAGGCGCGTCGCCACTCTTGAAGGTTGCGTTGTAATCGTTTGCGCTATCCGTAGACAAGCTCTTCTTGGCGAGCAGGGTTGCAAACTCGCGGAGCGCAGAGGAACTGTTCATCCACCCGTCCGCACTATCCTCAACCGTAGTCGTCTTATCGGCATTCTTGAACACCTTATCGATGAGGAAGCCCATGGGGTTTGCTCCGCCATGTGCGGAAGAGTTGTAGTTGTTATCGGCTTCGTACGTGGCCTTGATGGGCTTACCATCAACGGTCTTGGAAGTCATCTGATCCATGACCGTCTCGATATCAGCGACGTACGCGTCCGTGGTATCGATCGTGAACTCAATCGAGTTCCCCGAATCCGCAACCTTTACGCCCTTCAGGGTGGCAAGCCTCCAGCCCGCGAACGTATGCGCGTAGTTTGCATCGCTACTGTTCGTGATGGTGATAGTGCCCTCCGTCGGCTGTGTGGGTTCCACAGCCTTGGCCACAGGCGCTCCACCCACCAGGCCGGTTACGGCGATCGCTACGGCGGCGGCGCCGGCGATCAGCTTTTGTACGAATCGGTTCATGATTCCCCTTTCAGAAATGAGCCCGACATTCATAAACATCTATCTACCAGCGCCATCGGACGGGTCGTCCTGGCGGCGCTTTGTAGCGAACCAATACGCTCCCGCGGCGATGCCGCCCAGAAGCATGAGACCGGCGCCCACGAGGAGCATGGAGTTTTCGGTCCAACCCGCGCCGGTGAGCGGGAGGTCCGTAAGGACTTTCACGTTGGTGAAGGTGGAAGCGGGAATGGCGTTCGCGGGCGCGTCGGCGGTGCCGATGAGGTTACTCACGGTATTGCCCATGTCGTCCTTCACCTGGGTGACAGTGGTCGAGGTGGTGAGACCGGTGTACTTGCCATCGACCATGGCGGCCTTTACCGTAACGGCCACCTGGTACTCGGCCTTGGAGTAGCGGAGCTTGTCGATGGCGCCGGTGGTAGGCACGACCTCCTTCACCGTGTAGGTATAGGTCTTGGCGTAATCTTTATTGGTGCCTGCTTCAGTGGACAGGTGCTTCTTGTTGAACGTCATCGCGCCAAAGGCCGCCGTGATGTTGTTGAGCTTGGTGGCGTCGGTCTCCCCTGCCTTTGGGGCAACAGAAATGGGCTTGGGGGCTGTGTCTGCGTAGTCACCCGTAGCCTCAATGCTGAACTCGAACGGCACATAGCTGCCGTCGGCAGTAGGCCAATCCGTATTGCGAACCGATTTGGTCACCGGGATCTTCACGGACGTGGTGGCAAGAGCGTCGGAAATGTAGACGTTGTTCCCGGCAATCGTCGGGCTCTTTCCCTCGGTCCACGTAATGGAGCCGCCCTTGAACACCTTGAACTCGTAACCCGCGTCATTCAAGTTGTAGCCAATCGGAGCCTGGGTCTCAACAAGCGTGTACGTACCCGGCAGCAGGCCCTCGAGCTTGAACTTGCCATCGTCGTTATCAGAATCAGCCCACTTGTCGCTGGCAGCCCCCGTATTCTTATCGTTATCATTCACAGTAAGGGATACAGCGTCCGCAATTTCGGCATCATCGGCGTTCTTGATCTTGGTGAGTTTCCACTCGGAACCAGCCAAAGGAGTGTGTTCTGTGTCGCCCTTCGCCACCTTGGTCCAAGACACCGTACCGGTAATCTTGGCGTTGGGGATGGCGCTCTGCGGACGTGAAACCTCATTGCCGTTGGCGTCCACGTTGCCCACAAAGTTAAGTTCATCGCCCGTGTGGAACATCTTCGAGGTATAGATCTCATTGGAAAGCTTGTAGCCCTCCGGCGCCTTAATCTCGCGAATGTAGTACGTGAAGTAGTCTTTGTCATTAGGGTTGCCAATATTGGCCTTCTGGTTCAGGTACTTGAACTGAATGGTGCCAACGGTAGGATCGAAGTCATTCATACCGTTATCCACAATGGAGACGATGCTGTGCTGATTGTTCTTCGCATCATTCTCGCTCGCGTAAATCGCCCACTCAGAACCTGCGAGCGGCGTGTTGCCGTCCGCCGCATCGACCTTGCTCCACGCAATGGCGGAGCCGTCGGGCGTATACGACCCGGACCACGGGAAATTGTGACGCTCTTGATCCATATCGATGACGGAAGACGATTTACCCTCAGTGAAATTCCCCGCTTCCGTGGGGTTGTACATCTGGAAGTCCCCGCCAACATAAACGCGCCCGTTGGTGGTCACGTGATCCTCGAAGCTGCCGTTGGGAACAACGATACTGCCCAACATGGCGGCTGCCGGGTCGTCGTCGGTCCACTTCCCGTCCCCACCAAACTCAGGATTGCCCTCAAGGGCCATACCACCGCGGATGGTGACCTGGCTGGCCGTTGCGAAATTCCACAAGATGCTCTGGGCGGCAGTGGAGTACTGAGCCCTGAGGTTCTTAGCCTCAGGGGTGTTAGCCTCCTCGTACCCGCGGGAGATTTCCGTATCGTTCCACCAGAAGCGCCAGCCGGTGTTGAACTCAACCGGAATCGCAGACTTGCCCCCATCATCGATGATGTTGACGACCACGGAAGCGTCCTCAGGTATATTCCTGAAGCTGAAGTCCACGCCACGGTAGGTCGTGCGGGTCGTGCCGTCGTCAATGGAGTTGGTAAGATCGGACGCCTTGAGGTTAAAGACTTGTAGCGGAGAGTTCGTATCGCTGGTAAACGTGATGAGCTTCTCGTTGTTGACAAGGGCCACCTCGCCGGAAACGTTGTTGCCGTTAACGTCGGTATAGTTCGTCTTGCGCTCAAAGGTCTTGGTGGAGTCGCTGAACGTGAGGCCGTACTGCTCCGTTTTGTTGTACTTTGTAATCATGTATTTGGAATTCTGCTTAGTCGGCTCAGCAACACCGACCGTGTAACTCCCGGTGGGCTTAAGCCTTGCGAGGGGCGTGGAGATCTTCGCCTTTACTTCGGACTCCAGGTAATTGGTGTAATCCTTACCGTTGATGTCCGCCATGATGCTCGCGCCGCTGCCATTGCCTTTGAACAGGCCCTCATCGTCCCAATTGCCCTGCGTCTTTACAACAGACTGGCGTTTGGGGTTGTTCATCCAGTTTGTACGATTGCCCGCAATGGCCGCGGTATAGTCGTAGCCACTGGCATCAGCGCTATGCGAGGGCTTCTGTTGGCCAACCCATGCGCCCTTATTCCAGGCACCAACGGCCGCCGATGCAGGCTCATTTGTGCCAACTTGGATTTCTTTGATAGAGGTCGCGCTACTCAAGCCCGCAACCGCAAGCACCACGCTACGATCAGATGGGCGGAACTGCGCACCGAAGCCAACGGTACCGAAGCGGAAGCCGGCGCCGGACCTATTGTTATCACCATCCGTGTAAGGCCAGCTATCCTTGAGGGGATTGAGCGCAAGCTTCCCCTGGACAATGGTGAGGCCCTCGGCCTCTACAGCGTAAGAACCAGCAACATTACTGGACGTGAGGCACAAGGGGTTCGCAGGTTTGCCACCCACGTTCGCAGGTTTGCCACCCACGTACATATCTCCACCAACGAACGTGGCCACACCCGGATCATTTTGGGAGGTGTTTACATCCGTACCGATACCGATAGACGCGGGCTTGTAGATGCCCTTGTCCACAGTGATAGCCGCGCTCGCAGAGATGGCGGCGCTATTCTGGTTTTCGGCATCCTCGCTGGTGTTACCTACAGCAGCGGAGTCACTTGAGGAACCCCCCCCCATCACGGTTTCCTCGGTAGAAACTGTCTGGGTGTCGTTGGCGATGGCCTGCGAGATCGGGGGCATAACGAGCGACAGTACCAGGCTCAAAACGGAAGCTCCGCACAAAACACCTGCCAGCACACGATGTGCCGCTTTATTGTCCTGCTTAGATTTATCTGAATTTGCTGTCATCGATGCCTCCTCCCCAAGAGACCGCGATCTTGCTCTTTCACGAATTAGCCTAGAGCGCGCAACCTATAATTGCTCGCGCAAGATATGCATATTATTACTCATTGTTTAAGCAACGAAAAGCCCGATTCTATCGATTTCTTTTC
>CAJLCM010000046.1:0-16008 GCA_905205145.1 uncultured Collinsella sp.
GTCGCCGTCGACGCCAAGAAGATGAAGCTCTCCGAGATCGTCATCGCCCTCAACAAGATTTCGGGCGACAACGGCTTTGGCCGTCTTGACCTGGTTGAGGATCGTCTGGTGGGCCTCAAGAGCCGCGAGTGCTATGAGGTTCCCGGAGCCCTGACGCTCATCACCGCCCACAAGGCGCTCGAGGACATCTGCGTCGAGGGCGACCTGCTCAAGACCAAGATCAAGCTCGAGCAGGATTGGGCCACCGCCGTGTACAACGGCCAGTGGTACAGCCCGCTCAAAAACGCGCTCGATGCCTTTATGGCCGATACCCAGAAGTTCGTGACCGGTACCGTCCGCCTGAAGTTCTTTAAGGGCAACTGCCATGTCGTCGGCCGCAAGAGCCCCTTCAGCCTCTACGACTACGGTCTGGCTACCTACGACCGCGACACCACGTTTGACGAGAAGGCCAGTGCCGGCTTTATCGAGATCGATACGCTGTCGCTCAAGACGTGGGCAAAGGTCCAGGGCCCCAGCTCTGCTGCCGCCCAGGCCTAGCGCCTCCTTCCCTTGGTATCCGCGCGGCCCATCCGCGTGATACATAACGGGCGCATGGGGTCCCTACCTTTCGTTATGCTTGCTGACACTTCTTAACATCGGTGGCCCCTACGTTCCGCCCGCATATATGATGCCGCGTCTGCGGCTGAGTCCGAGCCCCGCCGGGGTTGTCCGGCGGGGCTCCTTCTATCAATTTGGCGGCTCTGCGCCTATATATATGAGGAGTATCCATTATGTTCAATGCTATCGCGCATGCTTTACTTGCCCTCGCGCCCGAGTTCGATGCTGCAAGGGTCGAGGACGTCCCTATGAGCCTGAAGGCCTGGATCGATGGTTCGCAGGGCAACATCCGGAGGGAGACGTTGGGCGCCAAGTGCATGGCGCGTCACTTCTTTGCAAATTAGCTACATGGCTCCGCACACGGTGTGGAATGTGTAAAACTAGCGGTTGAAAAATCGCTTTAGCGATATGGCGCATTGCTTTGGGCGCTTGTTTTGGTATTTGGAGAAAGGGGACGGTTCCATGGCTCTTTGGGGCGGTCGTTTTGAGGCGGGCGTGGCCGAGGTCACGCAGGAGTTTGGCGCGTCGCTGCCGGTCGACAAACATCTCTATAAACAGGATATCGCCGGCTCTAAGGCGCATGCCAAAATGCTGGCGGCCCAGGGCATCATCAGTGCCGAGGACGAGCAGGCGATTGCCAAGGGTCTGACCGGAATCGAGCAGGATATCGATGCCGGCAACTTCACCTTCGACATCAACGACGAGGACATTCATATGTCCATCGAGAGCGAGCTGACGCGTCGCATCGGCGAGGCCGGCAAGCGCTTGCATACCGGACGTTCGCGCAACGACCAGGTGGCTACCGACACACGCCTGGGCGTCAAGGCGCTGGCCAAGGAGCTCATGGAGGCCAATCTTGAGCTGCGCCATGTGCTGGTGGATGCGGCCAAGAAGTACGACAAGGTGATTCTGCCGGGCTACACGCACATGCAGCACGCTCAGCCCGTGCTGCTGTCGCATCATCTGCTGGCGTATTCCTGGATGTTCGCGCGCGACTTTACACGCCTGAAGGCAGCCTTTGATGCCGCCGACAACTGCCCGCTTGGTGCTGCCGCGCTTGCCGGCACGAGCTATCCGCTCGATCGTCAGATGACGGCTGCCGAACTTGGCTTTGCGGGCGTGATTCCCAACTCGCTCGATGCGGTTTCCGACCGTGATTTCCTGCTCGATCTGCATTACGCCGGCTCCGTCATGGCCATGCACCTGTCGCGTCTTTCCGAGGAGATCGTGCTGTGGTCGAGCTCCGAATTTGGCTTTATCACGCTTTCCGACTCGTACTCCACCGGCTCGTCCATCATGCCGCAGAAGAAGAATCCCGACTTTGCCGAGCTTATCCGCGGCAAGAGCGGCCGTGTGTATGGCAACCTGGTGCAGCTGCTCGTGACCATGAAGGGCCTGCCGCTTGCTTATAACAAGGACTTGCAGGAGGACAAGGAGGGCGCGCTCGATACCGCCCATACGCTCATGCAGTGCCTGTCGGTTATGGCCGGTATGATTTCGACTTGGACCGTCAACGAGGATGCCATGGCGCGCGAGTGCGGCGTGGGGCACCTTGCCGCCACCGATGTTGCCGATTACCTGGCTAAGCGTGGTCTGCCGTTCCGCGTGGCACATGCCGTGGTGGGCCATCTGGTCCTGATGTGCGAGAAGCGTAGCTGCAATCTTGAGGACCTGCCGTTTGAGGTGTTCCAGGAGGCAAGCCCGCTCTTTGAACGCGATATTACCGAGGCGCTCGACATCCCGTCGATTGTCGCTGCACGCACGACCGAGGGCGGTACCGCCCCTGCCGCCGCTGCCGTGCAGCTGCAACGTGCCGAGGCACAGCTCGTGGCCGACGAGGGCGTGTTTGGATCGCTGACCAAGTTCGTCGAGATGGGCCACGGGATAAAGTAAGGGTTTGGCTGAAGCCGTTTTTGCCATTTATTGAGGAATCGTATTTTGCTTTACGGGCGTCTGCTGATGTGGGCGTCCGTATTTTGTTGCTATGGGGGAGGGGCTTGTCGAGAAGTTCTGTAGGACCTTTGGGCAGGTTGTGAAGGGGGTACGTTCGCGGGCGGCAACCGACCGTCTGCTCTGCTCGATGCGGTTGATGGGCAGTCGGATGGTACTCTAATCGAGCTTCGAAACAGAAGTGACACATATGGAACGCTTCAATAAATTGCAACGTTTCAATAAACAGCTTTTTGTTTAACTGCAGCTAAAACTCTGTTACGATGCAGTCCAGGCGGGTGCCGGAATGGGACTTGGGCACGCGCGAACCTACTTGAAAGGCTACCTTATGGCTATCGAGAAGACCTTCATCATGATTAAGCCCGACGCCGTGCGCGACCGCAAGATCGGCGAGATTGTTGCTCGCATCGAGCGCAGCGGCCTTGTCATCGAGCGCATGGAGATGACCACGCTCGAGCGCGCTACCGTCGAGGAGCACTACGCCCATCTGGCCGACAAGCCCTTCTTTGGCGGTCTCTGCGACTTTATGACGAGCGGTCCGGTCGTCAAGATGGTCGTTTCCGGTCTCTCCGCTGTCTCCAAGATGCGCACCCTTATGGGCGCTACCAACCCGCTTGATGCTGCCCCCGGCACCATTCGCGGCGACTTCGCTGTCGATGTCAACGCCAACGTGATCCACGGATCCGACTGCCTGGAGAACGCCGAGATCGAGATCAAGCGCTTCTTTGGCTAAACCAGCTTTGACTCCTTAAAGCTGTTAGCGTGTGGCTTGGGCGCCGCGGAACTCCATCCGCGGCGCCCTTTTTATTCCGGTAGATTTTTGGTAACTGCTTAGAAATCTACTAAAGAGCCCCGCCCAGATGTTTCTTCCGGGCGGGGGCTGGCGTTAGCGTATGGCTTTGTAGGTCTTTAAGCCTCGTCGACGACCTTGAGTCCACGGGTCTGGTCGATCTCGTTGAGGAGATTGACGCGACGCTCGTGGCGGCCGCCCTCAAACTCGGCGTCGAGCCACTCGTCGACAATCATCTTGGCGAGCTCGGAGCCCACGACGCGGGCGCCAAAGGCGAGCACGTTGGTATTGTTGTGCATGCGGGAGAGCTTGGCGCTGAAGGGCTCGGAGCACACGACGGCGCGTACGCCCTCGACCTTGTTGGCAGCCAGGCTAATCCCGACACCGGTGCCACAGATGAGGATGCCCAGGTCGACGTCGCCGTTGGCAACGGCCTTACCCACCTTGTAGCCGGCGATGGGGTAGTCAAAGCTCTCGGAGGTGTCGGTGCCAAAGTTCACGACCTCGCAGCCGCGCTCCTTCAGGTGCTCGGAGATGATGTTCTTGAGCTCGACGGCGGCGTGGTCGTTACCGATACCGATCTTCATGGATGGTTCCTCTCTGGTCTGTGCGGCGCAAATGCTAAAGGTGTTTACCGCGTTCGACTGCATGATAGCGCGACTCTTGCGTAAACGCTCGGGCGTTTTTTGGTCAAACGCTTTAGCATGCAACAAGATCGGCTTCTCATGAATAATGCCACCAGTTTGTGCTCGAGCGCCGTCCGCCGGAACCATGGTTGCGGTTTTTGATGCATTGTTATCAAATAAAGGAGTTAACTATTATGAGAGCCCAGCCCGTTATGCAAGCAGGAGATACCTATGCCTACCGATTCCATCCGTGATGCCGCGTTTTGCGATGTTTTGAACCGCGAGCTTGTCTGCGCGCTCGGCTGTACCGAGCCCATTGCCGTTGCCTATGCAGCAGCGCTGGCGAGCCAGACGCTCGGTTGCGAGCCCGATCATATGGATGTTGCCTGCTCGGGCAACATCATCAAGAACGTCAAGAGCGTGACCGTGCCCAACTCGGGCGGTATGCACGGTATTGAGGCCGCGGCCGTGCTGGGTGCCGTGGGCGGCGACGCCAAGAGCGCGCTCGAGGTGCTCGAGAGCGTTGACGATGAAGACCGTGCTCGCGTGGCCGAGCTCCTCGCCGACGCCGACTACTGCGATGTGTCGCTTGTCGAGGGTGTGCCCAACCTCTACATCAAGGTGACTGCGACGGCCGGGGGCCATACCGCGGTCGTCGAGATTACCGATCACCACACCAATGTCACGTGCCATACCCTCGACGGTATTCCGGTGTGCGGCAAGTCGGCGGGGGAGTGTGCCGCCTGCGCCGAGCGCGTCGTGGCCGAGCGGGCGGCAGATAACGCCGATACGCCCATGTCGATTGAGACCATCATCGACTTTATCGAGGACGGTGACATTGAGGACGCCCGCGCTGCCGTTGAGCGTCAGATTGAGCTGAATGGCGCAATCAGTGCCGAGGGCCTTGCGCACGCTTGGGGCGCCGAGGTGGGTCGTACGCTGCTGGGCGCTCGTGCCGATGACGTCGCCTGCCGTGCCCGTGCCCGTGCGGCCGCCGGATCCGACGCCCGCATGAACGGCTGCGCGCTGCCGGTCGCCATTGTGTGCGGCTCGGGCAATCAGGGCATTACCTGCGCATTGCCCGTCATGGAGTATGCCGAGTACCTGCGTTGCGACCACGAGCGTCTGGTGCGCGCCGTGATGCTGTCCGATCTTATCGCCGTGCATATCAAGAGCTATATTGGTGCTCTCTCGGCGTTTTGCGGTGCTATTTGCGCCGCGTGCGGCGCCGGCGCCGCGATTACCTGGCTGTGCGGTGGCACGCGCGAGCAGATTGGCGCGACGGTCTCGAATACGCTTGGCAACGTGGGCGGCATCGTGTGTGACGGCGCCAAGGCGAGCTGTGCCGCCAAGATCTCGGCTGCCGTTGATGCGGCGATTCTGGGCCACGATATGGCCATGCAGGGTCGCGGCTTCCGCGCCGGCGAGGGCCTGATCCAGGATACCGTTGAGCAGACAATCGCCAGCATGGGCTACGTAGGCCGCGTGGGCATGAAGGACACCGACGTCGAAATCCTCAACATCATGATCGGCAAAACCCAGGTTTGTTAGTTACGCGGTTTTACCAAACCGCGTAACGGCTCGACGCTGCAAACGCCCCTAAGCGGCAATCTGCCTTTCAATCGTCGGGCATGGCCAGAAGGCCTATGCCCTCCTCTTTCAAGGCACATTGCTCGCTTAGGGGCATTTTCGCTGACTTGTGCTCAACCTGCGGCGATATTTGGTTTGGAGCGAGGGGTCCTACGACAGTTCGTCGGCTACTTGGTGTTCGTAGAAGGCTTCGATTACGGCGTTAAAGTCGCGGGCGAAGTCTTCCATGGTTCCGCGCCAGGTGGCTCGGCCGGGTTTTCCCTGGCCAACATAGGCAGTTTGAATGCCGCAGGCGGGACTGGGGAAGTCGCGCTTGGGATCGTTGCCCACCATAAGGACCTCGTGTGGCTCGAGCCCCATCACCTGAAGCTGCTCTAGATAGTAGGTGGCATCGGGCTTGCAGCGGGTGGCGTTTCCCATGTGCGTCACGAGTTCAAAGGGGGCGTCGGCCAGGTCGCCCCAACCCATGCGGCACTCGATGGCCCCCTGGGGAAAGCTGGGGTTGGTAAAGAGCGCGCAGCGCAGCCCTGCGTCCTGTACGGCCTGGAGCGCGGCGTGTGCGCCCGGCATGGCGTGGGCGTTAATGATATCGTCGTTCTTGTACGGAAGAACTTCGCGGTCATAGTAGGTAAACGCCTCGTAGATGAGGGGATCGGAGAGGCAGATCCCGCATCGGCGCTCGACCTCTTCTTGGTAAAACTCAAGATTGGTGCGGTTGTCCGTGCCGCTGCGGCGATTGGCGTTGAGGTCGACCAGGATGGTGCCGAGGCGCGCCATCGTGCCACCGCGGCTGCGGCGCCCGATATCCGCGAGCATCGAAGAGACATCCTTAAAATAGCGAAGGATGAACGCGTTGAGGTTGATGCTGAGAAGCGTTTCGTCCATATCGAAAACGACTGCTTTGAGCACGCGGGCACCTTTCTCGAAAAATCGATCTAGAATCGTTGGCTCCGGATACTTTACCCCAAAGCCGAATGCCTGGCTGGTTATCGTCAAGTTGCGGAGACGTGTGTTCATAAGATTACGAAAAAGTCTCCACACGAGTAAAAAATCGCAGTTCACGCTTGAAATCGAACTCATTTCCCCGTAACCTATACGAACGTGATTGCATAAGCGTCACATTAGTATCTGTCGGCTCCCGAGTGTTCCTAAACGTTGTGTGCTTGTCGCACCCTTCTGTAGGTCCTAGCAATCGGGGCCCCGTAGTTCGAAAGGGGTCCACCTTTGAGTGAGATTCAGAACTCGTCCATTTTCTCTCTTGACGATGTCAACGAGGAGGAGATGAACAACCTCATCGACGGTACGATTACCGACTTTGATGAGGGCGATCTCGTTAACGGCACTGTCGTTAAGATCGAGCATGACGAGGTGCTCGTTGACATCGGATTCAAGTCCGAGGGCGTTATCCCGGTCCGCGAGCTGTCCATCCGCAAGGACGCTAACCCTGCAGACATCGTTGCACTCGGTGATCCCATCGAGGCTCTGGTACTCCAGAAGGAGGACAAGGACGGTCGTCTGGTCCTGTCCAAGAAGCGTGCCGAGTACGAGCGTGCTTGGAACCGCATCGAGGAGAAGTTCAACTCCGGCGAGAACGTCGAGGGCGAGGTTATCGAGGTTGTCAAGGGCGGCCTGATCCTCGACATCGGCCTGCGTGGCTTCCTGCCCGCCTCCCTCGTCGACCTCCGTCGCGTCAAGGACCTCACCTCCTACATGGGCACCCGCATCGAGGCCCGCGTCATCGAGATGGACCGCAACCGCAACAACGTCGTCCTCTCCCGTCGCGTCGTGCTCGAGGAGTCCCGTAAGGCCGAGCGCTCCGAGATCCTGTCCAAGCTCAAGTCTGGCATGCGTCTCCAGGGCACCGTTTCCTCCATCGTCGACTTCGGCGCCTTCGTCGACCTCGGTGGTATCGACGGCCTCATCCACATTTCCGAGCTCTCCTGGAACCACGTCAACCATCCTTCCGAGGTTGTCAAGGTCGGCCAGGAAGTCGAGGTCGAGGTTCTCGACGTCGATCTCAACCGCGAGCGCATCTCCCTGGGTCTCAAGCAGACCACCGAGGATCCGTGGCGCGCACTGGTCAAGAAGTACCCCGTCGGCGCTATCGTCGAGGGCACTGTGACCAAGCTTGTCCCGTTCGGCGCTTTCGTCGATCTGGGCGAGGGCATCGAGGGCCTGGTGCACATCTCCGAGATGGCCAACAAGCACGTCGATCAGCCTTCTCAGGTCACCCACGTGGGCGACAAGGTTCAGGTCAAGGTCATGGAGATCGACCTCGACCGTCGTCGTATCTCCCTGTCCATGAAGTCCGCTGCTGAGACTCTGGGCGTCGAGATCGAGGTTACCCCGCTGCCTTCCGAGAAGAAGGACGAGGAGACCGACGCCGAGTAAATCGGTTTGACGATCACTTGTTTTAAGGGATCCGTCCGCAATGGACGGGTCCCTTTTTTTCATTTGCTGCTGAGGTGCGCGATGCTGCCCGGGCTGTCCACAGGCTATTGGGTTGTCAGTGCATGAAAAATGCCGACATCCCGCCTCGGGGAGGAGGCGGGAACACACCGAGTAGACGGAGGGGTGTGGAGCGCGGTCGCGTCTCGACTGACGACGTTGCCCATCGACAGGACCATTGTAGCGCATGGCGGTTCTTGGTTTATCGTGTCGAGCGTTTGCGTTGTGCCATTGCCTGCGGCAACGGTGTGTTACACTCTTGCACTGCTGAGTGGGCCAGACGGTCGCGCGATGTGCTGCTTGCAGCACGCGTGAGGAAAGTCCGGGCTCCAGAGGGCGGGATGCCGGCTAACGGCCGGGCGGAGTGATCCGACGGAAAGCGCCGCAGAAAAGAAGACTCCCACCTGCGCCGCAAGGCGTAAAGGGAAAAGCTGAAACGGTGGTGTAAGAGACCACCAGCGTCGTGGTAACACGGCGGCTTGGCAAGCCCCATCCGGAGCAAGCGCGAATAGGAACGCTATGGGCCGGCCCGGTCCGCGTTCGGGTAGCGTGCGTGGAACTGCACGGTAACGTGCAGACAAGATAAATGACCGTTCACGACAGAACCCGGCTTATCGGCCCACTCAGCACTTTGTTGACGCTGCGAACCCGTCAGCGCGGCAATCTGCCTTTCAAGCCTTCGGGCATGACCATAAGGTCAATGCCCTCGTCTTTCAAAGCACCTTGCTCGCGCTGACGGGTTCTCGCTTTCGACGGCGTCAGCTGGCCGATTTGGCGCTCATTCGTCGGTCGCCGCCATAAGGCGTGCTCCCTCCTCTTTCGGGCCAAATCGACTCAGCTGACGCCGTCTCGCTGTTGGCGATGGCATCATTGGCGTTTCCGTTCTTGTTGGCGAGGGCAACGGTACGGTTTCTGCCGTATTATTGAGGCTGTTTGTTGCTTTGCTTGTTGTTGAGGGGCTTTGTTGGACAGCTATTTTACTCTGCAATCGAATATTGAGGCTTCAGGCGAGTTTGTGGACCGCAAGAGCCGGTTTATTGCCCAGCTGGTCCATATTGAGTCCGAGGATGAGGCGAATGCCTTTATCGAGACCGTTCGCAAACGTCATTACGACGCTCGACACAATGTTCCCGCGTGGATTTTGGTCGATGGACGCGAGCGCCAGAGCGATGACGGTGAGCCGAGCCGCACGAGCGGTATGCCGACGCTCGAGGTGTTGCGCGGTGCGGGGCTCAAAAATGTTTGCTGCGTAGTGACGCGCTATTTTGGTGGCACGTTGTTGGGGCCTGGTGGCTTGGTACGCGCCTATACCGCGGCGACGCAGGCGGCGGTGGCCGCGGCTCAGGAGGCCGGGCAGATCGTCGAGATGACGAGCGTCGTGCCTGTTGACGTGCACGTGGCCTATCCGCAGTATGAGCAGGTGCTTCGTTTGGCGCAGGATTCGGGTGCCAAGGTTTCGGATACCGATTACGCGGATGCCGTGACAATTCATTTGGTGTTTAAGGCGGGGGAGCAGGAGCCGTTTTGCGCCAAGATGCGCGAGCTTATGGCGGGGCGCGAGGAGATTGAGGCCGGCGCTCCCGAATTTGCCGAGTTCTAACGGCGACGGCCGGCGTGCTTTTGGATGGATCCCAAGTGCGTCGGCCGTCGTTTTATGTTGATGCCGTCTACTCGGCGAGCTGCTTTAGCACATCGCAGGCGATCTCGATGGCATCGTCGATGCAACCGGGGCAGCTGCGGAGCGGACCCTTATCCGATCCGATGCCCTTGAGCGTGCCGCAGACGGTCGTCGTGTTCTTCTCGCCAAAACGCTTGGCGATTTCGCGCGACAGCTTGTAGGTCTGGCCCTTGGTCTTGGGGTTTTCCATGCCGTCGCTCATCACGAAGCCCATGATGGCCACGGCGCCCGAGATGGCGCCGCAGGTTTCGGTCATGCCGCCCATGCCGGCGCCAAAGCCCTCGGTGAGGGTAAAGGCGACCTGAGGGTCGAGTCCGACGGCAGGTGCGAGCGTGCAGGCGACGGCCTGCGCGCAGTTAAAGCCACGGGCGTGGTATTCGGCAGCCTGAGCCTGACAGGCGGTGATGTCGAGCTGGGCCGTATCGATTTGCTTCATCGTTGTCTCCTTGGTTACGGTGTACCCGCCTATGGTACCCGTGACGGTGCATGTAATCATCGAGAGCTCCATCTATGCCTCATTTTTATCTATCGAACAAATGCCCAAGGCTTGAGATGAATACCCCGGATCAATTTGTTCCACAACCTACCTTGGGGATGGGTTGAGAGGGGTGTGCGGTAGCGGTATCGTGAACCGAATAAAACGTAACCCAGGCAAGGGAGCTAGATATGAGCGAGCAGACCATCGGTACGACGTGTGTTCAGGGCGGCTATCACCCGGGAGATGCCGAGCCGCGCCAGGTGCCCATCTACCAGTCAACCACGTGGAAGTACGACACGTCCGAGCACATGGGCAAGCTGTTTGACCTGGAGGAGTCGGGCTATTTCTACAGCCGTCTGCAGAACCCCACGTGCGATTTGGTTGCCGCCAAGATCTGCGAGATGGAGGGCGGCACCGCAGCGATGCTCACGAGCTCGGGCATGGCGGCGAATTTCCTCGCGATCTTTAACGTAGCCGGTGCCGGCGATCACGTGGTCGCGAGCTCTGCCATCTACGGCGGTACCTACAACCTGCTCGCCCACACCATGGGCCGCATGGGCGTTACCTGCACGTTCGTCGCCCCCGACTGCACCGATGAGGAGCTCGAGGCAGCCTTTGAGCCCAATACCAAGCTCGTCTTTGGCGAGACGATCGCCAACCCCGCCCTTGCTGTGCTCGATATTGAGCGCTTTGCCAAGGCCGCACATGACCACGGCGTGCCGCTGATGGTCGACAACACCTTCCCGACGCCCGTGATGTGCCGTCCCTTTGAGTGGGGCGCCGACATCGTTACGCACTCCACCACCAAGTACATGGATGGACATGCTGCCTACCTGGGTGGCGTGATTGTCGATCACGGCCAGTTTGACTGGATGGCTCATGCGGACAAGTTCCCGGGTCTCACCACGCCCGATGAGAGCTACCACGGCGTGACCTATGCCGAGAAGTTTGGTCGCGAGGGTGCCTTCATTACCAAGGCAACCGCTCAGCTCATGCGCGATCTTGGTCCTATGCAGAATCCGCAGGCGGCCTTCTTCTTGAACAGCTCGCTCGAGAGCCTGCATGTGCGCATGCCGCGTCATTGCGAGAACGGCCTGGCCGTTGCCAAGTTCCTGCAGAGCCATCCCAAGGTGCGCTTCGTGAGCTATCCGGGCCTGGAGGGCGATAAGTACTATGACATCGCTCAGAAGTACATGCCCAACGGTACGTGCGGCGTCGTAAGCTTTGGCTTTATCGGTGGTCGCGCGGCGGCCGAGACCTTTATGAAGAGCCTCAAGCTCGCCCAGATCGCTACGCACGTGGCCGACGCCCGCACCTGCTGCTTGCATCCGGCAAACGCCACCCATCGCCAGATGAACGATGAGGAGCTCATCGCCTGCGGTATCTCCGCCGACATGGTGCGCCTGTCGTGCGGCCTCGAGGACACGGCCGATCTGATTGCCGACCTTGAGCAGGCGCTCGAGCAGTGCTAGGCTAGCGTGCGTGCTAGGCGTGGGACGGCTTTTCGGCTGACGACGTCCTCATAGTTCCGATTCCGTAGGCGGGACCCCGATCGTGTCCGTTTGTAGGCGATTGGGGTCCCGTTTTTGCGTTGCACGATAGAAAGGATATACATGGAGAAAACTGCCGAGCAGCTGCGCCGCGAACACATTGCCCTAGAGGGCGACACCCACGGTAAGAATAAATGGGCGATTCTGTTCACCGTGCTCGTCATGACCTTTATGGCGTGTCTGGATGCGAGCATCGTGACGGTGGCGCTCCCAGTGATGCAAAAGGAGCTGGGGGTGGGTCTCGACCGCATTCAGCTCGTGAGCTCGGTGTATCTGCTCGCGACGTGCGTCGCCATGCTGCCGTTTGGCCGCTTGGGCGATGTGCGCGGCAAGGTGAATGTGTTCCAGCTTGGTGTAATCGTCTTTACGGGTGGCTCGTTGCTTTGCGGGCTTTCGGCTTCGCTCGAGGTGCTTATCTTGGCGCGTTTCGTGCAGGGCATTGGCTGTGCCGCCGCGATGGCCAACAATATGGGCATCATCACCGAGTCGTTTCCGGCGCGTGAGCGCGGCCGTGCCATGGGCATTCTGGCGACCTTTGTGGCTCTTGGCATGATGTGCGGCCCCGTGCTCGGCGGCGTGCTGGTGGCGAGCTTTCCCTGGGAGAGCATCTTCCTTATCAATCTGCCCATTGGCGTAATCTCGTTTATCGTGGGACTCTATACGCTGCCGCATGTGAAGCCGGAGGCTGGCGAACGCCCTATGCCGTTGACAGAGGCGGCGCGTCGCTGCTTTGCGAGCTCGGCTTTCACGATTAACCTGGCTTGCATGCTTATCGTGTTCGTGGGTATCGGTGCCTCCGAGTTTGTGCTGCCGTTCTACTTTCAGGATGCCCACGGCTTTAGCTCCGATATCTCCGGCCTGTTGTTTTTGGCGATGCCGGTCGTGAATGCCTTTGTGGGCCCGCTTTCGGGCTCGGTGTCCGACCGTGTTGGTTGTGAAGCGCCCACGGCCGTTGGCCTGGGCGTGTACGTGTGCGGTCTCTTTGCGGTGAGCACGCTTGACGAGCACTCTTCCATCTTGATGATCGTGTGCTGCGTTGCGTTTATGTCGTGCGGCACGTCGATCTTCCAGAGTCCCAATAATTCGCTGTATATGGGTTCGGCTCCGCGTGAGGCGCTTGGCTTTGCGGGCAGCTTGAGCAGCTTGGCGCGCTATGCGGGCATAGCGCTGGGTATTACGGCGGCGTCGCGCATCCTGTATGGACAGACGAGCGCGGCGATGGGCAAGACGGTCACGAGCTATGTGGCGGGTCGTCCGGACGTGTTCCTCTTTGGCTTCCGTTTGGTATTCTACGTGTTGATGGCCGTTGCTACCGTGGGCTTTGCGCTCACATTGGTACGTTTGGTGAGGACGCGCGCCCGCCATTAGCGCGTTGGGAGGCTGTCTGCCACGATTCGCGCCGTCCCAAAAAGACTGGTTTGTGGTGCGATGGGGCTTGTGGGGCGGGCGGGGGTAGGTCCGTGGTAGACTATCGAACAACGTTTATTAATCGCGCGGTATCGTTGCCGCGAGAAGGGGTTGCGCCATGCAGGAGCTTGAGGATCGTATTCGCCATGACGGCATCGTAAAGGCCGGTAACGTCCTTAAGGTTGATGCCTTCCTCAACCACCAATGCGACGTTGAGCTGTTCGACCACATGGGCGCCGAGTGGGCCCGTCTGTTCGAGGGTGTCGAGATCAACAAGATCCTGACGATCGAGGCTTCGGGCATTGGCATGGCTTGCATTGCAGCCCAGCATTTTGGCGGCGTGCCGGTGGTCTTTGCCAAGAAGGCCCAGTCCATCAACCTTGACGGCGAGCAGTATGCCACGACCATCTACTCCTTTACCAAGCAGAAGGAGTACCCGGTCATCGTCGGCAAGCGCTTCCTGTCCGAGGGCGACAAGGTCCTGATCATCGACGACTTTTTGGCCAACGGCTGCGCGCTCGAGGGTCTTATCAAGATCTGCGAGGCTGCGGGTGCCGAGGTGTCCGGTATTGGCATTGCGGTGGAGAAGGGCTTCCAGGGCGGTGGCGATAAGCTCCGCGAGCGTGGTTTCCGCGTCGAGAGCCTGGCCCGTATCGCCGATATGGACTGTGAGACCGGCGAGATCACCTTCGCCTAAGCGCGCGACATAAGCGATTGGTATGCGATGTGACAAAGGGGCTTTCCCTTTGTCACATTTTTTGTATGAGGGGAGGTGTTGATATGGATGAGAACAAGATGGGATGGCGCGAGTATGCGCGCTTTGCCGAGATGTCGGTCGAGGAGCTGGCGCGCGATTGCGAGGTGCAGGTATTTCGCGCGACGGGTCCGGGCGGACAGGGCGTGAACACGACGGACTCGGCGGTGCGCATGAAACATATCCCTTCGGGGATTACCGTGACGGCGCGCGAGAGCCGCAGTCAGTTCCAGAATCGCGCGAGCTGCCTGCGTAAGCTGCGCGCTGAGTTTGAGCGTCGTGGTCATCCGCCGCGCCGTCGCGTCAAGACCAAAGTGCCTCAGCGCTCTCGCCAGCGCAGACTCAATGACAAGCACTTCAACGCCATTAAAAAAGCCAACCGTCGCAAGCCGGGTGGGGAGGAATGATCTTCTCAATAAGTTGCGGTGAAATAGGGACTGTTTTGCGGCTTTTGCTGCATAAACAGTCCCTATTTCACCGCAACTTAGGTGGGGTTAGCGGGTTGGGTGCCAGACCTCGAGAACGGCGGGAAGAATGTCCACCTCGATGCGCGAGGCGACGACGGGCTCGCCGTCAGCCTGAATGGGGTAGTCGGGCTCCTCAAAGGTGAGCTCGGCATGGCGGCAGCGGCGCATGCGAACCGGTGGCAGCTTGGTATGATGGCCGTCCTTTGCTGAAAGGAACATAGGCAGGGCGACCGCACGGGGGACGGGGCCGCAGGCGTAGCAAACGTCGAGGATGCCGTCGCACGGGTTGGCGTCGGGACAGATGCGATAGCCCGAACCATAGGTGGGCCCCAGCTGGATGGCCATGATAATCGCGCGCACGCGCTCGGCGGGCGCACCGTCAAAGCTCACCGTCATGGGGTAGTTGCGGTAGCGCAGGCCAAACTGCTCAAGTCCCGAGAGGGTGTAGA
Source organism: uncultured Collinsella sp. (assembly GCA_905205145.1). Classification (GTDB taxonomy): domain Bacteria; phylum Actinomycetota; class Coriobacteriia; order Coriobacteriales; family Coriobacteriaceae; genus Collinsella. Next base: position 14,785 of record CAJLCM010000046.1, read on the forward strand.
GCGGAGCGCCCGTTAAGCCGGTCTTTTTGCGTAGCTCGGTGGTGCCAAGGCCGATGGCGGCATCGATGCCGACCGAAAGCGTCTGGTCGTAGTACTCAACGGTAGCCTCGCCGCTACCGCTTGCGGGGTTCCATGAGCGAATACGCCCGATGTCTTGACGCCGCAGCTCACAGGTGAGCAGCGCGCCAAAATTCTTACCGGAGAAATCTTCGATACCGAGCGTTTGGGCAAAATCGTTGCCGGAACCAACGGGTAGGACGGCAAGGGCGGGACGGGTGTCCTCCTCTTGCGTCATAAGCCCGTTGACGACCTCGTGGATCACGCCATCGCCGCCAAGGGCGATAACGGTGCGATAGCCCTGAGCCTGTGCGGCAAGTCCCTTGGCATGTCCCATGCGCTCGGTTAGCATCAGGTCAAACTGGGATGCGCGTGCAGTCATGTCCAAAAAGCGCTGCAGGCGCTCGGCAACTTCATGCGCCGCACCCGACTGGGCGGCTGGGTTGGCGATGATGAGCGTGCGACCAAAATCAGTTGCGTGCATGGGGTGACTCCCGGCGTATGACGTGACGGTGCGGTCGCGCTCAGGTCGAATTGCCCCCGATTGTGGCTGCACGGCGAATATTTACGTCTACTCTATCAGGTCGTTGTGGCGCTCGATAGCATCCGCTACCGTACCGCCCTCATCCACAATAAGCGAACGGCGCTTGGGTGAGATGATGCGCTGGGCGGGGTACACGCCACGGTGTCCGCCGGTTAGGTAGCTGATAAAGGCCACGATGACAAAGAACCCGGCGGCCGTGCCGTGGAACAGGTCGATGGCCATCATGCAGGTGGTGATGGGCACGTTGAGGCCGGCGCAGAACACGCCGAGCATGCCTAGCGCCGCCAGAAAGCTGGGGTCGATTCCGACGAGGCAACCGATCCAGCCGCCGAGTGCCGCACCGATGCCAAACAGGGGCGTGACCTCGCCGCCTTGGAAGCCGGCGCCCAGGGTGAGGGCCGTAACCACGAGCTTGATGGCTGCGTCCGCCAGGGTGGTGTTGCCGGCGAACCCGGCGCCTGAGAGCCAGGTGGCAAGGCCGGCATACTTCCAGGCGTCGAGCATCGCGTAGGCCGCGAGCACCACGAGCGCACCCACGAGCGCGCGAACGAGGTAATTGGTGATAATGCGACCGTACAGGCTCTTGACGGTTCGAACCGACCAGGCAAAGAGGCGTGCCGTCA